>CALUTB010000093.1 GCA_944323575.1 uncultured Mailhella sp. | reverse complement strand
AAAAATTTTTCTGAATATTTTTCTAATAAAATATCATCTGTACTGTTATTAATTTTTAACATTTCATCTTCAATATCTATTAATACTGATACAATATCATCAACAGAAAAATGTACTATTATTGCTAAAAACATATTATTTTTTTGTACAGTACATGAAGTAGGCCTATATGATTGTGATATAATAAAATCACCTTCAGAAAATTCTCTAAAACCATCGTCATTATAAGCACATATACTTCCTGACACTATATAATAAATAAAAGATTCCGATAGGATAGGAAAATTAAGTTTTCCTGCAGAGCTTTTTTGGATGTTTATATATGGAATATTTGTCTTAAAAATTCCATCTTGCAAGTTGAGTTTCAAAATATAGGAATACAATTTTTCCAACTCAGCTTTCATCTTTCCAACTCATGTTTTGAATTCAAATCTTAAACATACTCTGACGCGGATGTCTTTATATCTTGTGTTCTCTGACAATGGCAAGAGTATATCAGGTGTCTACCTGACAGGGAAGTAGACACCAGAATTTGCCTACAGCATATCCAGCGGCGTATCCGGCCTGGTGGTAAAACCGTCTATGGAAGCATACGGCGGTCGCTCATTTTCCCGTGGTTTGGCAATCCCGTCGGATTTGGCGGTAATCGGCCGGGCTGTGTCTGCCGCCTGGATCCCGCATTGCAACAAGCCGTCTGCGGCGCGGAGCAATGTGGGTTGGCGGCCTGTTTTTTGCTCTTCCTGGCTTCCTTTTGTCGCTTGGCCTCGGTCAGATATTTGGTCAGGGGGTACGGCCTTCGTTTTGTGCGTCATGGCTATGGTCAGTTCAGCGGCGACATTGAACTCGGCATAGCCTGCGGCCACGGCATAGCGGCACACCTGCCTTATGAGACTGGACAGCCTGTATGCCAATCGATGGATCCGAGTTCTTCCACGTCACGCAGCCCGGCCAGTATGTCCGACGGCCTCAGCTTGGAAATGGGAATGTCCCCCATGAAGGGAAATATCTGATTCTCGAAGCGGGCAAGCGTCTGTCTCTTGTACAGGTCACGCTTATCCGTCAGCTTCCGGTCATAGTATTCCATGGCCACAGTAAGGAACGTCCGTTCCTGTTCCTGCTACTGCCTCTCCGTTTCCACATTCTCGGTCTTCTTTTGTTCTGCCGGATCTATGCCCTGTGCCAGAAGCCCGCGCCCTGTCTCTGGCTTGCCGGGCAGCCTTCAATGAAACATCGGGATACACGCCAAAGGTCAGCGTCTTCTGTTTTCCGGCAAAGCGATAGGATAGCCGTCAATACTTCCCGTTCTGAAAGTTGAGGCCGCCCCCGTCCGCTTCCTTGCTTACCTTCTCGCCTTTCAGCATCCGCCCATGCAGGGCGCGAACTTTGGTATCCGTCAAAGGCATGGCGTCCTTCTTTGATATCTCCGATGCTGGCATCGTCTCAGCGTGAAATGTGTCAACGAGTAAACCAACAAATTATGGAGAGGTCTATACACATTATGAGATGACAGAAAGGATCGAGGCAGGATAAAAGTAAAGCCTCACAAAGCGTTAGATGCTTTATGAGGCTTTATGAATCTTTAGTTTGGTGTCACCAACGGGATTCGAACCCGTCTTGGAGGCTTGAGAGGCCTCTGTCCTAACCGGATAGACGATGGTGACGCGTCGTTTGCTTGACGGATGGAATCTATAGAGAGCGTGCCGTTCTGTCAAGCATTATTTTTATTCTCTGAACCACGATTTCAGGGGGGGAGCGGTAAGCAGGAGCGATGCGATCATCTCATTGCCGGACGGACCGGGATGAACGCCGTCCGAGAGATCCTGCACATAACCGGATTTCAGCAGGGGATGAAAGATGTCCACGAAAGGAACCTCGACGGAGGAACAGATGGCGCTGTATGCAGTACAGAGCGATTCGAGGCGCAGACAGTGCTCTGTCTCCGCAACCGGCGGGGCACTGATCATGGCCGTGGCACCGTATGTTTTCGCTTTCATCAGGATTTCTCTTGCATTGGCGGCGGATTCCCCTATGGCGATGTTGGGGGAACCCTTGGGCGCTGCCATGTCCACGGTGCCGAAACAGAAGAGAAGGAAGGACGGAACGCCGTCCATGCTTCTGGCTTTGAACTCGTTCTCCCAACGGTCCAGTATCATGCGACTGGAATTTCGGCGCACGCCCATATTGTAGAATGTGTCCGGTGGTACGGAAAGTCCGGCGACTGCGGCCTTCCCGGCCAGACGTGCCACCCAGCCGCCCGCGGGAGCGTCATTGACGCCAAGAGTGACGGAATCGCCAAAGAAATTAAAAATTTTCATATAAAACCTCCGTCGATGGGAAAGCGCACACATACGGGGATGCGTTCCGCTGAACAGAAATTGACGGGAAGAGTCTGTCTGTCGTGTACAGCGTCAGCGCAGAGGTGAGGTCTAGCATATTCCTCATGCTCTGCCAAGGCGATGCTTCCATACTTGAAATGAACACAGGTTGCTGCTAGGTTCCTTTCCCTTGGAACGTTCAAACGTGAAGACATGCCTGTCACGTGCCCGGCGAAGCTTTGACGACCGGAGCATGGTTTCGGATGGTCGATGCCCGTGTGCTCCGTCCTTCCGACGGAGGTTGGAACAGGCTCAGGAAAAGAAGCGACGGGCATCAGCGACGGGAGGAGATTCGTATGGAAGGAGAAAAGGACAGGAATCTGCTGAAGGAAGTGGCAGAGTATAGAAGCGCTCTTCAGAACATGCTGGCGTCAGAGGCCGCCAAAGCGGGTTTTCTGAAGGAGTCGGTCCGCAGCATTCCTGAGCTTTCAGGTCTTGTGCGTTCCTTTTTCGAGCATTGCATCCGCGAATATCATTCCCTGTATGATCATGTGGAGCCTCTTGCCGTGCTTGGCTCCTGCTGTTTTGCCGGGGCTGCGGCCGCCAGCATGTGGGAAGCCGTAGAGGATGAACTGCTCAAGAGCAATCTTTTTGCGCTGCTTGCCCGTGAGAAGGGCATGAAATATCTTGACGAAACGGCACTGGAGCTCGCGGGAATGCCCGGAGGCACGCCCGAAGGCGATCGTTTTGCAGCCTGTATCAAGGGCAGCTGGAGCATCATGGCTCTCGCGAACTGGAGCGGAACGATCAAGGGGCGCTCCGCCGAGGAGGCCATGCTTTTTCTGCAGGCAACGGCGCAGGTACTGTTCATACTGGGCGAGGCCGTAGTGCTTGCCCGGAAGGAGAACTGACATGATGATCCGGGATTCCTCCCTGATGCTGCTGCGCGCGGGCGTGAACAAGCTTTTGAAAAGTGATGCCGTGATGGGAGCGCTGCATCGGCAGGCTGGCCGATATGTGGAAATTCTTGATCTGGACTGTGCCTTCGGAGGCGGAATCACGGCCGTGGTGCGGCCTCGTGGTTTTTCCGAAGAAGTTCGCATCGTGCTGAGCCGCGCTGAAGTGGATGATGACGGCGCATGGATACGCATTGAAGAAATTTCCGCAGACAGGGAAGGCGTGGATGCGCTCCTTCATGATCTTGTCAAGGGCAGAACGTTTTCTCTTCCGGTCATGGCCAGGCCTTTTGCAGGTATGCTGAAAAAGCTGCTTTCTGCCGGCAACTGACGACGGAACATGTGCGGCGCAGAGTCTTCACAGTTTTTTTCTTTTTGGACCATGCGTCCTGCATGCACAGAAAAGACGGATGCGAAGTTCTTTTCCCGGACAGTCGGATTTCTGCGGGATCCGGAGAGGCGTGATCTTCACCGGATGCTGACGGCGATGGTACGGGCATCCTCCTGCTCGACGGAACAGTGTTCCGGCTGCCCTGACAGTTCGAAGACAAGCAGAGTGTTGCCCTCGGAAGGAAAAATCTGAAGGTTTTTGACCAACGTTGTCGACGGATGTCTGTTGCTGACTTTCCATGCTCCCTGCATCGTCACGACATAGCGCGGCGGATCCTGCAGAAGTTTTCCACGGGCGATGAGGTATTTTCCTTCGCCTGCAATGCGCAGCGTCATGGATTCGTTGTGCAGATTCAGCGTACTCCAGGTCTTTTTGGGGAAAACGGTCATTGCGCTTCGTTCCCCGGACGGATTCCTGCCTTGTTCGATGCCGGAATCGTTTGCCTTTCGGGTGTCGGGAACGGAATCCGTGGAGGATGCGGAATCCATGTTTCCGTTTTTTTTCTGAGGCTGTTTTTTCGCTGTGTCGGAGGAGGGATCGCCGGCAGAAGGCAGACTGTCTGAGTCGGAGCGTTCCTCGTCAGCCGTGACGGTCTGGGCAGCCGCAGGTTCCACGGGACGTTGTTCTTCTGCGGTCTGTTGAGCGGAAGGAACATCGTTTTCCGGCTGCCGGTTCAAAGAAGTCGCGGGTTCCGGCAGGGAAGGCGCCAGGTCTTCGATGCCGCCCATGACGCTGCTGACGGTTCCGGCAGGTTCATCCAGATTGCACAGGGCTTCGACGGGATATTCGCAGAAATTTTCCAGACGGACACGTGAGGCTTCAAGCGAAGCCTGCAGCTCTCTGTTCTGACGTTCAAGCCTTCTGCCGTCTTCCCATGATTGCAGAAAAAGCCATGCACCGCAGACTATGGCGAGAATAAGCGCGACGATGCTTGTTCCGAGCAGAGAAAGAAAGAGTTTGTTCATGGCTTTTTCCTGGTGAGTCTTTGCGGAAGAATTGATATGCAGGATGACGCAGTTCAGGGACTTCGCCGTTTTTATAAGGAGAACTCCGGCTCATGGCTGACGATGGATGGGCGTCGACCTCTGTTCCGTTTTCTTTCCGTCTGTTGTCGTGACGGCGCGACTGGCCGCTTCCCTGTGTGCGGCAACCTGACGCAGATAGGCAAGCGTTTCGGGAAAAGGCGGGACGCCGCCGTACTTTTCGACATTGGCGGGACCGGCATTATACGCAGCAAGTGCCAGTTCAATCGTGCCGAAGCGGTCAAGCTGACGACGGAGATAGGCGCTTCCGGCCATGACGTTGGCTTCCGGATCATAGGGATCGGTCAGTCCGAGCTCCTTTTGCGTGTCGGGCATGATCTGCATGGCGCCGCGTGCACCTTTGGGAGACACGGCGCCGGCCTGAAAGGCGGATTCCGTCCGTATGACTGCGGCGATGAGAGATTCCGGAAGATCATAGGTCGATGCGGCCTTTCGTATGATGCGCTTCCATTCTTCCGGAGCCGTGTAGAGATAGCCGTCATGTATGGCGTATGCCAGTTCCGGCGTTATCATGGGTCTCGGCATGGCCAGAAGCCGGGCCGAGGGAGAAAGACTACCGACATCCATGCTGTCTAGGAGAAATTCCTGTCCGCGGACCCTGTCCAGAATGCTGGTTTCGGTCACTGTGACTTCTTCCGAAAGAATTCTTCCCGCAAGCAGCCTGCCGGGAAAAAATAGAAGGATGAACACGGGCAGACACAGCGAACAGATGGTGATCGCGTGTGTTCCGCTGCGGTTGTCAGTATGTATCGTTTTGTCGGATGCTTGAATCATTCCTGTTCCGGAAGAGAAAAATAGACCTCTATCCTGTTGGCGCCATCTTCACGGGAGTAGGCCTGGTGGGTGGTGACATTGCGTATGAGATAGATGCCGAGGCCGCCTATGGGACGACTTTCGGTGTCCAGGGAGAGATCCGGTGCGGGTACTTCCGCAAAGGGATTGAACGGCGCGCCCCAGTCTCTGACGGAAAAGCAGAGCATGTCCTGTCCGTCGAAGAAAACCTCACGCAGGGTGACTTCGGCATTACCGGTGGTGCCTTCAGGATAGGCATAGCTGAACACGTTGACCAGCAGTTCCTCGGTCACCAGCTCGAGATTGAGCAGGGTCGGAAGAAAGCGGGGAGGAATGTTTTCAGAAAGAAAACTGTTGACTGCGGCAAGCTGTTCCAGCCGTGCGGGAACATGGAGCTGTGGCATGGCGGCCTCCTGGTCATGGCGCGAAAACGGTGTTCACGGATGGGCTTCGCACGTGCAGGGACGGGGCGGAACACCTGTTCCGGATTCACCCGGTCCATCCGCACGTAGGCGGCGCGGGTGCGGAGAATCAGCGCATTCCGGCCAGAGCCTCGTCGAGCGTCGGATATACCTTGAGTATGGACGTGAAGCCTGAGAGCTTGAACATATCCGCAACCATGGCCTGCATGGAGCAGAAGGCCAGGACTTTTCCTGCGCTTTTGCAGGCCTTGCCCATGGTGAGGATACCCCTCAGACCGGCGGAGCTTATGTATTCAAGGCCTTCGAGATCGATGATGATGCGGCCGGAACCGGAGTTCAGCAGTTTCTGGCATTCATCATTGAATTCCGTGACCGTGGTGGCATCCATGCGTCCGGCGATTTTTGTGACGGACACGCCGTCCTGGATGGTGGTATTGATCTGCACGGGAAACCTCCGTCGTGTTACTGATAACTGAGCATCAGACCCTGGCTGATTTTCAGCCAGCCGTCGAGCGTGACAAAGAGCAGCAGCTTGAAGGGCAGGGAAATGGTTGTGGGCGAGACCATCATCATGCCCATGGCAAGCAGGATGTTGGAGATGATAAGATCGATGGCCACAAAGGCGAGATAGAGGACAAATCCTATCTGGAAGGCTTTGGTCAGTTCGGAAATGGTGAAGGCAGGCACCATGATGAGCAGATTGTCCTTGTTGATCATGTCGTGCCGCTCCGCCGGCCAGATCCTTCTGGCTGTTCCCATGAACATATTGGTCACTTTCTCGTCGGAATTTGCGGCGAGAAATCTTCTGAGCGGAGGAGAGGCCCTGTCGGCCAGGTCAATGACGTCGGCCGGTCCGGGATTGGCCGGAACGGGAAGAGTCTTGACGATGTCTGCGGTATCCATGGCCACGGGCGCCATGATGAACACACTGAGTATGATGGCGAGTCCGTTCATGACCATGGCCGGAGGTACCTGCTGCACGCCGAGGGCGTTTCGCACAAGCGAGGTGACCACCACGATTTTGACGTAGGAGGTCACCATCATGAGGAAAAAGGGGGCCAGACCGAGAATGGACAGGCCTGCCATGAGATACAGCGGATTGATCTCGGACATGGCAACAGGCTCCGGGGAACGTTACAGCGTTTCGGCGATCTGTACGCCCAGCGTTCCGTCCATGTCGACGAGACGGCCTCTGGCCACGGCCTTGCCGTTTGCCCGTATGGTGACGGGGGCGTTCATGTCGCTTTCCAGAGCAAAGGCGTATCCCGGGGCGAGGGCTTCCAGTTCGCCGATGGTAATGATACGGCGTTCGAGTTCGAAACTCAGACGAATGTCCATGTCTTTCAGATCGGGGTTGTCCATGATCGGGTCCGGTTCTTCGGATAAGGGTGAGCGGAGCACTGCCTGACCGCCGCTGATGTCGCAGACGGCCGTAAGATCTTTTGCTGATCCCCGTCGTACGCGGAGTGTCAGCGTTTCGGGAAGCGTCCATGCTTCGGGAATAAGTACATCTTCACGGTGCAGGTCGGCGACATCCCGAGTGCTCAGCAGAAGATAGCCCGATTCAAGGGTGACTTCAAGAGGAACGCTTTTCAGCGCTGCATGAAGTGGACCGCTCCTGCGTACGGGAAAGGCCCTCACGGCTCCGGTCAGAACGGAAACATCTTCCTTTTTACGGGGAACAAGACGCAGAAAGGCAGTCATGTCCGGTCGGTCTTCGCCGATGAAGGCTGCCTTGAATCCCGCGCTGAAGGGGCTGCCGTCTTTGCGGGATTCAGGCGCAAAACGGGCGTCTTTGATGACGATGGGTCGGTCCAGAGCGGCGCGCATGGCGGCAAGAACCGGTTCAAGGAGCGATTCCAGCAGCGCACGTTTCACCTCATCCGGAAGAAGGCGTTCGTCGGGAACGGGGGTATCGTCCTCGGAGGAACGGAAAATGTCATGTCTCAGCAGCATGGCCGTGCTGTCGGTCTCAAGCTGCCAGAGCGTACCGTCGAGTTCAAGTTCTACCACGCAGGCGGCAGAAAATTCCGGGGCGTCCGGCAGAGGGGAAAGAAGAACGGCCCCGGATCCGAAGGGGGCGCGCCAGGGAAAGTCCCGCAGACAGAGACAGTTCTGAAGAGCCGCTTTTTCCGGAGACAGAAAAGAGGGCCTGAAAGATGGATGATAGACAGCTTCCGCCATGATGCTGATCCGTGTTGCTCAATACGTTGTGGGTGAATGACGATGCGGGAATAACGAAGCAGAGCGTCTTTTCTGCCTTTTTTCCGGATCGTACGACTTTTTTCTGAAGAATGCTGTTGCCCCGCTGTCAGGAAGGATACATATCTTCAGTCATATAGCCGCGGGATCTGCGCCCCGTGTCATTTTCCTCCCTGCCGGAATCCCGCAGGACATCCACATGGACGGAACGCTTTTCCAGTCTTTCCAGCATATCTTGAAGCGTGCCTTGGGAAGAAACCAGCGTCTGGAACGATGATGCGTTCGAACTGCTGAGCGTGACGGACAGCATGCCGTCCATGTCCCTGTGCAGAATGATCTCCGTATCTGGAAGAATCTGACTGCCCAGTGTCAGACGCACCTCGTTGCCGCCGTCTTCCGGCGTGGCCACCAGAATGCGATCCACAAGCTGCTGAAGATCTCCCTGCTCCAAGGGGCCGGCGTCCTGTGCCTGTGTCATCTGTTCCATACGTCCTGAAAACAGGCTCTCCAGCGGACTGGTCATGCCGCTCATGGACGACAGGTGTCCTGCAGGCTCCTCTGCGGGATCATCCCTCGTTCCGCCGCTTTCCAGATCATGGCGTTTGGGATCTCTTTCAAGATCATTCAGAAAACGCTCGGAAACTTCGGCATCGGGAGGAGCAGGGGCGGCGTGACTATCTACGGAGGACGATCGTTCTCTGCTGGGAGAAGACGAGGAAAAGCGGGTAGTGATATCGTTCATGACAGTTTCCTCTTGAATATTCAGGCGTCTTCGCCTTCAGCTTCGGCGCCTTTTCTGGATATGGGACGAAATTCTTCGAGTTCCAGGTCTTCCTGACGTTCGGCCTCCTTTTTAGCCTCTTCTTTCCATATATCCTTATGAACCTGTATCTTGGACGTATTCTTTCGGGCCGCGGATGCGTCATCTCTGGCACTGTCGAGTTCCCTGCGGCATGCCTCGACATACTTTTCCGCCTCCAGCACCGCGTTTTCCCGATCCGTCTCTCCTGCGGCCAGACGGGCAAGGCCGGCCTTGAAGTCGTCGAGCCGCTCAATGCTGACAGGGACGTTCATGATGGACGCGTAACGACGATCTTCCTCCTCTCTGCGCCAGACCCGATATCGTTCAACCTCTTCACGGGCCTTTTCGACGGCCTCCTCGGCTTCCCGCAATGTCGTTTCCGCCATGCGTACCCGCCGTTTCGCCCCTTCCTCCCGGTAGTGGCGCACCGTGAGCAGCGATTCGAGAGGATACGCTTCCACGATCAGCGAACCGCCTCGAACAGACCTTCCAGTGTCTGTTCAAAGGTGCTTTTCTCACCAAGCCCCTGCTTGAGAAAGGCGTTCACCTTGTCGATATGGGCCAGAGCGTCATCGGCTTCCTTATCCGCGCCTTTCTTATATTCTCCTATCTGGACGAGAAGTTCAACTTCCGCGAACTTGGCCAGTATCTGCCGCAGTCTCTGCGCGGCCTTCTTGTGCTCCTTGCTTACGATGGAGTTCATCACGCGGCTTACGCTGGCCAGCACGTCAATGGCCGGGTAGT
>CALUTB010000092.1 GCA_944323575.1 uncultured Mailhella sp. | reverse complement strand
AACAACGGCAAGCAGTTCTTCCTGCACCATGTTGAGCCAGGCTGCCGTGACCACGGTAGCCTGTTTACCGGTATTCGGATCGCCGCCGAAAAAATAGCCGGGTTCTCCGGAAAGCTGTACCTCAGGCAAATAATTGACGGTTCCTACCGATTGAATTCTCTGCATCGGAGCCTCCTTTTTTGATATGCCGCAGGGAACGGATTATTCCGTTACCTCTTCCCACCATGCGCCGACGCTTCCGGGAAGCCAGGTACAGGGCAACATGTCATTCGTGGCAAGCCAAAGCTTTCCGTCGCAGGTGAAATATTCACCCTTGTGAACGTCCATGCCATAGATGAACTCGAAGGGCATGCCCCTCGTACCGTCCATGCCATAGGAGCCGACAGAGGAAAGCGGTCTGTATACGGCCAACATACCTTCAGCGGAAGGCGGCTGGTGCTCCTGAGCCGTTGTATTCTGTACCACCTCGTATACAATGCCCTCATGGATGATACGCTGTTTTGCAGCGTACTCCGTCTCTGCACGCCATTCCGGAAACTGCTTTGCCTTAGCCAGCGTGGCGAACTCCGAGACCGAAAAACTTTCCGTCTGAGCCATGGACCGCATGACACGAGCGGAAAGCATGGTCGTAGACGCTTCCGTCGCCTCGGCAACGTCCATCTCCTCCTTTTTCTCAGCGTCGAGAATCCACGTTCCATCCTCCCCGGCCTTATACGCACGGCCGGGCTGTTCTCCTTTCATGAGTACAGCACCATCAGGCGGGAAATAACCGAATCCCCCGTCTCGGGCGAAGCTCTTATGTACAGACACCGCGTGAAACTCTCCCGGCACGGCCCACGTCTGAACAGGGAAGGCCTCGTCAATCTCCTCCTGGGACATTCGGACAAGCTCGTTATCGTCGGCGTTGGCTTTCATACCTTCCGGGATAGTAAGCAAACCTTCCTCGACCTGCTGAGAGATCGGTTTTACCCCTGAAAAATCCGGCAGCAAGGCCGCAATATTCATACCGACACACCCCGAAAATCCATCTGGTACTTTGACCGCGCCTTCGGGAAGAATGCCTCCACAGCAGTGATCGACAATGATCCCGCTTTGATCTGTCATGATATATTCCATACGGCTTTCCTCTATTTAGTGCGTTTCCAGATTCTGATGGTCGAGTTTATGGGGCGAACTTCGTTAGCGGCACCATATTTGTTATTGAAATAACTCGCGTCAAACTGCCCTATTGCGTTTGTTTGCTCGCCTCCAGTACCGTGCTGGTAGCCAGATTTATTGGCACCGGCATGAAATGCCCCGGTAAATTGCCCGCCAGAACCGCCGGAACCGCCTACCCACCACAATGAACCTGATATTTCAGGAGCTCCATCATTCTGCGCACTGCCAAACGTGGCCGCACTTCCGCCCTCGGCGCGGAAGAACCGCCCGGCGTAGGTCGAACTCACATTGCTCCACGTTCCACCAAAGAGATCAGAAGGCGCCGCCTGACCGGAGAACTGCACATAAATGGAGCCGACAGGCATGCTTGTGCCCTTGCTATCCAACTCTTCCTTGGTCGCATAGGTCTCAGTAATCACATTGCCGGCGCCATCCTGCGTCGCTTTTGTTGCTGAAGGCGCATTCCCGGTGGAGCTTCCCGTGCCGCCGTTGGCTATGGGAAGTATACCCGTTACACCCGGCGTTACATTCGCCGAGCCATCAAACGAAGCCGCAGAAGTGCTGGCCAGATTGACACAAAAACTTCGAGCTGTAGCCAGCTTTGTTGCCGTACCCGCATTGCCGGAAACGGAGGTTTGCGCGGGATGCACATGATCGCCCCGAGCGTATCTGTCCTCACTCCCGACACTCGCCGTACCTGCAGCCTTAGGCGTCGTTCCTGAAGGCAGTACCGCAATACCTCCAAGCTGACCTTCAAGATCTTCCAGCTCTGCCTTTGTGGCATAGGTTGCCGTTATGACATTGCCGTTCGCATCCTGCGAAGCTTTGGTTGCCGTAGCAGCGTTACCGGTACATGATCCGGAAGCCCCCGTCACAGAAGTCTGCAGAGGATGAACATGATCTTCCCTCGCATACTTTGCCGATGTGCCGACTGCCGCTGTCCCGGCGGCTTTCGGCGCTGCCGTGGCCGCAGCATACGTTGTATTGGTATCAATATCTCCCACGAGTTCCCATGCGCTGCCGTCGTATACGAACTCATACACTCGATTTGCAGCCAGCACCCCGGCACTCACCTCCGCATTGCGGTACTGTATGGCCTTAGCGCCAGTTCCGGAAACATTCAGCGTGGGACCGGCAGCAGTATTCGTGACCGTAAATCGGACAGTAACTCGTGCGCCGGCAGCAAGCCTGAAGCCGGTGACGGTTACTGTTTTTGCCGCCGTACCCGCTGCCGTAGAACACTCCGCAAAGTGCGCAATCGAAGAAGATCCGTCAAAGTCGACACCGTCGATACTCCGTTCCGTGGCCAGCTTTGTGGCCGTACCGGCATTACCGGAAACGGAAGTCTGCAGGGGGTGCACATGGTCTCCCCTGGCATACTTTTTCGACGTACCTGCTTCCGCAGTTCCTGCAGCTTTCGGCTTATCCGAAGACGGCGGAGTAAACTGTTCCCACTCCAGTCCCAGCCAGGACTCTCCACTGTCATCAGTTACGCCTTGACGAATATAAAGCTCATTTCCAGACAGGATAAGCTGTATCGCCACGTTTCCGTCCCGCGTGGCGCCGGAGCTGAAGAACGCAGGATAGGCCATCCCTTCGGGCATGTTCGTTGAGCCGGACGCCTGCTCCGTAAGGTAATACATGCTTCTGATGCCGAGCAGCTCATCCGCGTCTACCGGCTCATCCATAAGAGTCCAGTACTCTCTGGCGTTCATGGATTCCAGCTGAAGAGTAATATTCTCTTCCAGCTGCGTTACCGCCTGAGCGGCTTTTTCCGCCGCTGTTGCGGCAGCGTCAGCCGCGCTCTGCGCCTGATTCGCCGAGTTCTGCGCCCCATCGGCCGCTGCCTGCGCATTGCCTGCCGCTTCCGCGGCTTCGCCTGCCACCCGCATGGTTTCAGCTACGGCCCGAGGCGTAGCCGCCGTGCCTCCATTCACAGTCAGATTGCTGGCATCGGTGGCATCGGAGAGCTTCAAGTGCCCGTAACTGGCGGAGCTTCCCAGTCCGTAAGTGTTTTCTCCGGACGCATGCTTTATGGGCGCAGCATATTTTTTTATGGCCTCATTCGTAATTTTCTTTACCGAGGCCAGAACCTGCCCGAGATCTTCAGCGCTCGGTTCTATTCCCGCCGCGGTCAGAAACGCCATAAGCTCTTCCTGAACGCCATTGCACCACGCCGCGTCAATGACGGTGGCCATATCGCCCGTGGCCGCATTACCGTCGGAAAAATACCCCGGCGTTCCGTCCTTCGGCGCTTCCGGAAGCACGGGAACCGTGTCGGCCGCATGAATCCTCTGCATGATAGTCTCCTGTTATTCGTACTTGAAAACCACGCCGGTATGCGCCGGCTTCACCTGCCTGACCAGGCATTCAAAATCGAGTATGCCCCAGATACGCAGACGACGATTGATACGATCCCCCATGCGCAGGGGCGTACCGAACACGGACGGAAGCGTAATGAAAAACACATGGTGGAAGCAGGCATCCCAAACAGCATGACCGCACAAAGAAACATCCGCCCGGAAAGGCCTTACCGTGTACACCTCCGCCCTGTCGTACCCCATGGACAAGGCCAGCTGCCGAAAATATTCCTCATTCACAAGCCCGGTGCGCTGAAGCTTGAACAGCACTATCTGCCGCCGGCGGTCTCTGTCGTTATCGGCAAGACTGCACTCATCCGGCAGGCCAAGCTCTTCTTCCCAGTCTTCCAGAGCTTCGTCCGTCTCGGCAGGAGTGACTTCCTGCACCAGACGCTCCGCGTCCGCTTCCAGTCTGGCCAGCTCTGTACCGAAGGCACACAGCAGCTTTCCCAGATTCGAGTCGGGCAAGGCAGTCCATATGCAGCCTCTGGGAAGCAGCCGCGTGAGCATGGCGGCGTAGTCGTTGACGCTGTGCCCCATGGTCTACTCCTCAAACGTGACGTTTCGCAGGACGGGAAGCTCACCGCTTGCCGGCACAATGTTCACCGCAGGCTCAAGAAGCAGGTGATCCTCTTCTCCGGACGTGATACTGACGGCTTCGTCAATATGAGACTTGAGCAGAGTAACGCCCGGCTCCGCCTCACGGGTAAACAGATCGTGAAGCTCGGCTTTTACAGCCTCCCGCACAGCCGAAGTATCCGGAACAATGCGAAGCCTGATATCTACCGGCACGGCACGCGGAGCAAAAACCATAACATCCGCCGTGACCGGCTTGCGCTCCTCAATGTATTCCTGCACACGCCGCACCATTTCCTCATCTGGAAGCGGAGAGTCATCCTGACCGTCGCAGACAAAGGACAGCCCTACCGTGCCGAGCCCCAGATAAAGCGGATAGCACCAGGCACGGGTAACGCCGGGCACTTCAAGCGCCCATGTCACATAGTCCGCCGCCGATCCGCCCATGGGAGGATTCCGCAGCGCTGTCAGTACACGGTTACGGAGCTCATCATCCGTCTCCGCATCCACGCCACCGGTCATGGAAACCACTACGGCCGATCCGGAAACGCCGGCCACGGCCTGCACCAGCGTGAGCGTCTCGCCCCTTTCCAGGTTGGAAGCACTGCCGGTTTCCGACGCCGTGACCACGCCTGTGCCAGGCACGGAGACATCCGCATCCACAGTAAAAAGGAGACCGGAGTAATTCCTGAGCACGGAGCCCGCGGGCACAATCCCCGAGCCGGAAAAGGTCACCTGCCCTACGGCCCGCGCGCCTGCCTTACGGGTAATGCCCCAGGTGGAAGCCTTGCGTTCCAGATACTCTTTTTCCGCCGTCTTTATCCAGAACTGTGAGAAATACCACTGCAGGGCTCCATACATGAGGTGACATGCCCCTGCCCACACATAGACCAGCACGGAAAGAACGGATCTGGATCTGAGCGGCGAACCATCCAGAAGACGGCCGGACACGTCCGCCGCAATACGGGACCGGAGAGTCGAAAGTGAAGGACGCGAAAAGCTCATGCCGCCCCCATGGTAATATTGTTTTCGGTAATATTGATCTGCCAGTCCTCGGTTACGCGCTGCACGACGGAAGGGCTTGTTCGCGTAATGGATACCTTGAGAGAAAGCACGCCCTGGACGGGGTTTTCCGCCGTTACGTTCACGGCACTGGCCAGCCCTTCATCCATCAGCCACTGCAACGCAGACCTGGCATAGGCTTCCGCACGCACCAGCACAGCCTGCAGCTGCTTCTGCCTGTGCAGAAGCCAGAGCTTGGAGCCTGTCCCCTGTTCGTCGCCCTGCAGGGCAAGCAGCGCATCCGCCCACCAGCCGCGAGGATCGCTGTACTCCGGAGGGAGTTCATCCTGTTCTGCCCGGACATCGGTAAACAGGGAAACCATGACTTCCGTGCCCAGAGAGTTGTCCCCCATAAGATCGCCCTTCCGCACGGGAAGATCGAAAAGCCCCTGCTCATCTTGAGTCATGAGAATGTCCATCTATCCGCCCCGCATGAAATGGATGATGTGAAGAATGCTTACCAGAACCACACACCAGACAATGACACGTTCCATTATTGCGGTTCTCCCGTGGTGCCGCCGCTGTCGCCGCGGTGGATATGATGTTCCAGGGATATGCCGTTGCTGATGATTTCTCCGCCGGTATTTTCCAGCCCGCCCGCAAAGGTGGACGCACTCCCGCCTGACTTCTCGCCTGTGGTCTGCTGGCGGCCGGTCAACGTGACAAGCGGCGTATCCAGCGTGATTTCTGAACCTGCTGCAAGCGTGGCCGTAGTACAGTTCACATTGAACGTCTTTGTTTTGACTTCGATCTCGTTTTCGTTCTTCAGGTGAATGAAGTCTCCGTTCTTGTGGTAGACGGCCACTTCTCCGGGCTTCATTCCCTTCTTGCGCACGCGCCTGTCGTCGGCCACCACAACAACGGGATGGGAACGATCAGCCCCAACAAACACCACGGTTGCCTCGGAACCTTCTTCCGGCACGGACGTGAAGCCGTAGTTCTGGAAGCGTTCCACGTCGTCGATGACTTCATCTTCCAGCAGAGATATCTGAACGCGCTGCATGTTGCCGTCATCGTCCACCACATTGAGCACGGCGCGGGATACGCCGTTTCGCATGAGCTGGCGAACCCTTTCCATGATAGTGTCACGGCTCATACCATGACCTCCTGGACCTTCTGCCCTTCGGCTTTGGCCTTTTCCGCCTGTTTAACGTACAGGTCCCAGTCGGTGCTGCTGCCGGAGCCCGTGTTCTTTGTCGGTTCCTCCGGTTCCGGCTGCCAGGCGGCAGGATCTTTCAGGGTAAGCTGCGTGGTTGTGCCCCCGGAATCCCGCGTCCAGGTGACTTCTCCAATAAGCAGACTCTGCGATATCCCCAGAGTAGGAAGGTGGACCGGCACCAGCACACCGGGCGCCCAGAATTTGCCGGCACTGTCGCGCCAGCCCTGCACCGTAATCTGGACGGAAGTGCCGTCGGCCCGCCGGGTAGTCATTTCCCACTGGGCGCGCTGGCGCATGTAGGCCATGCCACCCTGCTGACTGGCTCGAATGACCAGAGGACGGTAGCGCGGTATCTGCTCATCTGTGACTTTGGCCTTGACGGAGCACGCCTTGCCGAACTCCTTGTCTGTTCCCTGCTTCTGACCGGTGACGATATATTCGGAAAACCGTTCGGAAGCGTCACAGGTCACAGAAGCGGAAAGCACGTTCACCCCTTCCTCCAAGACGGACGAAAGCGTTTCCTGCGCCAGCCTGGCCAGCCTGATACCACCTTTGCCGTCCGGCATGGCCACAAGCTCACGCTGCTTCAAAAGCCGCTGCATGGCTTCTGCTACGCTTTCCCCGGGCTGTATCTGGAACGCTGCAAAGGGCTGCCCCTGATTGCCTTCCAGTGTCACGGCTATCCCGAAATGGGAACAGAGTGCCATGCAGATATCCATGAGAGACGCGCCTTTCCAGCTGCCCGGCATGTGGACGGCGGATGCGTCCACAAGATCCGCGCTCCTGTCCCTTCCGGATACCGTTATTCCGTGCCTTCCGGCATCGAGAGACTGGGAAACGCTGTCGATGAAACCGCTGACGAGAGTATCGGAGCCGCACGAAAGCACGCACTCCATGCCAGGAGCCAGAGGAAGAGACGAGCCGCCGTGCTGCACGCGATCCGCAAGGCCGAGAGAAAACGCCCCGGCCATGGCGTCCACGCTGCGGGTTGCCTGCAAGGACTCCCAGCCCGTCCAGTCCACACCACCCACGGTCAACCTGATCTCATCCATCGATCAGCTCCAATGCCCTGCCTCCCGGCACAAAACCGGGATGACGCAGGCCGTTGCGTACAATAAGCTCCTCTTCAGCTCCGAGACCTCCTGTCCAGCGCCACACCACGGCCAACGAGGGCATGACCTGTGTTTCCGTCACACTGATGACGTCGGGCAACGTGCGGGCTTTTTCCGCCATGGCCCGGAGTGTCACTGTCCTAAGATCAGAAAGCGCGGCAAAGGTTTCATCATCGGCTTCCATCTGGGCGGCGTCTATTGCGTCCAGAACAGCGGCCTGAAGATCCCCCGCCTCCTTCGTCGTGGAAGGCGTATAGCCGGCCGCCACGGAACAGGCTGCCGCCGTACACATCTGCCGCTGTACGTTGGCCATGACACTCTGCCCTTCAGCCGCCGCCTTGCGGGACGTGCCGAAGGCTGCGCTTACCGTCACTTCCGGAGCGACCTTCACCAGATCAAGCAGAGCGGCAGGACCAGAGCCGGAAGGCAGTTTTTCAACCCCGGTCTCTATCATATCCCAGCAGGAAGCCCCGAAGCTTCCCGAAGAAATCATGCCCGTGAGCCAGCCGGCAGTGCCGACAATCCCGGGCAGAGACGAGAGTCCTTCCGGTATGGCCAGAACACTTTTCACACTGCTGATGAAGACGCCGGCGGCTGTTTCTATCTGCGAAACCACCCAGGCCCCCTTGTCCATGTACTGCCCTACGGAATCGGCCAGAGCCTGCGCACGTTCTGCCGCCGCCTTCACTCTCGCAGATACCGAGTCCATGAGGTTGGGAGAGCCCGTCAGCCCGCCGGGCTTTTCCACCCGTACAAAACGTGCCTGGAACTGCCAGAGACCGCCGTCTGCCGCGCTGTGCTGGGTACGTACGGGCCCGGCCAGAGCAACGTACAGGCTGCCGTACCACGGATGGACAAGAGTGCCCGGCCCTGGTTGCTGAAAGGCGGCTTCCAGAGCGTCGCGCTGCGCCATGTAGGACGATCCGGAGACGAATCCCTGCACGTCATAAAACTGTGGCGCTCTGCCCAGGTCTTCCGGATACGGCGCCGATCCGTTGGGGAACACGTGCAGCGCCGTGGACCGACCGAGTTCTCCGCCCGCCATGTAGACCTGAAACGGCACTCCCCGGAAGGACGCCTGCTGTATGCGAAGTTTCCATGCCTGCGCCATGTTACACTCCCGCAAAGGCCCAGCCGTAGCCCATGTTGTCGCGCTTCACCGTGACGGCATCGCTGGCCTGTCGATCCACTCTGGCTTCCATACCGGCAGGAACGATAAGTTCCACCTTGTGTGTTACTTCCTTCTCCTCCTTGCGCACCGTCTCAGAAGATACCGTTCCAGAGCGGGCAAGATCAGAAAAACCGGAGGTTGTGCTTTCGGGCATGGACGGTTCCGCCTGAGCTTCCCGACTGCCTCCCTTGGCGGCTTCCGCCAGTATCCGGGCGTTTTCCGGATCCATGAGTGCATCGGTGTCTTCAAGGTCTATGCCGTGCAGATCGGCCGCATCCTGTACGTCGGCCACGCCCTGGACCGCGTTTTTTATCTCCGTGCAGAACTTCTTCATGCCGGCGGAAATTTCTTCCCAGTTGTTATAGAGCCACCATCCGGCGGCCACGAGCAGCCCTATGGCGGCAATAAACGCGCCTATGGGATTGGTGGAAAGACTCAGCCCGAAAAGGGCCACGGCCTTGCCGGCATTGAACAGCGACCTGATAAACGGCGTACCCATATAAAGGGCAACGAGCTTCAGGGCATTTTCCATGCCTATGGTCCGGTCTATGAAATCCGTGCACCAGCCGAGAACCCTGCCGCCGGTGGAAAGCCAACGCTCCGCACCGTCCAGAAAGGCGGGAATGTTGTCCGCTATTTTCTGCACCCACTCGCCGGTTTCCGTGGCCACAAGCGTTCTGTTGACCTTCAACCACTCCTCGAACTTTTCCATGACCGGCGACAGCACCGGCATGAGCTGCCTTCCTATGGCATTGCGCAGACCCATGGTCTGACTTCCCACACCGCGCAGGGCATCCTGAAAACGCCTTGCGTCGCTTCGGGCCGCATCGTCAAACACAAGTCCCGCCTGCTCCGCCTCTCTCCCCAGTTCCCTGAGCCCGGAGGAGCCCTTGTTCAACACGGGAATGAGTTTGCGCCCCTCATCGCCCAACAGCTCTATGGCCAGCTTGGTCTTTACCGGGCCGTCCTCCATGCGGGAAAAGGCATCGGAAAGCTCCATGATGACCTGCGCCGAGTTCTTCATGGTGCCGTCGGTATTTTTGACCGACACGCCCAGAGCCTTGAACATGGCGGCCAGATCGTCCGAATCTCCGGCTTCCACCATCTTTTCCGTGAGGTCGGAAAGGATGTCGGTCATGTCTTCCGCTTCCACGTTCACCGTGGATGCGGCGTATTGCAGCTTTTGAAGATCGGTTGCATTCACGCCCAGGGCTTCCGCCGCCCGACTTGCCGCCTGTGCCTGCTCCGCCGTGGCCGACGAAAGAGCCAGCACTCCGCCGGTAGTGCCTCCGAGGAGCAACGTCATTTTTCCCAGCGCTCCGGACACGCGTTCGAGCGACTCCATGGCGCCGTCGCCCATGCCTGCAAAGGCGTCGGCCGCGTCCCCCGCAGCCCCGACCACACGGGTCAGACCGCTTCTTTCT
>CALUTB010000091.1 GCA_944323575.1 uncultured Mailhella sp. | reverse complement strand
GGCTATGATGCCGACTGGTTTCGTCATGCCTTGTCCCGTAAAGGAATCACGCCGTGCATTCCCGGCAGACACAGCCGGAAAACTCCGGTGGTCTATAACAAGGAGGTTTATAAGCAGCGGCACAAGATAGAAATCATGTTCGACCGACTCAAGGATTGGCGCAGAATAGCCATGCGTTATGACCGTTGTGCCCACACGTTCTTTTCGGCCATTTGTCTCGCTGCCATTGTCATCTTTTATATTTAATGAGTCCTGAACCTGGGCAAGTAATATAGAAATCTTTAAGGAGCAAAAAATTTCCATAAAAAATTCTCCGAATAGCCAGCAGCCTCAGAACGAACTGGACGCGGCTTTTACTGCGGCCAATCGCCTGTTTGTCATTGAATGCAAGACCGCCAATCTGGCCAAGGTCAACGGTTTTTCTACAGCCTCCTACAAGATTGATTCCCTGAGAAAAAACCTTGGAGGAGCGCTTTCCAGTGGCATGATTATTTCGGTTCTTGCCCCCCCGCACAATAGATATCCAACGCTGTAAGGATCTTCGCATAGAACTCCTTTACGGAGCTGATGTGCTGAAACTGGAAGAAAAAATTAAAACATGGATACAGAATGCCCACCGCTGAATCTGTCGTTCTCGTCTGCACGGTAGGCGGAAGTCCCGCTCCCATAATATTCGGCATCAACGCTCACGCACCTGCCTCTATTCTCTTTATTTGCTCACAAGGCTCTGCTCCTTCCGTAGAAGAACAAATACTACCAGCTCTAGCCAGGCAGCCTTCGTGGCGTCGTCTTATTCTTGCTGACGAACAGGATCTCCTCTCCTGTGTCACAGACATACGCTCTGAACTTGTCCGAACGCTTGACGTGTGGGATTTACCTCGCGACACCCCGCTGTTGGGAGACTTCACAGGGGGAACAAAAGTCATGAGCGCTGCATTGGTCATGGCCATGATGGAAACCAATGTGCAGTTCACTTATACCGGCGGTGGCAGGCGTTCTAAAAATGGACTGGGAATCGTGCAGAATGGTGAAGAGCATCTCATGTCCATGGTCAATCCGTGGGAAGCGCTTTCCTATGTTCCCATCCAGCAACTAGCGGATGCGTTTAACAATTACCGGTTTCATGAGGCTGAAGCGCTGGCCCGAAAAATTGCCGCCCATGGTGTCAGGCAGGACTTTTTTTCAGCGTTCGCCGAACTCTCCAGAGCCTACGCTCTCTGGGACAGTTTGCGACATACAGAGGCGGTCCACCAATTTGCTCAAGGCTTACTGAAGGTACAAACATACGCTTCCAGCACCATGACGTCTCTTATTCAGCAAATACTATTAAATGAGACTGAATTACAAACAACAGAGAACGAACTCAAAGGGTTTCTTCGCGATCACAAGCCATGCCCAAGCTATCTTCGTGATCTCTTGGCTAATGCTCTTCGTAGAAAGGAACAGGGACGATACGATGACGCTGTTGCCCGTCTGTATTCTGTTTTGGAAAAAGCAGCAAAAATCACACTACTGACTGACTATAATGTGGACACCAGCGCTCTGCGTCCAGAACAGCTTCCAAAGCATATTTTCGAGTCCACCTCTCCTCTTATGGGGCATGATGGATCCTTGCAACTTCCGCTTTTCAGGGCATATCAGCTTCTTGGCGAGCTTGGTCATCCATTGGGGCTGCGCTTCATGGAACATAAAAAGCAACTGAGTATGCTCCTTCATGTAAGAAATTTCTCCTTGCTCGCTCATGGATTTGACCCCATAGAAGAAGAAACCTGCGCTCAACTTCAAAAAATTATATTTGCCTTCCTGAATGTCCCTGAAAATAGCCTCCCCAATTTCCCTAAAATAACGACGTCAGATATAAAATAATTCAAAAAATATGTGAAGTTCATGCATTATTTGACCGAATACATTTGCAATAGAATACAGGTAATAATTGTATTAATCACAGACAAAAAGTGTGTTCATTAACGATTTCCACTTATAAAACCACGAATATGTAAATTTATAAAATGATGATAATATTCTAATATTATATAAAAATATTATCTATAGTTTAAATACATCTCTTGTATATGAGAGTTTGCCATTGCCCTGCCCGAAGTGTTCATCGGATACGATAATACCGATCGACTTCCGGTTCCTGTGCCCCTGTTCAACGTACACGTTCGTGGTCAAAAGCTCCGGCATAACCGACTCAGAAAACAACTTCTTTTCTGCACTCACTCCCGAAATTTTTACATCATGTCGGATCTGTAAGTCAGTATCCCCCATCTCATAGCACCATCAACCGCAAATCGCCGGATTCCTCACGGAGGCCAGCTTTTGCTATTTAAGGAGACTGTCATGCTAAATTGGGCATCCAACACCGTTACCCCGCTCAACGAAGCGGCTGTTTCATTCAATTATGAGCGCATCGTGATTCTGCTTCAGCAGACTTTTCCCTCTGCCGCATGAGCTTATGAGAGACTTTTCGTCTTCTTGCGGGCTTGCCGGAACAACGAAGCGAAAACGCCTTTTCTGAAAGTATCCTCCGAAAATATTTCATATTTTCTCCTTCATTCCTTCGAAAACATGAAAGACGTCCGCCGTCCGTCTCTTCCCGGTCGTTTTCCGTTTTTGCCGCACCTCAGCTTCCGGATCGTATCCGCCGCATTGTCCTGTTCTCCACATGACTCCGACATAAAAGGCCTCCCCTGTCGTATCTGAACCACCGTTTCCAAAGACACATGTCGGGAAAAAACTTTTTCAAGAAAAGAAAATTTTTATAATCTATTGAAATATCATGTGATTACTCTGCTATATCCAAGTACGCATTCCGTTCCCTGCTGCATTTTCTGCAAAAATGGAAAAACAATATTCATAAAAAAAACGACCTAATACTGCATAATAATATAGAATTTAAAAAAAACTCCTTTGTTCTCCAAAGAAGAACGCACGGCATGAACAATATTGACAAACTTAAATCCCCCTGCTAAATTTTTACATTATTGTTAATTACAATATGTAAAAATCATAATGAAAACAGAGAAATACAGTACCGCAGAAAAGCTGCGCCTGTCGTGCGGGAGAAAAAAGTGATCAAACTTTCCAACGTCCATAAATCCTTCGGAAATCATGAAGTGCTCAAGGGCATCAATCTTAATGTGCACGAAGGTGAAAAGCTCGTCATCATAGGACCGTCCGGATCCGGAAAATCCACGACGGTACGCTGCATGAACGGCCTTGAAATGCCCACTTCCGGTCAGGTTTTCGTCGACGACGTTGAACTGACCAAAAAGAACCGCATCACTCTGGTAAGAAGCACCTCTTCCATGGTGTTCCAGCAGTTCAACCTGTATCCGCATTTGACGGTCATGGGCAATCTCACGCTTGCTCCCATCAAGCTGTTCGGAAAAAGCAAGAAGGAAGCGCAGGAACTTGCCCGCCACTATCTTGCCGTCGTCGGCCTGGAGGAAAAGGCCCTCGCCTATCCCACCACGCTCTCCGGCGGTCAGCAGCAGCGCGTGGCCATCGCCCGCGCCCTGTGCAGTCAGACCAAGATCATCCTCTTCGACGAACCGACCTCCGCGCTTGACCCTGAAACCGTACAGGAAGTGCTGAACGTCATGGTCAAGCTGGCCGCAGAAAACATTACCATGGTCATCGTCACGCACGAAATGGGCTTTGCCCGCGAAGTGGCCGACAGAGTGATCTTCATGGACGACGGCACCATTCTTGAAGAAGGAACACCCGAACATTTCTTTGTAAGTCCCACGCACGAACGTACAAAGCAGTTCCTCGGCAAGATCCTTCACTGACATCCCCTCTGAAAAACGTGCTTTCGGTGCGGAAGAAGGCCAGATTTCTTTTTCCGTGCACGGAAAAGACACTTTTTCCACAGCCGCGGACTCCCGGGATGGGAAACGGTCTCCGTCACCGTCCCATGAAGGCGGCTCTTTTTCCAAGGCAAGGAACGGCAACGCCACTCGGCACAACAAGGAGACAGACAATATGAAAAGACTACACCGCATGGGCGCTCTTCTTCTTTCCGCCCTCGCCATTCTGGCCATTTCCACCAGCGCGCCGGCAGCCAACCTGCCGGACGATGTACAGGCCATCGTCAAGCGCGGCGAACTGCGTGTGGGCGTCAAGTCCGACGTGCCGGGTTTCAGCATGCAGGATCTTTCCGGCAACTATGCCGGTCTCGAAGTGGACCTTGCCAAGAAGCTTGCCGAGGCCATGGGACTCAAGGCCGATGACGTCGTCTTCACGGCCGTGACCGCCAAGACCCGCGGCCAGCTTCTCGACACCGGCGACATCGACATGGTTCTCGCCACCTTCACCATCACGGAAGAACGCAAGCAGATCTGGAACTTCTCCTCGTCCTACTACACCGACGCCGTTTCCCTGCTGGTCAAGAAAAATTCCGGCATTTCCGGCTATGCCGATCTGACGAACAAGCGCATCGGCGTGGCGGAAGGCTCCACCTCCAAGGACGCCCTCATCAAAGCCGCCAAGGAAAACGGCGTCACCCTGACCGACACCGACAACATCCAGACTTTCCCCGACTATCCTTCCATCAAGGCCGCCCTCGACGCCGGCCAGGTTCAGGCCTTCTGCGTGGACGGCTCCATCCTGTCCGGCTATCTGGATCCGAGCACGGAAATCCTCTCCACCGTACGCTTTGCTCCTCAGGAATACGGCGTGACCACCAAGCTTTCCAACAAGGGTCTCGCCTCCTTTGTGGAAGAAAAGATCACCGGCTGGCTCAGTGACGGAACCATAGACAAGATCATTTCCGCCAACGGCGTCACTCCTTCCTTCAAGAAATAAACGTTCGCGGGGGCGCGAAAGCGCCCCGCGTCATCACTGCACAGGTTTAAATCGTGATTGAACAAATACTGTCGCCTGAATGCTGGCTCGTTTTTCTGGCAGACTGGACACTGTTCCTTCAGGCCTTCGGCGTGACCGTCATGGTCTCCATCGCCGCACTGGCGCTGGCTCTGGCGCTCGGCGTGGTTTTCGGCGTCATGTCGACCTCTCACTACCGTCTGCCCAGAAGCGTCGCCCGCGCCTATGTGGAAGCCATTCAGAACACCCCCCTGGTGCTTCAGGCCTATGTGTTCTATCTCGCCCTCCCCTATGTGGGAGTCATGATGGGACAGGTGAGCGTAGGCATCTTTGCCGTGGGCATCTATCATGGCGCCTACATCGCCGAGGTGGTGCGTGCCGGCATTCAGTCCATTCCACGCGGGCAGGCGGAAGCCGCGGCATCTCAGGGCTTCACCTACGTGCAGACCATGCGCTGGGTCATCCTGCCGCAGACGGTGAAGATCATTCTGCCTCCGCTGGTCAACCAGATGGTCAACCTCATCAAGAACACCTCCGTCATCGCCCTCATCGGCGGTACGGATCTCATGAACAGAACCAATGACTGGGCCACCAGCGGTGCCAGCATCTACGGTCCGCCCTTTCTGGTTTGCGGAGTTCTCTACTTTCTGCTGTGCTTTCCTCTCTCCACATGGGGACGCCGCTATGAGGAACGTCTGAAGAAAAAGGATCACCATGCCGAACAGGAACTGAAAAAACTCGAGGAAGAACTGTCGTGATCGAGGTCATTACCCGTACCTTTACGCCCGAGATTCTCACCTACCTTCTGGGCGGTGCGCTGCTCGTCATCGAGCTGTCCGTCGTCATCGTGGCGTGCAGCATCATATTCGGGCTTATTCTGGCGCTTCTGAGAAGCTATGACAGATTCATCCTCGGCAGGCTGGCGGGAGCCTATATCGAGGTCTTCCGCAACACCCCCAATCTCATGTGGGTACTCATCTGCTACGTCTATGCTCCTCTGCCCACGGCCTTTCTGCGCTGTTCCTTCGCCTTCGTGCTCTTCACCTCCGCCACCATCGCGGAAATCATCCGTGGCGGTCTGAACTCCATTCCCAGAGGACAGTTTGAAGCAGCATCCTCCCAGGGCTTCAATTTCGTGCAGACGCTGCTCTACATCATTCTTCCCCAGTGCTTTCAGAACATTGTTCCCACCCTGCTCAGTCAGGTCATCACCGTGGTCAAGGATACGTCCTTTCTTTCCATGGTGGCCGTGGCAGAACTCATGTTCCGTTCCAGAAACGCTCTGGCCCTTCTGCCGCGATACACGGGACAGACCGTGGGCATACAGCAGGTTGCGGCCATTTTCGGCTTTGCAGCGCTTATCTACTTCATCATCAACTTCACCCTTTCCTGCGTTGTCCGTCATATGCACAAACGTCGCAGGACCGCTTCCAGGAAGACTGAACAGGCTGCCTGAAGCCCCTCCATCTTCTGAAAAAGGCCCGGAACACCGTGTTCGGGCCTTTTTCATTTGTTTTCCGCGTCCGCAGCCGGAGACCTCCTGCCGGATTCCCTGCGCTGCGTCGAAGGCCGGAACAGCAGCGACGACGGAGAGAGGCTCCGGCACAGTCAGGGGCCATGAAAGAAACGGTTCTTTCAGACATAACACGGCGTCACGTCAGGGGGCATCTCCGAAGACATACGTCCGGGCCGGGGCGTCATTGTCTGCGGGGGCGTCGTTTGACAGCATCAAAGCCATCCATGCTTCAGGGACGGCGGAACGAAACCCGCATCAGGCAGGAAAAACAGAACTTCCACCATGACAAAGGACGCCGTCCAGATCATTCTGGACGGCGTCCTTTGTCATGGCGATGGACACCTGGTTCAGAATCAGGCGTTCATCCAGGGAAGCATGTTGTACAGGCAGACGGCGATGAGACCGCCGATCAGGGGACCGACAAGCGGCACGACGGCGTAATCCCAGTGCGAGCTGCCCTTGCCGCGGATGGGAAGCACGGTATGGGCCAGACGGGGACCGAGATCTCGGGCAGGATTGATGGCGTATCCGGTCAGACCGCCGAGACTCATGCCGATGGACACAATGATGCCGAACACCAGAATGTAGTTCACGCCTCCGGGCATATTGGGAACCTGATTCAGTCCGAGAATGGCGAAAACCAGCACGAAGGTACCGATGATTTCACTCAGGAAGTTGCGGAAACGGTTGGGCACGGCGGGAGAAGTGCAGAACACGCCGCGCTTGACGTCGGGGTCGTCGGTGGCGTCGAACTGATCCTTGAACAGGGCATAGACGATGCATGCGCCCGCAAAGGCGCCGGCCATCTGTGCGATGCAGTAGCCGGGTACCATGCCCCAGCTGAAGAAGCCGCCGGCGGCAAGTGCGATGGTGAGGGCGGGATTGAAGTGTGCGCCGGAAGCGGCACCGAAGATGAATGCCGGCAGCATGACGGCAAGTCCCCAGGCAAAAGTGATCTGAACAGCGCCGGCACCTTTCATGCCGGACCTGTTCAGATTGACGTTGGCCACCACGCCGTCACCAAGGATGATCAGAATCATGGTTCCGAAGAATTCAGCAAGATAAGGCATATAAGTCACTCGCGCAATATGCTTTCAAGATGATGGGGAAGGTTCCTCCGCCGCTTTGGCAGGCGGAGGAACCCGTCGTGGCACGGGGAGACGGGAGCCTATCAAGGCGGATTGTCCGTCTTCTGCGTGCACAGATCCGGAACAAGGCTCCCGAAAGAGAGAGCCTACTCCTCGTCTTTGGCCCAGTTGTAGGCGCACTTCACGGCCTTCTTCCAGCCGCGAACCTTTTTGTCGCGCTCGGTACGGGTGATCTTCGGTCCGAACACCTTGTCGCTCGCCCAGTTGCGGATGACGTCTTCCTTGTTCTTCCAGTAGCCGACGGCAAGACCCGCCAGATAGGCGGCGCCCATGGCCGTGGTTTCCACGCAGACGGGGCGGTTTACCGGAGCCTGATTGATGTCGGCCTGCATCTGCATGAGCAGATCGTTGGCGGACGCTCCGCCGTCCACCTTGAGCGAGGTCATCTTGATGCCGGAATCCGCCTCCATGGCGCCAAGTACCTCATAGGTCTGATAGGCCAGGGACTCCAGCGTGGCACGGATGATGTGGTAACGGTTCACGCCGCGTGTCAGTCCCACGATGGCGCCGCGGGCATAGGGATCCCAGTGGGGCGCTCCCAGGCCGGTGAAGGCGGGCACCACGTAGCAGCCGTTGGTATCGGAGACCTTGTTGGCGAAGTATTCGGAATCGGAAGCGGCATCCAGCACGCGCAGCTGATCGCGCAGCCACTGTATGGCGGAACCGGCCACGAATATGGAACCTTCCAGAGCGTAGTTGACCTTTCCGTCCAGTCCCCAGGCGATGGTGGTGACCAGACCGTTCCGGGAGAAGATCGGCTTTTCACCCGTGTTCATGAGCATGAAGCAGCCGGTGCCGTAGGTGTTCTTGGCTTCGCCGGGTTCAAAGCAGGTCTGACCGAAAAGTGCGGCCTGCTGATCGCCCGCCGCGCCGGCGATGGGAATGACGCCCCCGAAAAGCTCCTGCACGGTTTCACCGTACACGCAGCTCGAAGGCCTAGCTTCGGGCAGCATGCTGGCGGGAATGCCCATTTCAGCCATGATCTCCTCGTCCCATTTCAGATCGACGATGTTGAAAAGCATGGTGCGGGCGGCATTGGAGTAGTCGGTGATATGCACCTTGCCGCCGGTAAGCTTCCAGATGAGCCAGGTTTCCACCGTGCCGAAAAGAAGCTGTCCCGCTTCGGCCTTTTCCCTGGCGCCGGGAACGTTTTCCAAAATCCAGCGGATCTTGGTGCCGGAGAAATACGGATCAATGACCAGTCCCGTCTTGGCTCGGAAGGTTTCGGTCAGTCCCTTTTCGCGCAGGCTGTCGCAATACTCGGCGGTACGGCGATCCTGCCAGACGATGGCGTGGTTGATGGGTTCGCCGGTTTCCCGATCCCAGACGATAGTGGTCTCACGCTGGTTGGTTATGCCGATGGCGGCGATATCTTCGGCCGAGGCATCGATTTTTGCCAGCGCCTCGGCGGCCACGGCATACTGGGTCAACCAGATTTCCATGGCATCATGTTCCACCCAGCCGGGCTGAGGAAAATACTGCGTGAACTCTTTCTGGGCAACACTGCATGCCTCACCCTTTTCATTGAACAAAATGCATCGGTTGGATGTCGTTCCGGCGTCAAGCGCCATGATATACCTGCCCATGAAAAAACCTCCTTTCCAATACGGCTGATCGTAACGCTGCGTCATGATACATGAAAAAAGGCAACAGAACATGAAAAATGCCGCCGCTTTCTTCAAAAATCATGGAAACAACAATTTATTCAAGGCCTTCAGACATCTGTGCACATCTCCATCCAGATGTGATACTGTTACTTTTATAACACGAATATTTCATGAAAATGGCAATAAAACAATCTTTATTTATACAAAAATATCAACATATTATCATAACAGCACAAAAATTTTTCCCTCGTGTCCGCACATTTATCCGCACATTTCTACTGAACTTTCCTCAAAACCATCGGATACGTTTCAACACCCTTTTACTTCTTCTCAATACAGTCTGTGACAAGGAGAGTAATACTCCCTTTTTAGGGGATGTCTGCAAATTATCTTTCGTCTATCAGGTCAAAACATTAATCAGTGTTTTCGGCAGGCTACAACAGCATGAAGAGGAAGGAGTCATCTCCGATCCCGCTCCAGTCATTGCTCAAAAAATGACTCGGTCACTTCTTCCATCTGACCTCGGCAACAGTTTTTCGGTCCTCGGTCAAAAGCCTTCTCCCGCTTGTTTCCATGGAACGACTGATGTCCCCGGAGACCACAGTTCAACACTTTAGGAGGACTCTTCGTAAAATGCCGGATCGCAACTCGGTTGTTTTTACGAAATATCTTATTGAAATAACAAAAAACTATTTTGAAAAATCAGGGACTGTCCCGGGGGGTATCTGCAAACCTCTTATCGAAACCGGATGAGTGAAGCAGCCAGGCAGACAAAGGCAGCAAAAACATCTGCCAGTTTGTCAGAGCGTGTTGCTGTTTTTTGATATTCTTTGGTCTTACTGAAGAAAATCTCGATAAGATGTCTGCCCTCATAGAGGTGTCTGTCAATAACTCTGGGATGATGATTTGTTCTTCGGGCAGGAATGACGGCCTTGCATCCACGACTATGTCACTCATTGATTATTTTTCTGCTGTCTGTGCCCCCCATCAGCAAGAACTGTT
>CALUTB010000090.1 GCA_944323575.1 uncultured Mailhella sp. | reverse complement strand
GTTTTTGAGAGCTCACGCGGAAGAGGGACAAGCCTGCCGAAGCAGAATTCTCCTTTCTCATCCACGATGCGCTCACGGGTGAACGAAACAGCCGCTTCATTGAGCGGGGTCACAGTGTTGGATACCCAGTTTGGCATAATAGCCTCCTTAAATAGCAAAAGCCGGACTCCGTGAGGAATCCGGCGATTTGCGGTTGATGGTGCTATGAGGTGGGGGATACGGATTTACAGGTCCGACATGATGTAAAATCTTCGGCAGTGAGGGCAGAAGAGAAGTTGTTTTCTGAGTCGGTTATGCCGGATCTTTTGACCACGGACGTGTACGTTGAACAGGTTCCACAGGAACCGGAAGTCAACCGGTATCATCGTATCCGATGAACACTTCGGGCAGTACATGAGAGCTCCTTTCTATAAGTGACTTCGTTATGATATTAACAATATTTCTATATGATTATGCCATATTATATAGATGTTGGAGAGATGCAAGAGAGAACAAAAAGTTCCGGCGAGAATCCCCTTTGCTTGCCCTCCGATTAGTCCCCTGCTAGACTATCAACAGGGTAAGTATTTTCAAGGTTTTCGCCGTGCTTGCCCTCCGATTAGTCCCCTGCTAGACTATAGTCGGCACAGTATCGTCAACCTCTGAGGCCGTGCTTGCCCTCCGATTAGTCCCCTGCTAGACTGTCATTTCTACATTCCCTCAACAGCGTCAAGCCGTGCTTGCCCTCCGATTAGTCCCCTGCTAGACTCTTCCTGCTGTCCGATATGCTGAAACTCAGGCCGTGCTTGCCCTCCGATTAGTCCCCTGCTAGACTGACATGATAATCATTCACTGCTCGGCTACGGCCGTGCTTGCCCTCCGATTAGTCCCCTGCTAGACTCACCAGGAACGACAGGTGTCTGCATATACTGCCGTGCTTGCCCTCCGATTAGTCCCCTGCTAGACTGAGAAACGGAATCCATGCCGAACTGGTTTTGCCGTGCTTGCCCTCCGATTAGTCCCCTGCTAGACTATATCGAGTCTGTTAGTTTTACTCCACATAGCCGTGCTTGCCCTCCGATTAGTCCCCTGCTAGACTAATTCCACGCCTTGCCGCTTCCCTTGCCGAGCCGTGCTTGCCCTCCGATTAGTCCCCTGCTAGACTCCGGGTATGTAACGGCAGTCAATGTTCTTAGCCGTGCTTGCCCTCCGATTAGTCCCCTGCTAGACTATCGGCAAAACAACTTACCGGAATCATGAGGAAAAACTGCAGAGTTTTCTTTCGGATTCCGGTATTTTTTGTGCATTTAAACGTCTTTTTCAGAATTCCAGCAGGCGACACTGCTCCATGGGCTTGTCGTGCACGGTCTTTTTCCCCACAAGAAATTTCATTCTCGCATATTGCTGATCCGTGACCTGCAGAGCACGCACGCTGCCTTGTGAGGGCAGATTCTTCTCCAGTTTCTGCATATGGGTATCCACCATGTCCTGCCCCCGGCATATGCGCATATAGACAGAAAATTGAAGCATGACGTATCCGTCGTCCAGCAGAAACTTTCTGAAGCGCGTCGCTTCTTTTCTGTCGCTTTTGCGCGTAACCGGCAGATCAAAGAAAACAATCAGTCTCATATAGCGCGATCCGCCTTCAGGCATGTCGGCCTCTCCTGTCGTCTTCCGGAAAATAAGGCAGAGGAATGTCGTCCCGCAGTTTCAGATAGAAAACGCGGAGCTGTTCAATCTGTTTTTTTACGGCGTCCAGCAAGAGCATTTCCGAACCGTCCATGTTCACAGGCTGGAAGAATATGTTGGCCAGTGCTCTTCGATCCTCAAGCCCGAAGGTAGCCTGCCCGGATGTTTTTCGCCGGATGGCAAGGACAAGGCTGTCGACAAAAGGTCGCCAGGGTTCAATCATATCGTCGGCAAGATTGAACGCATTGGCCATGCTTCTGTGATGCAGACCAAGCGAGGGAGAAAAGCCCCTTGCGGCAAGTTCCCTAGCCATGAGCGCTCGAACAAGAGCATAGCCGTAGTTCAGCATGACATTGAGCCTGTCCCCTCCGTCCTGATCTCTGTTGAAACTTTCCTCCCAGTATTGCCAGTAGAGGCGTGCGGCTACGCCTTCCACATTGTCGGAGTCGCCGCTCTTCACCTTGGCGGAAAGAACGGACAACCGTTCCGCCTGCTCATCCGGTCTGCCTGCCCTGTGAAGGCTCCATGCCTGATTATGTATCTTTCGGCGTATTATCTGTTGCCACAGCCGTTTCTTTCGTACTTCGGACAGGGTGATCTGCCGCTGCAGCGTTTCAGCGTGTCTGTGAAAGGTATGAAAAGGCAACAGGCTGCCGCAGGGCATGTGCTTGTCGTTGCAGCAGATGACAAGACAGCCCGCCTCCGCACAGCGGGCCATCAGCGCTGCCGTAAGAGAGACCTGCTGCGTATCCAGTATAAGAAACGCCATGTCCTCCAGAGGAAAGGTGAACGTTTCGTTGCGTCGTTCCAGAAGAAGCTGATTCTGTTTTACGGAAAGCCGGGCCGGTTCGCTTACGTGTATGCCGCGCCAGTTCATGAGCGCCTCGGATCCCGTTCCCGAGTCACGCGGACCCGACGCCCCAGCCTGTCCACTATATATTTTTCAAAATGATCCAGTTGAAGGACGCCGATTCCCTTGATTTTCTTCTGCTTGTCTTCGGCAAGGCTCAGGCTGATGGCAGCCGTCGTCCGATCCATGCCGACATAGTATCCCTCCCTGATTGTTTCCCGCTTCTTCGTCAGCACATAACAGTTTTTCGTAAGCGAGAACAGAAATTCATAGGACTCGTCCATGACGGGCCACTGAGCCTCAGGCGTGGCGTTTCTGCATGCCCGCAGGGGCAGTCTGCCGTCGGCAATATCCTTCATGTACACGGGCACAAGGTAGAATCTGCCGTCACGGGAGTACACGTCCGTGCGCGCCATCTCTCCATTGTCGGCCTGGGCCACGCCGCTGCCGCGCTTCAGCGTAACGCCGCTGGAAAACTCGCCTCGCCGCACACGCACATGGCGGACCACATTGCCGGAGTCCGGGTCGGTAAACGGAGGACGGCTTTTTTCCGGCAGGGCAAGCCATGTGCGAAGAGCCGAAACAAGCTTCCGGCAGCGTTCGGGATCCTTGATGTTTTCCAGGTCTCTCATGGTCAGGTCGTTCACCCATTTGCGCTCATAGACCATCTGCCTGTTCACACCGTTCACGGTTTCTTCCCGCAAAGAGCGCAACGTCTCTTCATGCAGCGCCCCGGTCTTCTTGCTTTTTATTTCGCGGGAAACGGAAACGCTGTTTATCACCGGTTCGAGACTCTCGCGGAAATGATTCCACGGCCTCGGCAAACGGTCGTTCAAGCCTTCGAGTTCGTTTTTCTTGAACTGACGGGTGATGGCCTGAAGCATGCCTTCCGTGCAGCAGGCCACAATGACGGCATCGAGCGCATGGTGCTGATCGCCTTCCCGTTCGCCTTGTTCATTTTTCTTCAGGCTCTGAACGCCCCATACATGACGCAAAAAGTTCGTGACCGCGCCCGGACGGGTATAGACGCGGCGACAGTTTCTTTCCTCATCCGGCGCATCCTTCAGCAGATAGGCATATTCATTGCGGAACCACTGGGCGACGAGTCTGGCAGTGTAGGCCGAATCGGTGACGTTGCGGGCATGAAAACGACCTTCGACTTCCCCGCTCAGATCCTTGAGCAGAAAGAAGCGCTTCTTGCGGGCCTTGACGGGCAGCCCGTTTATCCACACCGAATAACGATGCCATGCCTCGGCATCGGCATTTCCCTTCCATTCAAAGGGAGTCTTGTTCAGCTTGGACTGATTGGCTCCGGCAAGGCACAGGCACTGATTGTTCCGGCTGTTGTCGAATGTCCGGCTGCGTGGAAGAATGTGGTCTATCTGCACATGATTCATGCCGTCCTTCAGCCAGTCCAGCGGAATGTGGCCTCCGGGGGCGCCTCGATACACCGGAGAATCCGCGCCGAGAAGCTGCGCATACGCGCAATGCTCGTTCTGCTCCAGCCAGAGCTCATACCGCTTGAGCTCGGCAGCGGAAGGGGGGCGGTTCCATTTTTCTTCCAGCGCCTTTCTGTGCCGCTCTCTTTCCGATGTTCTGGAGCGGATGCCGGAGTCCATTTTTTTGCGTTCGCCCGCGCTCTTGCCCACGTCGCGAAGCATTTCGATATTGACGCGCCCCGGCCACAGTCCGAATTCATGGCATACGGCCCTTACCTGTCGCTTCACTTCGCGCAGAAGGTGCTGAACAACGGGATTACGTATGTCGTTGATTTCCACTTCGCGTTCTCTGGCATGATCAAAGCCTGCAGCATCACAGGCCTCGTCGTACCGCATGCCTTTGCGCATGAAGGGAATGAGGGCACGCATGGCTTTGACGCTGAGATTCATGGTTCCGCGAAAAGCACAGAACTTACCTTCCCTGGCGCAGACCATAATGGCCTTTCTGATCGAGTCGTCGATATCGAGCTCTGCCAGTTCATGTTCCATGCTGTCGAAACCGTCGTTGTCGGAAAGAATTTTGGCTATTCTGTCTATGACGGGCCAGCCGGGATAGCGGTCGTTTTCGCCGGTACACTCCTGCCACAGATTTTCAAAAATATCGGAGTCGAGGCAGCTCTTCAACGCCATGGTGCCCGCGCACGACGCACCGGAACGCCTTACGACATCGGCGTTTTCTTCCTTCATATCGATCACGCCGTTGCTCATGGGGTAGGAGAGCTCATCGAAAAATACATCGGGACCGAACTTCAGCTTTCTCCGCACACTTTTATAGGTGATTTTTGCCGTGCATCCGAACAGCTCGATCATGGTCTGCTGTTCCGCCAATGAAAGAGGCCGCACCTCGTCGTTTTCCCTGACGCGCAGATGGACGACTTTTTGAAGAAAGCGGAAAAATTCTGCCGTAGGGGAGAACGCCGGAGCCCGTTTTTCATGTTCGAGAAAAACGCAGTTGCCGACCATGGAGGCTACGGACTTCAATTCCCGCTGATTAAACGCCAGCGAGCAAAAACGCTCCTCAATGCCCGACGCCGCAAGACGGTTTCCGAAGTCACGCTGACGCTCGAACAGCAGATGTACTTCCTGTTCCTGCCAGCTCCGCATCACCATATGCGTGTACTGCGCTTCCCCCTTATAGTTCTTGCGGTTTCTTCTGTCGGACTGTTCAGCCATAAACTGACCTATGGTTTCCGCGCCGCTTTCTTTCAGCTTTCGTTCGAGTTCCCGGAGTGATTCCTTCACCTTGCCCGCATCATCGTTGTTCTCATTTTTGCTGTTGGAGCGGAAACCCCTGTGCTTGGCAATGTGAATGAGAGCGACGGCAAACTCCAGATCGGAAAGAGGGGATTGTAATCCTCTGCTGCGCAGTTCCCAGGGGGAGTTCTGGGGAGTTCCCTTTTCATGATGAACGGCATCGAGATTTTTTATTTCGGGAACACCTGCCTCGGCAATCAGATTGCGGACTGCCTTCATGCGCTGCGCCTTGCGGGCGATAACGCGGCGAACCGAACGCTTTTGTCTGCGCGCCACATTAAGAAGTTCATGAGTTTTGGCATCTTCTGGTGCATCTATGATACGAGAGCCTACGGCATAGGTGACAATTCCGTCTGGAGATACTTTCTGCAGAATATGTTTTTCCAAGGTGATCGGGGATTCTTCGATAAGAGCCCAACCAATGGATGAACTTCCGAGATCGAGTCCAAGAACGATGTTTTCTGCAATGCGCATGAGGCTCTCCTTTCAAAAGACATATCTTGACAAATAACATTGGAGAGCATAAAAAGATAGTACCTTTAGCAGGGGACTTATCGGAGCGCAAGCACGGTAAGGTCGTCTCCCTTATAGGGGGGCGAACGTATTTGACCGGGAAGTCTGCAGGCTTCCCGGTCTTTTTTTATTGTTTACTTCTTCAACAACGTCGGTATTTTCCTATCCTGATAAAAAAATCCCCGCCAGGCATACACCTGACGGGGAGCGTAAAAGCATTACTGCTCAGAAATTAGAACTTCCATCCCAGAGTGAACCGGACACCCTGATCGGTTTCATGGCTGGAGGCCTGGACACCGTAGTTCAGGCCGAGGCTCAGATTGCCTTTTTCAGCCTGAACGCCGACCATGCCCGCCCAGCTCGTGGAGTCCATGATGCGGGTGTTGAAGCCGTCCGTGGCATCGACGCCGGAGAAGTGTACCTTGGTGAAGGCCTTCTTTTCACCGGCGGCGGGAATGACGGAGACATCCGCCTGAGGCTTGATGTTCCATCCGCCGGCATCAATGTTCTTGGTCACCGTGACGCCCACGGGGAACTGGACAATGTTCTGCGTATCGGACTTCACATTGTTCAGCGTGGAACCGTTCACCTTGAGATTATAGCTGTCCGTATGGAGCGACGTATAACGCACACCGGCATGAGGCAGAATGTCGAGCCAGTTCGTCTTGATCTGATATTCGGCCCGCAGATCCGCTGTAAACACGCCAGTGTCGATATCGGCCTTGGCCTGTCCCATCTGCATGGAGGAGGGCAGGTTCATTTTCACGTCATGGTCGCCGATGCTGTAGCCCAGTGAAGCCATCACGTTGAGGTTGTTGAGATTCCAGCCGGAGTACAGATTGATTCCGCCGAAGTTGTAGGAGTTTTCCGTACTGGTGGCCGTACCTCTGGTTTCGCTCTTGCCGCCGCCGCCATTGAGGGCGATACCGGCGCGGACCTTGCCGCCGGCCACTTCGCCTATCTGCGTATCAGCGCCGAAGGCTATGCCGCCGTAGTTGCCGCGAACAGACGTACCGGAAGCTCCCATGCCGTGCATATAGGTGTTGCCGTACATGGGAGTAGCCCACATATCAACGCCGTCCTGATGGAAGCTGTTGCCGGAATCATAGTTCCCGAGCGAAAGGTGATGAAGCACCGTATCGGAAGCGGCATCGGAAAGACGCAGCGAGGTATTCTGAACACCGGCAGTCACGGCGGACTGCGAAACTTCATTGACCGTCGAGGTTACGGCATTGTCTGCCAACATGGTCTTATCCATGGCTCGGCTCAGGAAACGGACGCCCATATAGTCGGAGTCGCTGTCGAGAGAGAGCGCGTTCAGGCTGTTGACGGGCTTGATTCCGGGGTAGAGCTGGGAAATATCCTCGGATGTCGTGGTAACGATGACGTTGCCGTTTTCATCAAGGCTCGTCGTACCCGAAACCAGACGGTTGAGAATGAGGTCATCATCCTGCCAGCCGTTGAGATCGGTTGTGTTGAATTTGCTGGTGATCGTGTAGGTGCCCACCCCCGCGTCGCGGATATACAGCTTGGCACCGTCGGCAACGGAGAGGGTTCCGGTCTCCGTTCCGGTGAGAGCGACGTTGTTGCCGGAAGCTGCGGCGCCGTTGACCATGAGCAGGGACTTATCGGCAAAGGTGGCGTCGCCGGCGTTGGCGAAGTCGGCACTGGTCAGGCTGCCGTCAACCAGCAGGGAACCGGTGCTTTCGAGCGTCTGAGAATCGGCAATGGCGAGAGCAGCCGTAATGCCGTTCTTACCCCAGGTGAGACCTGAGTCCTTGAACGCGCCCATTGCCCAGTCGGAAGAGGTATCGCCGAGCACGAGCATAGAGTTCTGTCCGGCCGTCAGCTTGCCATTGACTTCAGAACCGCCGAACACGGCATGGGAGGCATTGTCGAGGATATCCACGGAAGGATCGTCTTTCCATGCAGGGTCAAGGAAGACCCCGGCACCGTTGAGATCTGCTTCATTCACGGTCAGTCTGCCGGCGGATTCCTTACCGCCCACAGTCACCAGACTGCCGCTTTCTGCAACAAGCTGATCAATGGAATAGTCGCCGTTCACCACATTGAGTTTACCGCTGCCGGTAAGTTCGGTTTTGTCCAGAGAGCCGCTGCCCGCCATATTTTCGGCACCGAGATTGACGGTGCCGGCATTGTTCTCCTCGCCTTTGCTGCCGACCACCAGCGTAGCACTCTCCTGATCGGTCGTGATGATCTTGCCTCCGTCGCCAAGAAGCGTGACGGTATTGCCGTTGTTCACAGCCACGACGTCGCCGCCGGTAAGGGTGATGGAATTGAAGGTGGCAGAGCTTTTTTCCGTGGTGTCGGCTACGTCCCCGAATTCACCGTTGTTGTTGGTGCCTATGACCATGTTGCCGCTGCCCTTCAGGGTGCCCAGCATCGCAAGATCGACATTCTCATTGAGGAGCTTTTCAGCGTTGGTGACGTAGGCAAGATTGTAATAGGCGTCGGTCAGGGCAAGACGGCCACTTTCGAGAGAAAGACCTGACTGTACAGTGGAAGGATTCGTCAGCAGTCCGTCTGCTCCGAGTGATCCGGTGAAGGCCTGATCGGAAGAGGTTTTGAGGGTACCGCCGTCCACGGTAAGCGTGCCAGTGCCGGACAAGGCGATTTTTTCAGCCGAAAGGGTTCCGTTCTCCACGGTAAGCGTGCCAGTGGTCAGAGATACGTCGGCCACGGTTTCACCGCTGCCGCCGAGTAAGAGCGCACTGCCCACGTTGCCGTCGTTCAGTCCGCCTGTGATCGATGTCGTGCCGGTGACGTTCAGACTGTTGAAGCCGCTGAAGATGGATCCGTCAAAGGTGGAACGGTTTACCAGATTCAGGCTGCTCTTACCTGCGTCGGCCTGAATCTTTCCTTCGATGACCGGCGCATCGCCGTTGATCGTGACCGCAGCGCTCTGTCCGGCGGTCGCCAGAATATCGCCCTTTACAGTACCGCCGGAAATGTTGATGAGCAGATCATCGGGGGAACCTCCGCCTGCATTGGTCCCGATGGCGACTCCCGTGCTGTTGTCTCCGACGATACCGCCGGAGACGTTCACCGTGGTTTTCTTGACGGTGGAATTCGTCGAGCCGCCGGTTATGATCTTATAGACTTTAGAGTTGCCGCTTACGTTGATGGTCGCCTGATTCACGACATCGCTATCGCCACCAGCAAATATTGACTTAACTCTGGAATTATCAATGTTAATTGTCGCCTCGCCTACGGTAGCCATGTCACTACCGCCGTAGACGTGATTTTCGCTGAGGTCTGCATTGGTTATATTAATGACAGCTTTGCCGGTATGAGCTTCGCCTTCACCGTTTTCATTTACGCCGCCGGCCCAGACCTCGGCATACTCGGAATTAAGCTTTGCTCCGTTGGTGATATTGATGACGGCGTTCTCAACATTAGCAGTACCACCCTCAAAAGACACGCCACCGCCACGTACGGGGGCAAAATACTCTCCGTCGGGATGATCGGTCATATAGGTAAGCGTACCGCCGCTGATGGTGATGGAGGCATTTTTTACGTTGGAAACAGCCCCCTTGCCGATAGCCGTACCGCCGGCGTTGAGTTCGCCTTCGAGTTTGCCAGCGGAAAGCGTCAGCGACGTGTTTTCCACACTGGCATCTTTACCGTTTTCAGCAAGCGCCCCACCGAAATACAACTGATGTACACTTTTTCCATTGGTAACGTCCACAGCAGCGCCGTTGGCCCATGTGGTAATGGCCTTCAATTCATCGATATACTCATAGGCCGATGCTGCAGTCGTTGTACCCATGACGAGCATGGACGCCACGGCGAGCGAGCCGAAGGTGTTGATGAGATTACATTTTTTCAGAACTGCTTTGTACCGGTTGATAAGATTGCCGATGGCACCTTTGGTAAGCATAAAACTCCTCCTGATATTGAATAAAATCCACACGATAAGAAAATTTAATCTCTATTCTTAGCGTATGGAATTTCCGAGACGTAACAGGAAAATATCCAGCGTGACAGAAAAGTGTACTTTTCTGTTATACCGTAAAAAATGTTCTTCCTTTTTTTGATAGACCTTTTGTTCTGAATTTTCCAGTCCTAATAATATAGATAGGACTTTTTTCTGTCATGCCTAAAAAGTACATTTTAGTCAAAAAACTCGAAACCATGTTCTTGTAAAGAATACCTTTTTAAGCAGAATCTCAACGCAGGAAGTCCCATATTGCTTTCAAAAGCAGTATGGGACTTTTTTATTTTTTATATAGAAATAAATAAGATAGGAGGTTTTATTATGATTACTGACTATCTGAAAGCCGGTTTTCCCGCCATCCTGTTACAGACTCAGGAACCG
>CALUTB010000089.1 GCA_944323575.1 uncultured Mailhella sp. | reverse complement strand
GAGGGAAGTGGCGTTTCTGCGTGTCCCGCGCGGTCTGCGGCGGACGGCGCGGAAGAAATGCGGCCGCGCTTTCCGGTGCGCGGCATCGGAAAAGAACGGTCAGGGCCTCCAGAGTCCGGACCTGCGGCGGACGGCAAGATCGGTTTTTTCCACACGCTCCACGGCGCGCAAGGCCTGTGCCGCGACATCGCCGTCGTCGAGACGGAAATCCTGACGATCCGAAGCGTTGTCGAGCGCGTCCTTTACCAGCGCCGGAATGTCGGTGAAACCGATGTCTCCGGCCAGGAAGCGGGCCACGGCCACTTCGTTGGCGGCGTTCAGTTCCACGGTATGGCCTTCGGCCAGGGCGCGGCGCGCCAGGTCGAGGCAGGGAAAGAGGTCGGTGCGCGACTGCTCGAAGGTGAGAGCGCCGATCCTCGTAAGATCGAGCGGACGTATGCCCGTGACCCTGCCGTCAGGAAGATAAGGCCAGAAAAGGCATCCGGCAATGGGCACGCGCATGTCGGGCACGGCGAAATGTCCCATCATGGCACCGTCGGCAAGCTCCACCAGCGAGTGAACGATGGACTGCGGATGCACCACCACGGTCACGTCGGCAACGTCCATCTGATAGAGGTGGCAGGCTTCGATGACTTCCAGCCCCTTGTTCATGAGCGTGGCGGAATCAATGGTGATCTTGGCGCCCATGGACCAGTTGGGATGTCTGAGGGCGTCCTGCGGACGGACGTTTTTCAGAAAAACGGCGTCCTTCGTGCGGAACGGACCTCCCGATGCCGTAAGCACGAGACGGGCGATGTCGCATGACCTGCGGCCGATCATGCCTTCGAACAGGGCGAAATGTTCCGAATCCACGGGAAGAACGACGGCACCCGTGCGCCGGCAGAGGTTGCGGATAAGCTCTCCGGCGAGCACGAGGGATTCCTTGTTGGCGAGACAGACGGTCTTGCCTGCGGCCGCGGCAGCCACGGTGGCGCGCAGTCCGGCCGCGCCCGCCTGGGCGGAAAGCACCATGTCGACGGCGTCCATGGAGGCGAGGGCGGCATAGCCTTCCTGACCGCAGAGAATCTCGGGCCGGTAGCCGGAGGGCAGCAGGGCGGCGAGGGCGTCGATGCCGCAGGGACCGTCCTTTTCCAGCACGGCAAGGCGGTGCGGACGCCAGATGGCGGCCTGTTCGGCCAGCAGCGCGATGTTGCGGCCAGCGGCAAGGGCGACGACTTCAAAGCGGCCGGAATCCTTCCATGCCTCCAGCACGCGCAGGGCGTTCGTGCCTATGGAGCCGGTGCAGCCCATAAGGGCCAGACGTCGGGGAAAGGGCAGGGCGTTGTCTTCGCCGGGAATGCTGCTGATGTATTTCATGGCAGTGAAGCGTTGTTTGTCCCGGGAGCTGCGGGCGGGACGCAGAAACGTCCTGTCCCCGAGGCCGCGACGGTCGGATGCCGAAGCATGGCGGCCGGGGAGCGCGGCTCCCCGCGGCGGATCAGACAGGGAAGAAGGGGTACAGGGCGGAGACGGCGGCGTAGGTGCCCACACAGAAGGAGATGCTGTCGAGCCTGTCGAGCACGCCGCCGTGACCGGGCAGAAGATGGCTGGAATCCTTGACGTTGACCGCGCGCTTCACGGCGGATTCAAAGAAGTCGCCAAGCTGCGCCATGACGCCCATGACGAGACCGAGCACGGCAAAGGCGGCAAGCGGCGCGCTGCCGATGGACGCACCCATGATGCAGGATACGATGATGGATGCCGCAAGACCGGCAATGGCGCCTTCCACGCTCTTTTTGGGACTTACGCCGGGCCAGACGGGATGCGCGCCGAAGCTCACGCCCGCAAAGTAGGCGGCCATGTCCGAGACCGCGGGCAGCAGCACCACGAAAAGCTGTTCCCAGCGCGAGAAGTGCATGGCAGGCACAAGCAGCACGGGCATGTACAGAAGGCCGCAGATCATGACGGCCGCGCGACGCAGAGGATCGAGATTTTTTTCCCTGCTCCAGCACACGAGGGCGTAGAGCGCCGTCGCCATGATGCAGAAGGCGAGCGCAGGCTGCGCGGACATGGCGGGCAGAAACGCCGCCGAGGCAAGATAGACCGCGCCGAGCAGAAGGCCGAGCGTCTTCATGCCCCATCCGCCGTCATGCTGGAACAGAAAGAGAAATTCCCCCATGCCCGCAAGAGCGAGCACGGCGACGAGCGCGCAGACATACCAGCCGCCCATGACCCATGCGGCGATGAGTACGGCGGCGAGGATCAGGGCCGTGATGAGCCGCAGACTCAGTCCCGCGGCACGAAATTTGTCATTCATAACGCATTCCTTCTGAAGTCGTCCGCAGCTGTTCGTCGGTTCTGCCGAAGCGGCGGGTACGGCCGGCATAGCTGTCGAGCGCCTTCTGCAGCTCTTTCGCGTCGAAGTCGGGCCAGAGCACGGAGCTGAAATACAATTCGGCGTAGGCGCTCTGGAAGAGCAAAAAGTTGCTCAGACGTTCCTCTCCGCTGGTCCGTATGACGAGATCGGGATCGGGCATGTCGGGCGCGTAGAGAAAGGAGCGGAACGTATCTTCGTTGAGCCGTTCCGGGGCAAGGCCTGCGGTCAGCGCCCTGCGGGCCGCGTGCAGGATTTCCTCCCGTCCGGAATAGCTGATGGCCAGCGTGAACACCATGGAAGCGTTGCCGGCCGTCTTTCTCATGGCGTACTCCAGCGCCTGGCGCACGGCGAAGGGCAGATCGCTTCTGTCGCCGATGAAGGCGAGCCTGATGTCCTGCCGCATGAGTTCGGGCAGCTCCTGCCGGATGAAGCGCAGAAACAGATCGAAAAGAAAACGCACTTCCTTTTCGGGCCGCTGCCAGTTTTCCTTGGAAAAGGCGTAGACGGTGACATGACCTATGCCGCGGACGCGGCATTCGCGTACCAGCGTGCGCACGGCCTCCACGCCGGCAAGATGTCCCTCGGAGCGGGGCAGACCGCGTTCCTTCGCCCAGCGGCCGTTGCCGTCCATGATCACCGCAATGTGCTGCGGAAGTCGTTCTTCCATGCGCCTTTCCGTCGTTCCGGAGACAGGATGAGCTCTCCGGAGACTTGTTCCGCTGCCGCGTCCGCGCCCCGGAATACGGGACAAGGCCGCGCGCCGCACCCGGGCTGCGCGCGGCCGGACGCGGAAACGTCAGATTTCCATGATTTCCTTTTCCTTGGCCTGCGCCTTCACGTCCGCCTTCTTCACGTAGGCGTCCGTGAGCTTCTGCACGTCGTCCATGGCCTTCTTCAGCTCGTCGGCGGAGATTTCCTTGTCCTTCTCCATCTTCTTGAGCGTGTCGTTCACGTCGCGGCGGATGTTGCGCAGAGCCACCTTGGCGTCTTCGGTGTACTTTCTGCTCACCTTGGTCAGCTCGCGGCGACGTTCTTCGGTCAGCGGCGGAACCGTGATGCGGATGATGCGGCCGTCGTTCATGGGGGTCAGACCGAGGTCGGACTTCAGAATGGCCTTTTCCACGGGGGAGAAGGCATTGCGGTCCCAGGGCTGGATGGTCACGGTGCGGCTGTCGGGAACGGCCACCGAGGCCAGCTGCTGAATGGGCGTGAGCGTTCCGTAATAGTCCACCTTGATGTTGTCCACAAGGCTCGTGGTGGCGCGGCCGGTGCGGAGCTTGCCGAAGTCGCGTTCCAGAGCGACGAGGGCCTTTTCCATGCGTTCTTCGGCGTCAAGCTGCAACGTATCGATATCCATGTTCATTCTCCCTTTACAATGGTGCCTGCCGCTTCGCCGCAGACAACGCGTTTGATGTGCCCGCCGAACATGCTGCATACGATGACGGGCACGCTGTTTTCCTGCGCCAGCGTGATGGCCGTGGCGTCCATGACCTTGAGGTGGCGGCGCAGCGTCTCGTCATAGGAGAGCTGTTCGAAGCGTACAGCGTCGCTGTACTTCATGGGATCCTTGTCGTACACGCCGTCCACCTTGGTGGCCTTGATGATGGCGTCGCACTTGAGTTCCGTGCCGCGCAGGGCCGCCGCAGTGTCCGTGGTGAAGTAGGGATTGCCCGTTCCCGCCGCGCAGATGATGATGCGGCCCTTTTCCATGTGGCGTATGGCGCGACGATGGATGTACGGTTCGCAAAGCTCGCGGATGTCGATGGCGGAAAGCACGCGCGTGGGGCAGTCCATCTTCTCCAGCGCGTCCTGTACGGCCACGGCGTTCATCACCGTGGCGAGCATGCCGATGTAGTCGGCGTTGGAGCGGTCCATGCCTTTGGCCGAGGTGGACAGACCGCGGAAAATGTTGCCGCCGCCGATGACCAGCGCAAGCTGCACGCCCAGCTTGGAAACGTCGGCGATTTCCTTGCAGATGAGCTGCACGGTGTCGGGATCTATGCCACTGCCTTTTTCACCGGCAAGCGCTTCGCCGCTCAGCTTGAGCAGCACGCGCCGGTATTTGAGTTCGCTCATCATCAGCCTCTTTTCGAGTCAGTGTGTCGGGAAGAATCCGCCCCGGAGAAGCCGTGGTCGTAGGGTGCGCCCCAGTCGCCCTCGTGAGTGCGGACGTATTTGAGAAACGTGTAGAACGACGTGTGCGCGGCCATGAGAAAGCCGGCCCGGCCGTCAAGCATGCCGAGTCTGCGCACGTACATGTCGATGAAGCGCCAGACGCCGTGCACAAGGCCGATGAGAACGCCGCCTTTTCGACCCTGCAATTCCAGATCACGCGCACCGCGCTCGGCATAGTCGTTGAGTTTGTCGAGCTGGTTCTTGAAGCTGCAGTAGGTGTAGTGCAGCATGTCGCCGGAAAGATCGCCGTATGCGCCCGCAGGCACGAACTTCTGATGCGCGCCGCTGTTTTCGATGCGTATGGCTTCGGGACGGAACAGACGGAACAGGCGGTCGGGGTAGCAGCCGCCGTGCCTGAGAAAGCGGTCGAAGTACCAGGTGCGGCGGGGCATGGAAAAGGCCGTCTTGTCGCCGGGAGCTGCCACGGCGGCAAGAATGCTCTCTTTCAGCTCCGGCGAGATGATCTCGTCGCAGTCGAGCATGAGCACCCATTCGGTGGGAGCGTTCTTTTCCAGCCAGTCGATGCCGTAGCGTATCTGCTTTGCATTGCCCGGCCATGGGTTCTGAATGAACATGGCCCCGTGCTCGCGGGCAATGGCTTCCGTGGCGTCGGAGCTGAAGGAGTCCACGATGAGAACGCGGTCGCAGAACGAAAGCGATTCAAGACACTTTCCCAGCAGGCGTTCCCCGTTCAGCGTGATGATGAGTGCGGTGAGGCGTACGGCAGGTTCCATGGGCTATCCGGAAAAGAACGTAAAAAAAGGGGAGAGAATGGTCTCCCCCCTTGTATCCTGATATCTTGACGGATTCAAGCGCGCCGGAGCGACTTTTCCATAAAAGTCGATCCGGAGGGCAGATTACGCGCCAAGCTGGATGCGGACGAACTGCTTGATGGCGATGGAGCAGCCGGCAGCCTTCGCGGTGGCCTTCAGAAGATCCTGCACGCTCATCTTGTCGTCGCGGATGTAGGGCTGGTCGAGCAGGCATACTTCCTTGCAGTACTTCTTCACGGCGCCTTCGGCGATCTTGTCGATGATCTTCTCGGGCTTGCCTTCGGCGAGGGCCTTCTGACGATACACTTCGCGCTCACGTTCGAGAAGCGCGGGATCAAGGCTGTCGGCGTCGATGGCCAGAGGATTGGAAGCGGCGATCTGCATGGCCACGTTCTTGGCGAATTCGGCCACGGTCTCGTTTGCGGGCTTGTCGGTGACGACTTCCACGAGCACGGCCAGCTTGTTGTTGGAATGCACGTAGGTACCGATGGCACCCTCGCCTTCGAGACTCATGCGCACGAAACGGCCGAGCACGGTCTTTTCACCGGTGGCGGCGGCCAGATCGTTCACGCGGTCCTGGAAGGCGTCGAGAGTTTCGGGGGCGTTCGCAACCACTTCTTCGGCCACGCTTCTGGCGAAGTCCTGGAACTTCTCGCCGCGGGCCACGAAGTCGGTTTCGGTCATCACTTCAACGATGGCGGAAGCCTTGCCGTCGGTGCTCACGGCGCTTGCGATCACGCCTTCGGAAGTGGCGCGGTCCGCGCGCTTGGCGGCCTTGGAAAGTCCCTTCTGACGCAGCCAGTCGAGCGCCTTTTCCACGTCGGCCTCACATTCGGTGAGGGCCTTCTTGCAGTCCATCATGCCGGCGCCGGTCTTGTCGCGCAGCTCCTTCACCATGGCAGCGGTAATAGCCATTGTCTTGCTCCTTGAAAACGAAAGGGGTTATTCAGCGGCTTCGGCCGTTTCGGCGGCCTTCTGCATGGCGGCTTCGGGATCGGCCGCTTCCTTGCTCTGGGCGGCGCCTTCGAGGCAGGCTTCGGCCATGGCGTTCACGAACAGCTTGATGGCGCGGATGGCGTCGTCGTTGCCGGGGATGATGTAGTCGATGACGTCGGGATCGCAGTTGGTGTCGGTGACGGCCACGATCGGGATGCCGAGCTTGCGGCATTCCTTCACGGCGATCTCTTCACGATGCGGGTCGATGATGAACACGAGCTGGGGCAGGCTGTCCATGTCCTTGATGCCGCCGAGAGTGAGGTTCAGCTTGTCCAGTTCGCGCTGGAAGCTGAGGATTTCCTTCTTCTGATAACGGTTGATGGAACCGTCGGCAAACATGGCTTCGAGCTTCTTCAGACGTTCGATGCTCTTCTGAATGGTCACGAAGTTGGTGAGGGTGCCGCCCATCCAGCGGTTGGTCACGGAAGGCTGACCGGCGCGGGCCGCTTCGGTGGCCACGGCTTCCTGGGCCTGACGCTTGGTGCCGATGAAGAGCACCTTGCCGCCGTTGGCCACGGTTTCCACGATCTTGTCATGGGCGGTGCGGAACAGCTTCACAGTCTGCTGGAGGTCGATGATATGAATGCCGTTGCGGGCGCCGAAGATGTAGGGACGCATCTTCGGGTTCCAGCGACGGGTCTGGTGACCGAAATGCACGCCGGTTTCCAGCATCTGCTTCATGCTGACGTAAGCCATGATGGTTCTCCTTGAGCAAAAAGGGTTTGTCTTCCACATCGACCCCTGGCCCTTCACCCGTAAACGCCGTTCGTTTTCGGGAACCCTGGCCGCTGCCGATGTGTGCATTGTGTGTAACTGGTGGTGTCTATCCTATTTTCCGGCGCAAGGCAAGTCTTTCCCCGCATCGAATCCGCGGACTATTTCTTTTCCTCGCGGTTGCCGCGCACGATCATGTCCGCAAAGGAGGAGGCCGTCTCCTTCGCCCAGTCCAGATGCGGTTCCGCCGCCTCCGTGCCGAGCATGGACGTCACCGTCACGAAGAGCACGGTGTCCTTCACCGGAACCACGGCCGTGCTCACGGCCGTCGAAAGCCAGCTCTTCTCCCCGTGCTCGGCCATGTTGTAGTGGATGAGACACGTATACAGATAGGCGCTCGACGTGCGTACCGAATCCACCAGAAGCGGCCTGCCCGACGCCAGCGACTCGGCAAGCGCAAGTTCCCTGTTCTCCATCTCCTGGGCGGGCGTGTCCGTGCGGCTGTGCGGGATGTGGGAAAAGCCGATGAACAGCCCTTCCGTGGATCGCGCCAGAAGTTCGGCGTCCTTCTGATCCAGCGCGCGGCTTTGTCCCTTCATGGCGCAGATGAGCACCTGTCTCGTCACGGCATCGCGGTTGCCGTAGCGGTACTGCTGCGCCATGTACTGCGGCAGATACATCCGTATGAGACGCCCGTTGCGCACCGCGTCCTTCTCCGTGTCCAGAAAAAGGTCGGACGCATGGTCCGTCAATTCCACGAAGCCGTCCGGAGCGGCGAATTTCAGGGCGACCACGCCGTCGTCGAAGGCGTGCGCGCCGGCAGGAAGAAAAAGAAACATCAGCACGGCTGTGAAGAACAGCGTCAGTCGCGGCATGGCTACTCCTTGCTCGGAACCGTGAGCGGTCCTGCCGCGAGAGTTGCCCGCGGACGGCGTTTTGTCAAGAACCGCTCCATCTTTCCGCGTCTGCGGAATGAAGGCGACGCATTCTCCGTCTTGACCGTGAACCTCCGGATCATTAAAAGAAAAAAATCGTTTCCGTTCCCTGTGCGCAGGCGTCCGCCGGACGGAAGCGCGGGAAGAACGTTTTTCCCTTCACACCCATCCCCGTATCTCCAAGGAGGAAACATGTCTCAGCTGCACATCATCTGGTATGGCCACGCCAACGTCATGTTCAGAGAAAACGGAGTGTCCGTGCTTGTGGATCCGTTCTTTGAAGGCAATCCCTTTGCGCCAGACTGGCGCGAAATCCCGCGTCCCGACATCGTGGCCGTCACCCACGACCACGGCGATCATCTCGGTCAGGCCGTGGAAATCGTGCGCAGCACCGGCGCCACGCTCTACTGCATTGCCGATCTTGTGGGCTACTTCCGTGAACACGGCGTGCCGGAAGGGCAGATCATCAACTACGGCATGGGCGGCAACGTGGACGGAACCCTGGAGTGCAAGGGCGTGAAGATCACCATGACCCAGGCCTTCCACTCTGCGGCGATGGGCTCCCCCGTGGGCTATGTGATCGAAATGCCCGGCGGACACACCATTTATCACGCCGGCGATACCGGTCTTTTCGGCGATATGTCGCTCATTGCCGACCGCTTCAAGCTCGACCTGGCCCTGCTGCCCGCAGGCGGCGTGTTCACGATGGACGGTCCGCTGGCCGCCAGAGCCGCCGCGCTGCTCGGTGTGCCCGTGGCCATGCCCATCCACTACAAGACTTTCCCCGTGCTCGCCCAGAATGCCGACGCCTTCGTGGAAGCGCTGAAGGAACACGCTCCCGAATGCCGTCCGCTGATCATGAATCCCGGCGAAATGGTGGTGCTGGACTAGCCGGCCCTTCCATCGTCATCGTTCCGCGCCGGACCTGTCTGCCCCCACCGGGGCGGCGGCCTCCGGACGGGAAAAGCCCGTTCTTCGTTGCTGGTCCGGCATGCCGCCTTCTGCGTGTCTTCCGCCGATGTCCGCTCCGGCGTCGTTCCGGCTCCGGCTGAGATCGGAAGGCGTCCGTACCCCGAAGAAACCTTCTTCCCGCAGCCGTTCCTTTTTCCGCAGGCGTGCGCCGCACGGGAAACGGACGCCTTGCTCCTTTACCTGTCGACGCCGCATCCTTCTTCCCGCCGGAACGCCATTTTCCTTCTTCATCATTTCGGCGAAAAGAGCTATCATGCCTTCGTTCCCCGTCGCGGTTTCCGCCGCGGCGGATGATTCTCAATCAGACGCCAGTGGAGACAACGCTATGTCCACCGTTATGCAGCATGAAGAACTGGTTCGTCGCGCGCTCGCCTACATCGTGGAGCGCAGACGCGAATGCCCCGGCATGGGCACGGCCGAACTTCTCGACAGCGCCGGCGTGCGCTTCAATCTTTCGCCCCTCGATCAGGAGGCCCTTGAACGGCTGCTGACGCTGCAGGCGGACGAGGATCACGCATGAGACTTCTTCAGCGTCGCCTGTTTCTGGAGCACGCCAAGACCTTTTTCCTGTCCATGGCGGTTCTTCTGCTGTTCATTCTCATGGGCCGCGCTCTGCAGCTGCGCGACATGCTGCTCGGCCTTGAACTCAACATCTGGGACACGCTTCGCCTGTTCGGATATCTGAGTCCGTTCTTCCTGCTCATCATCTGTCCCATCGCGTGCATGCTCGCCGTCTTCCTCACCTTCCTGCGCATGAGCACCGACAGGGAACTTGTGGCCCTCAAGGCCGGAGGCGTGAGTCTCTATCAGATGCTGCCGGCGCCGCTGTTCTTCTCCGTGCTCTGCGCGCTCTTCGGCTTCTGGATCTCCGTGTACTGGCAGGCCTGGGGCATGGGACATTTCCGCGCCGAAGTGCTGGACATCGCGAGCGGCAGCGCCCGCGTGGTCGTGCAGCCCGGCGTCTTCAACAAGGATGTACCCGACATGGTCATGTTCGCCCGCAAGGTAGATCCCGTCAACGGAACCCTCGCCGGCGTCATGGTCGAGGACCGCCGCGTAAGCGACTCCAGAATGACCATCCTCGCGCCGGAAGGCAGTCTCGATTCCGACTACGAAAACGGAGAGATCGTCTTTCTCCTCAAAAACGGCCGCAGCTACACCGAAAAGGACGACGCGCTCTCCATCATGGGCTTTCAGGAATACGCCGTGCGCATGAGCTTCGACTCGCTGTTCAAGGGCGTGGACATGGGCCCTGTCAAGCCCAAGGAATACACCTGGGAGCGCCTGTCCGACACCGAGAA
>CALUTB010000088.1 GCA_944323575.1 uncultured Mailhella sp. | reverse complement strand
TGTGCCCACACGTTCTTTTCGGCCATTTGTCTCGCTGCCATTGTCATCTTTTATATTTAATGAGTCCTGAACCTAGGTAAGAATAAGGCAAAGATAGCCGAGTACATCAGGCATCAACTGGCCGAGGATAAACTCGGAGATCAACTGAGCATCCCATACGCCGGAAGCCCGTTTACGGGCCGCCGGTAACAGAAATGCAGATGTCAGAGCGTACATGCGCCTGCCAGGGCGCGGCTGGTAAGAAAGCCTCACAGGCGCACAAGAGGAACCACCGGATATGCCGGGGGGCCCCATTTGCTGTCGGCACGGCGTGCGGTCGGCACGCTTCCTTTTTTGTGTACCGGGCACACGTTACGGAAACAATCGGAGTGTCACATGCTGTCGGGACGGAAGAACTCCGGTTTGCTGTGTCAACCCAGATGGAAGTCCGAACCGAGATAGACCTCTCGTGCTCTTTCGTTGCTGACGATTTCATCCGGAGTGCCGGAAAGAATGATGTTGCCTTGGAACATGAGATAGGCTCTGTCGCAGATGGAAAGGGTCTCTCTCACGTTATGGTCTGAAATGAGAACTCCTATGCCGCGCTCCTTGAGACCGCGAATGAGAACCTGGATGTCGCCTACGGCCAGCGGGTCGATGCCGGCAAAGGGTTCGTCGAGCAGCACGAACAGCGGGTCACGGATAAGGCACCGGGCGATTTCAAGGCGGCGGCGTTCGCCGCCGGACAGATAGGAGGCATAGGATTTTTCCAGCCGGGTCAGTCCGAATTCCTCCATGAGCTGATCAGCGCGCTTTTTCTGATCGGCACGTGAAAGCCCCGTGTGTTCAAGGATGATCTGCAGATTCTGTCGTACCGTGAGTCTGCGGAAGACGGAACTCTCTTGCGGAAGATAGGACAGGCCTACTCTGGCGCGACGATACAGAGGCCATGTGCTGATCTCCTGTCCGTCGAGAAGAACCTTGCCGGACGTGGGCTTGATGATGCCCGTGATCATATAGAACGACGTGGTCTTTCCGGCGCCGTTGGGACCGAGAAGACCGACGATTTCTCCCTGCTGCATGGCGACCGAGACTTCGTGAACGACTTCCTTCTGTCCGTAGCGCTTGCACAGGTGCTGGGCGGAGAGCGTGGAACTCATGCTATTTTCCCTTCTTGTCGTTGGAGGAGAACACGGCATGCACACGCTGTTTGGGACCGCCTTCCACCACGCTGCGGTTTTCGTTGACGTAGTAGCGGATCACATTGCCTCTGATGGAATTGTCGCCGTCATGGAGAATGGGATTGCCCTCCAGTACGAGAAGGTTCCGGGAGGCAAAATAGGTGGCCTTCTGAGAGGAGCCGGTCTGCGTGCCGTTTTGAAAGCGTACGTTTTTTTCCGCAATGATGCGGTCGAGATCGTTGCCTTCCATGGCCGGGGCCGCAACGTTCTTTTCTGTTCCGGCATTACCCGTGGATTTGAGATACAGGGTCAGTACTTCCGACCACATTTTGAAGTCTCCCCGGACGGCTTCGACTTTGCCCTGGAAGACCACGGTATTCTTGTCGGCGGTGTAGACCATGTTGTCCGCAGTGACGTCCACGGGCAGGTTGTCGTCTGCTCCGGGCAGAGGGGCGGCCACGGCGCCGGCAGCGGAAAACACGCAGACAAGAAGGGTAAGAAGAAATTTTTTCATGACAGGTTTTCCTCCTGCGCGCTTTCCTGCGCGGCATCGGGTGAAGAAACGGCATCGGCCGGACTGGTGGAAGAAGACGGGCCGGATGGGATCCAGCGCATGCTGACGCCTCGGTTGCCGGTCAGAACGTTGGTATTCAGATCCCAGACGAGATGCTTCGCCGTACCGGAAAGTGTCGGACCGTCAAGGACTGCACCTTCAGGGAAGGTCAGAGTCCGGTCGCTGTTGAGAAAGACGGCCAGATTTCCGGTGAGCGTATTCTCCTCATAGGTGGCCAGGACCGAGCCGGACATGGAAATCTTCTGATTGCCGTCTTCTACGCGACCGATGTCGGAGACGGCCTGTATGATCCTCGGTTCTCCTCCGTCCGCGCTTTCGAGCATGTAGCGTATGTCGGGATCACGGACCGTTATGGCGCCGGATTCCTGATTGAGTGTGGCCCAGTCGGCATTGAGATCGAAACTTTTTCTGCCTTCATGGCCCTGCGAGAGCTGAATGCCCCTCACGGCCAGATCAACGGCGTTCTTCACTTCTTCCGGAGGGTCGGACAGCAGCTTGTTGAGATCCGCCGAGCGGACTACGTTTTCCATGGCTTCAAGAGCCTGACGGGTTTTCCAGCTCTGCCAGCCGTACCAGCCGCCCCAGACGACGGTGCCGAGAACGACGAGGGCCAGTGTCCTTTTCAGGGAATCGTTCATGACTTTGCCGGCCCCGTGGCTGCGGTCCAGAGATCGGCGGGATTTTTGCCGTCCCTGCGGGCAGCCAGAAGAAATTCTATGGCCTCGCGCACGGCGCCTTCTCCGCCCCGGGCGGAAGTGACGTACAGAGCTTCCTTTTTCACCTGTGCAACCGCGTTGGCTACGGCCATGGGCATGCCGACGGAGCGCATGGGATCAAGATCGATCCAGTCGTCTCCGAGATAGGCCATTTCTTCCTGCTTCAGGCCGTATTTCTGCCGGATGGCCTCCAGCTTCGGCAGCTTGGATTCAAAGCCTGCGTAATAGTCCCTCACGCCGAGTTGCGACATTCTGGCCAGCACGCAGGGATCGTTTCTGCCGGTGATGATGCCTATGCCCATACCCGAGAGAAGGGCGGTCTTGATGCCTATGCCGTCCTGGGCGTGAAAGCATTTCATGGGATGGCCGTTCTCCTGGAAGTACAGCTTGCCGTCGGTGCATACGCCGTCGACGTCAAGCACGAGAAAGCGGACCCTTGCGGCGGCAAGGATCACTTCTTCACTGACGGCGGCATCGTAAAGGGAGGGGAATATAGGGGCTGAGGACATATCCTTTTTCTCCGTATGGGTATGGGGAACACGCGGAACGTTGCCCCTTCTGCAAAATAGCCTGAAAACGCTGTTCCGTCAAAATACGGAAAAGGCGTATACCGCCGGGAATCCCGTATTTTGGGAAAACGTCGTCCGGAAAAGGCTGTCATGACAGATGAGTAAAGTGTGCAGCCCGCAGTATCTTGCCAGAAGAGAGTTTATTCCCTATTTTTAATAATTATGTCTGGCTGGGGATAATCTTACTGTTGATTGTCGTTCGTCCTGGAGAACTGGTATGGTCCATTGCGCCGTATGCTTTCATGATTCCGGCACCATGTATAAAACCGTGTATTGCGCTCTGCTGTCCTGTTTTGAGAACACGTCGGAGCATGTGCATGTTCATGCGCTCATTGATGATTCGGTTTTACCCTACAAGCACTGGCTGGAAGAGCTGTGCGAGTCGTTTCAGAATCCCATCACATTTTATGAGCATGTGGATGTGCCGGATGATATTGTGAACCTGTTTCCCGGCGGCAAGGTCGGAGAATATACCAAGGCCAGTCTTTTCCGCATGTGTCTGCATGAGCAGCTGCCCGAAGATGTGGATAAGGTCGTCTATTTCGACTGCGACATCATTTTTGAGCGGGATATCGCCGACTTGTGGAACATGGAACTCGGTGACGCATGGATGATTGCGGCGCATGATCCTGAGAGAGTATGGTCATCCCGCAAGAAAAAATATTATCTTGGCGCTTTGGGTATTGAGGAAGACCGCTATTTCAACAGCGGCGTTCTTCTGATGAATCTGAAGGCACTGCGCGAGGCTTCCAGAGAGGAAAACGTATTCTGGCATGCCTATCGTGAGGGCGCGCCTCTGTTTTCGACGTTGAAGTTTACGGTGTTCGATCAGGACCTGCTCAATTACATGCTGAGCAGCGACAGAGAAAAGCTGAAGCTGGTCGACTCGTCGTACAACTATGAGCTGTGCCTGCATGACCGGCGTTTTTTGCGGCTGAAGGAAATGGAAGGAAAAATCCTGCATTTTCCGTCGCTGAAGCCGTGGCTGAAGTTTTTCCCTGCTCAGATGGCATATTGGAAATATGTTGTCAGATCTCCTTGGCGTGATGAGGCTCTTCCCATGATAGAAGAGCGCATGTTTGACCCGAAGGACAGAATATGGCCCGTGCTTCTCTGGATTTGGCGCAGGCATGAGTCTTTGCGCTGGCTGGCCAGACTGCGCGGAGCAAGATAGCCGGAGCGACGAAGCGTCAGTATGAAGAAAGCGCCCCTCAACGTATTGGGGGCGCTTTCTTCATACTTTTTTCTTTCCGGCCGCATGCGGCCGGAAAGTTCGGATCAGAGGAATTACAGATCCAGGATGACCTTGCAGGCCACGGCGATCTGGTAAAGGATTTCGGAGACTTCCTTGACGGCCTGCATATTTTTGGAGTCGACGCGGGGCAGTACGAGAATCTGGTCGCCGGGCATGACGTCCTTGGCTTTGGGAGTGACTTCTCCGTCGGGATGAACCACAAGGATGTTGGAAGTGTCCGCACGGTTGCTGAAGCCGCCCGCGCTTTTGATGTAGTCGCTCATATCGCGATCATTGTTCCATACCACGGCCTGAGGCATGATGACTTCACCGCTGATCATGACTACGTCGGTTTTTTCGGGAATGACGATGACGTCTCCGTCTTCAAGGGCGATGTCCGCGATTTTGCCTCCGCTGCCCACAACGACGATGCCCTCCGGCTCCACCTTGCGTGCACGGTCGATGAAGCTCGACAGCATTTCAGCTTCCTTGGCACGGATCTGCGCTTCGTCGTTGCTGGACGACGTGGCCGTATAGGCATTGTGTTCCAGTCTGTTCAGAGCGTCTTCAATGGCTTTTTTCTGCTGCTTTGCCGTGCTCAGACGCTTGATGTACAGGCCGGAGAGGTTGGCTCTGTCGGGATCCACGGCAATATAGCTCAGCACTTCCTGAAGTCGGGCATTGCGGCGCACGGGGAAGCGGGAGGAACCGAGAATGGCGCCCTGTGCCTCGATCATGATGGTATTGCCCGCAGTGTCGGCCTGGAAGCGGACTTGATCGTCGTTTTCGAGGTTCAGTCTGTTGAATTCCTTGAGGGAAAGGTACTGATTGTAGGGCACGCCGTTCCGGAATCCGGAAATGCTCACATGAGAGGCCTTTGAATTGGGGTCGGCCAGTCTGGTCAGAGCTTCTCCCGTCATGCTTCCCTTTTCAAATTCAAAACGTGCGGCATTGCGCACTTCGCCGCTGGCGGATACCGTGGGGCCTTTTTCTCCGACGACGATGGTGTCTCCGTCGTTGAAGCGGATGGAGGGAATCTGGCCGTAGAGAATGAAAGGATAGAGGTCGACCGTGGCTATGGGCTGCTGGCTGCGCAGAATACGGATGTCGCGGTAGCTGCCGCGGCGCGAATCGATGCCTCCAGCCTTGTCGAGAAAGGAGAGAATGTTGTCCGAGGCCATGCCGGGGTAGTTGCCGGGATGGTTGACGAAGCCCGTGACGAAGACGGAAACGTTCTGCGTGTCCAGCGGCCTTGCGTAGACCTGCACGTCGCTGATGCCGGAAACGTTCAGCTTGCTGATGATGGACTGCTGAATCTGGGCGGCGTCGCCTCTGGGCAGACCGGAGAGGGGAATGCTGCCGACTCCGGGCAGATCAAGCGTGCCCGCGGGGGTTACCGTGAATATGTCATCGAGCGTGAGAGCGCCCCAGAGTCGCACAAGAATACGGTCGCCGCTTTGTATGGTGGAAGCGGAACCGTTGGAGGCGAAATTTCCCTGGAACAGATTGCTGCCGAAAGGATGCGGCTCCTGAGTGGAAGACAACGAGGATGTGGTTGCCGTAGCCGTGGCTGTGGCTGTGGCCGTGGCCGTGCTCGTCGATTCGACCGCTTCGACGGGAGAGGTCAGGATAAGCCAGGAAAGAAGAAAAAGGATGAGCGAACGCAAGAGTTGCTCCTGCACGAAGGCCGGAAAGAAACAGTGAAGGAAGCGTACTGCCGGAAGGACGTATGATCAGTGGTCAAGACCGCGTCCCCAGACGCGGGGCATGAGTTCCCAGCCATCGCCATGACGGCAGAGAATGATGATTTCCGCTTCGTGGGGGGGCTGACTGACGACGGCCCGTCTGCAGTCGCGTCCGGAGGCCGAAGTGAAGGAACCTTCGACCATGACGTCCACCGTGCCGCCGAAGGCAGGATCGTCAATGGATGCCTGAGCACCGGCATTGTTCATGGAGATGAATTGAGGCACGGGAGAAAGCGGAGCTTCAGGCATGGGGACTTCGGGTGCGGGAGAAGATCCGAAGGGATTGGCGAGGCATCCGCCAAGCAGCAGAGAGAGCGCGGCAGGAATAAGAAAAATACGCATGGGAGTACCCTTATGAAATATTCCACGGATGATTCCGCGAAAGGAATATACGTCCGGGGAGCTTATCCTGTCCAGAGGGGGAAGGTACGGTGCAGCCCGCGGCAGAGCAGAAAACGGCGTGTTGCAGGCATTCCCTTTTTTCTTTATCGGATCAGGGATTTGCAGAAGTACGCCGATCCTTAGTCGGAAGGCACGTGTTCAATCGCCTCTTGAAACGCGGGACGGGACGCTTGTGGGATGGTCAGGCATGATCGATCATATACCAGTTCCAGGCGTCGCGTATGATGTCCTCGACTCCGGATCGTGAGGGCTTCCAGCCGAGAAGCTCCTGTGCTCTGGTGGAGTCGGCCACCAGAGAGGGCGGATCTCCGGCCCTTCTCGGACCCGTAGTATACGTCATGGAACGGCCGGTCACGGTTTCTATGGCGTTGAGAATCTCCATGACGGAGAGGCCGGTTCCGGTGCCAAGGTTCATGGCCGTGCCTTCGCCGTCCTTTTCCTTCAGGAGTCGTTCCATGGCTCTGATGTGTGCGTCTGCCAGATCCTGCACATGAATGTAGTCGCGGATGCAGGTGCCGTCTTTTGTAGGGTAGTTGTCTCCCATGACATGAAAGTCGGACACTTTGCCGTCAAGGGCCATGAGGGCGCGGGGGATGAGATGCGTCTCCGGCGTATGTCGCTCACCGGTTTCCCCTTCCGGATCGGCGCCGGCGGCATTGAAGTAGCGCAGGGCCGTCCAGGAGATGCCGCAGGAGAGAGCGAAGTCTGCCAGCATCCGTTCCATGAAGAGTTTGGTTTCCCCGTAGGGATTGATGGGAAGTGTCGGACAGGCTTCGGTGACAGGCATACGTTCGGGGATTCCATAGACCGAGGCCGTACTGGAAACCACGATGTTGCGTATGTCGGCATCCTGCATGGCCTCAAGAATGTTCAGCGTTCCGCCGATATTGTTGCGTATGTATTTTCCGGGATCCCTTACGGATTCTCCGACCTGCGAGAAGGCGGCAAAATGAATGATTCCGTCGGGTTTTACGGTTTTCAGGCAGTCTCTGAGTCTGGGCGCGTCCAGAATGTTTCCTTCAACGAGAGGCCCCCACTTGACGAGATCCCGATGGCCTGTGGACAGGTTGTCGTACACGGTGACGCTGTGGCCCGCCCGGGCCAGCGCCTTGCTGGTGCAGCTGCCGATGTAGCCGGCGCCGCCGATGACGAGAATGTTCATGTCAGACTCCAGAGAAGATGAGAATCCCGGTGAGCGGCAGAGCGTCCGCTGTGGGAGTCCTGCCGGAACGGCCTGCGCGGGGAAGGATCATGCGTGAACCTTCGGGCGTGCCGTATGAACGGATGTACGGTACTGTGGGAATTTTTTCAATGTCCTGGCGTAATCAATGTCCGCCGTCGTTTTTCACGGAGGGAAGAACGGCTGCTTCCATGAGACGGGCCGTTGCCGCGGCTGCCCCCTGCCGGGGGAGAAGCCATTTTCGAAATTCTTCCCGGACGGTATGTCTGTCGCGCGTGGAGGCGGCCTGTTCGAGCATGATGCTGATGACGTCCCGGGGTGTGTGCGCCACGCGCAGCAGACCGGCGTCCACAAGGGAAGGCATGGAAGGTTCTCCGATGCCCATGGCCCAGAGAAAGTTGTGTGCGGAAGGACCTATGCACGGTATCCGTCCTGCAGAAAGAGCTTCAAGAAAGTTCTGGCCCCCCTGTCCGAAGCTGCCGCCGACGAAGACTGCGCGTGCAGAGGCATAGAGATGGGGGAGGTCGCCGAACCTGTCCCATATGAGTACACGTCTGCAGGGCAGCGTTCCGCCTGGGGGCATTTCCGACAGCAGCACGGGCATGAATGCCAGATCGTCCAGAACGCTTTTCCATGCCGCTACGCGATGAAGATGTCTCGGCACGATGACGACGGAGGCATTGGGGACGGCCTTGTAGAGTCTTGCAAGTTGCCCGGGAATGCGGGTTTCTTCGCACCGGCGTACGGAAGCAAAGAGAAAGACCGGGTCTGCGGCTTTGAAGAGGGATGATGTGGACGGAAGCGGGGCGGAAAGAGTCTGCGCGGCGAGGTCGAACTTGATGTTGGACATTCTGTCCACCGGACAGGGAAAGATGGCGGAAAAACCCTGCTTGTCGTAGCGGGAAACGGCATGGACGGCGGCAGGGGAAATGTCGGTCATGAGGGATGAGAAAAGACGTCCGAAATGGGCTGTGGAGCTGTTGATGCGACCGTTGAAGACCTGAACGGGAATATTCATTTCCCGGCAGGAGGCCAGAAGTCCCGGCCACAATTCGGTTTCCAGCAGGGCCACAAGGCGTGGTCTGGCCAGAGACAGTGCTCGCAGGATGACGTCGGGACGGTCGAGAGGGGCGAAACGTACGGTTGCCATGAGATGAGGGTGACTCTGTCTGAGGGCGGGAAGGGCCTTTTCCACGACGTCCCTTCCCTGTCTCGTCCATGTCGTCACCAGAACGCGGAGCGCCACATCCGGACGGAAATTTTGACAGATGACCACGGCCAGGCGAGCTTCTCCGCCGGAGGCGGCCTGAATCCAGATATCTGCGCATCGTCCGTCCTGTCTGGGCAGATCCGGTTCCAGCCAGTCGTCGGGGGCCAGGCGTTCACTCCAGCCGTCGGAAAGTCTGGCGTTGCGTTTCAGAAAGGGAAGAGCCAGCGTCCAGAGCGCGCGATAGAAGCGGAAGAACGGGCGGGAGAAGAGAGATGATGCCATACAAGCCCCTTTTCTTCACTATGCTACATACGGCCGACCCGCGCAAGTTTCTTTGTGGGAGGTCCGAATGTTGCAAGCGGCGGACTGAGAGCACGTCCCAGGCTCTGATGCCGGATGACGATGCGCCGGAGCCGGAGGCATGATATCCGGAAAGGGGCGGTCAGAGAATGTTTTCCGTTTTGGAAAAGCAGGAATCGCTTCTGGAGAAAGAACGAACCGGCAGATGCTGGATATGGCATCTGCCGGTTCGCTCAGGAAAACGGAAACAGGGATCAGAACTTTTCTTCGTCGCCGCGCTTGCGCAGAGCGGTGTGGCCGCCGGAAGAGTTCACGGTCTCGATGCCCATGTTGCGGAGCTTGAGCTGCGCTTCATAGGCGCGGGTACCGGTGTTGCACACGAGTGCGACGGGACGGTCGGTCGGAATCTCATTCTTGGCGCGGGCGTTGAATTCTTCCAGCGGCAGGGAGAGATACTGGCCGGGATGACGCTCTTCAATGGGCTTTCCGGCCTTGGCGGGACGGATGTCCACGAAGAGATAGTTGTTCTCATCGCGTTTTTCCCACAGATCGACGAATTCGTCGGGGGTGATGGCGTGATGATAGCCGCTTACCACGTTGTCGGCCACGTTGCCGGCGGCGTTGATCACGTCCATGGCGGAGGCGAAGGGCGGAGCGTAGCAGACTTCAAGGTTGGAGAGATCGTTCAGCGTGGGGCGGGAGACCTGCAGCATGGCGGCCACGGCGTCGGTACGGGCCTTGACGGCGGAACCGTCGGTGCTCATGCCCTGAATGCCCAGAACGCGACGGGTTTGCTTGTCCACGACCACGTTGATGCTGGTGTTGGTGTGTCCGGGATAGAAATGTGCCTTGTCGGAACCTTCCATGCTGACTTCGATGGCGTCGAAGCCGGCCATGCGGGCCTGATGCAGGGTAAGACCGGCTCCGGAGGCATACATCTTGTTCAGCTTTACGCACCAGGAACCGACCACGCCTTCAAAGGTGGCCTGACCGCCGGCGATATTGGTACCGATGACGCGTCCCTGTCTGTTGGCCATGGAGCCGAGAGGCAGATAGGTGAGATCGCCGGAAATGAGATTGCGGAGCACGACCACGTCGCCGCCGGCATAGATGTCGGGGTCGGAAGTCTGCATATGCGTGTTCACCAGAATGCCGCCGCGGGGATGGCAGGCGATGCCGGCATCGGAGGCGATCTTGGAGTTCGGCGTCACGCCGATGGAGAAGATGACTTCGTCGGCCTCAATGGTGCGCTTGTTGGTCACGACTTCGCACACGGCTCCGTCCTTGCCGCGGAGTTCCTTCACGGCTTCACCGGTGAGCACGGTGATGCCGAGTTCTTCCAGATCGTGCTTGGCCATCTGGCTGAAGTTGTAGCACAGCTGCGCGGGCAGAATGTGGTCGACCATTTCGATGACGGTCACCTTGATGCCCCACATGTCGGCCAGAGCCACGGCCATTTCCAGACCGATGAATCCCGCGCCGATGATGACGGCATGATTGATCTTGCGGGCGGCGCACTGCTCCTGAATGGCCTTGGCGGCCTCAAGGCAGGTGACGGAGGTGACGTTCTTCAGATCCACGCCGGGAATGGGGGGGAT
>CALUTB010000087.1 GCA_944323575.1 uncultured Mailhella sp. | reverse complement strand
CGTCTTCTTGCCTTTCAGTCGTCCCACGCCTCGTTCTACATGGACGAGAATCAGGCCATGGGTATTCATTATGCCGACGTCATGGGCGGAGGACGCAGACGACAGCCGGATTTCGACGGTTCTCTTGATCTCAGAAACAGTGCCTTCATGCTGCAGTGCAGGGAACACTTTGCCGAGGTGGCTGACAGGTTCGGCCTTGAGCGCCCCTACGTGACGATCCAGAGAGAGGCCGGGGCCTCGAGTCGATCGCTGAAATTATGGTCGGCAGAAAAATATACGGCTCTCGTGGCAGTCATGCAGGAACGTTTTCCCGGCTACGATCTGGTTCTTGTCGGTCTTGAGAAAACCTTTGAGATGCCCGCAGGGAAGAGCGGGCGTGCCATGGATCTTCGCGGTCGGACATCGTTCGGAGAACTCATGAGTCTGGTCAAGCACGCGTTTCTCCATGTGGGAGGCGAGGGCCTCGTGCCGCATCTCAGGCATTTTCTGCGTGGAGGTCCGTCTTTGGTTCTTTTCGGCCCTTCCTGCGCGCGTATGCTGGGGTACCCGGAGAATCTTGCGCTTTCGGGTTCGGAATGCCCCAACGGATGTGAGGGCATTATCCCGTCGTGGCAGCAGCGATGCCTGAAGGGGTATGACCGTTGCCGTTCTCTGGATGAGATTGAGGTGGAGGATGTGTTGAGAGCTTGCGAACGAGCAGGAATGGAACGGGAGCACTGTTCCCGCAGGGAAATCTGAGACAGGGCGTTGTCTGACAGTCGGAAAAGGGCACGCTTCCTTCCGTGATGGAAGGGGCGTGCCCTTTTATGGCGCGGATTCGAAGAACATCAGCGTCCGATTTTTTTCTTCATGGCGTTTACGGACAGATGTTCCAGCGCATGGATGCGGATCAGATACAGAACGGCGGCTACGCTGAGTCCGAGGAAGAGAGCGATCCAGAATCCCAGAACGCCGAGCGGTTCGGCCGTAAGAAGATCGGTCATGCAGAGCACCCATCCGAGGGGCAGGCTCACGATCCAGTAGGCAACGAAAGATATGCAGAAAATGGCTTTGGTGTCATTCCATCCGCGCAGAGAACAGAGCGTATTGGTCTGTATGCCGTCCGGAAACTGGTAGAATACTTCACAGATCAGCAGCAGGCTGGCCATCTGTATGACGGCCGTATCTTCCGTGTACAGGGCTGCTACGGGATAACGGACCAGATAGATGAGCGCGGCCAGCACGCACGCCATTCCCAGGGTGATGGCAAGTGAGGTAAGGCGTACACGTTTTGCGCCCGCAATGTCGCCGGCTCCGAGCAGGGTTCCGACTCTGATGGTGGAGGCGGCGCCTATGGAGAAGTGGCATATCCACACGAAGGCACTGACGTTGATGGCGATCTGATGACCGGACACCGTCGTGACGCCGAGCGGCGAGACGATGAGCGCGATGAGAGAGAAGGCGGCTGTCTCGTTGAGCATGGCGAAGGCCCCGGGCAGGCCTATGCGGAACACGCGCTTCAGAATGGCTCCGGAGGGTTTTTCCAGTGCAGGCGCGGCACTGTCGATCCTGCGCACGAAAAACAGCATGGACGCCGCCATGACCCAGAACAGCATGGCCGTGGCCAGACCGCAGCCCGCTGCGCCCATGGCCGGCAGGCCGAACTTGCCGAACACGAAGATGATGTTGAGCGGCACGTTGAGCGCAAGTCCCACGAAGCCCGCGACCATGGCGGGACGGGTACTGCCGTGCCCTTCAAGGAAGCATCGCTGCACGACGAAAAGCATGAGGGCGGGGACGCCCCACAGAACGGCGAAAAGATATTCCGAAGTCTTCCGTGCCAGCAGGGGATCCATTTTGCCCCAAGAGGTGATGGTGGCGCTTATGGTCAGAAATACGGCCATGAGCAGTACGGAGATGCATGCTGCCAGCCACAGCCCCTGACGAAGGAAATGTCTGCTTTTGATGACGTTGCCTGCGCCCAGAGCCTGGGCGACAAGCGGGGTGATGGCCATGATGAGTCCCTGACCGAACATGGTCCCGGGAATCCAGAATGAAGTGGCCACGGCAACGGCAGCCATGTCGACGGCGCTGGCCCGGCCGGCAACGACGGTATCGACGAATGACATGGCGATCTGGGCGATCTGACCGAGAAAAACGGGAACGGCGAGAAGGACCAGATTGCGGGTTTCCTGTTTGCTGAAATGTCTGAACATGATGGCTCCTCCCGGTGGGGAGAGGAGGTCGTGCGGGGAAGAGAAGCCGGACTCAGCAGTAACAACGGCTTCCCTGTTTCGAACCTCATCCCTTTTTACAGGTCAATGGTTTGAAATGGGGGGCGAACCTTCACCGGCTGACTTGAGGCTGCTGTATTCTGTCTGTCGGGATACGGCCGGAGTGCAGGGCGTCGGATGCCAGGAACATGGAGAGAAGAAAAGGCGGTTGCGTCGGGCGGGAAGGGGCGGGGCATGCATGCCCCGCCCCTTCCCGCCGTCTAAGCCGTACCTGTCCGGTCCAAAGATGACGGGTGGAGGGAAGAACTCCCTGTCCGACCGGACGAAGAAAAACCGACAGCGGAACGTTGTCGGGAAAAGAGAATCCATATATGGATCATTTAAACTCGAAAAACCCGTCGACGCCGAAGCGGGGACGGGATCGAGTCCTTACGGAGAAGGATCTTACTTGCCCAGCTTCTTGATGAGGGTGCGGACGGTATCGGTCATCTCGGCGCCCTTGCTGATCCAGGCCTGGAGCTTTTCATTGTCGATGCTCAGGGTGCCGGGGTTGGTGTTGGGGTTGTAGTAGCCCAGAAATTCCAGCGGACGGCCGTCGCGACGGCTGTCACTGTTGATGGCCACGATACGGTAGAAGGGGCGCTTCTTGGAACCAGAGCGGGTCATTCTCACTTTAACGGACATATCTCACTCCTGATAGGATAGGCAGCGGGGCTACCTTTTTTTGTTTTTACGTTTCTGTTTGTCGCGTTTCTTCTTGGTAGCGGATTTTCCGCTGCCTGGTATTCCGGGCACTCCGCCGGGAAGCCCCGGCATACCGCCCATTCCCGGCAGCCCGCCCATGCCGGGCAGACCACCCAAGCCCGGCATGCCGCCCAGCCTGTTCATCATGCCCTGGGGAACACGCGGCATATGACGATTGGGCTGCATCATGGACTGCATCATTTTTTTCATTTGCTCGAACTGGCGCAGCAGCATGTTCACGTCCTGCACCCTTGTTCCCGAGCCTCTGGCGATGCGCGCCCTGCGACTGCCGTTGATGATGTCCGGGTTGCGGCGCTCCTGACTGGTCATGGAGTTCAGAATGGCTTCCGTTCTGTTCAGCTCCTTCTCATGGCCGCTCATGTCGCCGAGCTTGCCGGCAAGACCCCCGAGACCGGGGATCATCTTCATGAGGGATTCCAGAGAGCCGAGCTTGCGCATATGGCGCATCTGTGTACGGAAGTCTTCCAGATCGAACTTGGCCTTCTGCATCTTTCTGGCAAGAGCCTCGGCCTCTTCGGCTTCCATTTCGCTCTGTGCCTTTTCCAGCAGGGTGAGCACGTCGCCCATGCCGAGGATGCGTCCTGCAACACGGTCGGGATGGAAGACTTCCATTTCGGAAAGCTTTTCGCCCATACCGACAAATTTTACCGGTGCGCCGGTGACCGACTTGATGGAGAGAGCGGCGCCGCCTCTGGCGTCGCCGTCCATCTTGGTGAGGACCACGCCCGTGATGCCGAGATGATTGTTGAACGACTCGGCAACGGTCACGGCGTCCTGACCGGTCATGGCGTCTGCCACGAACAGGATTTCCTGCGGGTGTACGGCATCCTTGATGGCCACGAGTTCCTGCATCAGAGGCTCGTCCACATGGAGACGGCCGGCAGTGTCGATGAGAACCACGGTACACTGTTTTTCCCGTGCGTCCTCCACGGCCGCGCGGGCGATGTCCACGGGATTCATGTCCGGCGTGGATTCAAAGCAGGGAATGTCGAGCTGCCTGGCCAGCGTGCGGAGCTGATCAATGGCGGCGGGCCGATACACGTCGGCAGGCACGAGATAGGGACGCATCTTCTGCTTGCGCAGAAGAAGAGCGAGTTTGCCCGACGACGTGGTTTTGCCCGAGCCCTGAAGACCGACCATGAGAATGACGGCAGGCTGTGCGCCCTGCAGCTTCAGGTCGGTATCGTCACCGCCGAGCAGCTTGACCAGTTCGTCATGAACGACCTGGATGACCTGCTGAGCGGGAGTGACGCCTTTCATGACCTGCACGCCGAGAGCGGCCTCACGCACACGATCCACGAATTCCTTGACGATCTTGAAGTTCACGTCAGCTTCGAGAAGCGCGAGGCGGACTTCACGCAGAGCGTCTTGGATATTGGATTCCGTGAGCTGGGCGCGGCCGCTGAGATTGCGGAACACGCCGGAGAGTCGGTCTGTCAGACTTTCGAACATTGCATTTCCCGTTCTTATGACTTGGAACTAAGAACCGTTACGCAACTTTTCATCACAAGTCAAGTCAAACATGTCGTCAAACGACCGGGATCGGCCTCTTGCTCTTACAGGCCGCGGCGGGTATTCTGTGCTCTTCATACGAAAACGTATTTCAGGAGCTGTCATGTCTGTCATCATGGGTACCGCCGGGCATATCGACCACGGCAAGACGTCGCTCATCAGGGCGCTTACGGGTATAGACTGCGATCGCCTTGGCGAAGAAAAGCGTCGCGGCATCACCATTGAACTTGGTTTCGCCTATGCGGACCTTCCCGGAGGCGAACGGATGGGCATCGTGGACATGCCCGGGCATGAACGTTTCGTCCGCACCATGGTGGCCGGAGCTTCCGGCATAGATTTCGTGCTGCTGGTCATTTCCGCCGACGAGGGGGTCATGCCGCAGACCCGGGAACATCTGGAAATATGCACATTGCTCGGCGTGCGTCACGGCATCGTCGCCCTCACCAAGATCGACATGGTGGATGAGGAAATGCTGGAGCTGGCGACGGAAGACGTGAAGGAATTTCTGAAGGGCACATTTCTTGAAAATGCCCCCATTTTTCCCGTGTCTTCCGTCACGGGACAGGGACTTGATGCACTCCGTGCCGCCATTGTGGAGCAGAGTCGTCGGCAGCCCAGACGCCGTTCCGATCTGTTCCGACTCCCCGTGGACCGAGTGTTTTCACTGAAAGGGCACGGTACCGTCGTTACAGGTACGCTGGTTTCCGGCTCCGCGCAGTGCGGGGACGAGGTGGAACTGCTGCCGAGCGGAAGAATTTCGCATATCCGCAGCATTCAGAGTCATGGTCAGGGCATGGAAAACGCCGAGGCCGGACACCGCATTTCCCTGAATCTGCACGGCCTGTCCGTGGAGGACATCAATCGGGGAGACGTCGTCACCCATACGGGGACCATGAAGAATTCCAGACGCTGGATCATAGAGATGACCTGTCTGAAGTCCTCTCCCCGCGGCTTGCGGCATCGCGGCGAGATTCATTTTCATCACAGCGCCCGGGAGCTTGCGGCCCGCCTGTATTTTTATGACCGCGACCGCCTTGAGCCGGGCGAAACCGCGCTTGCGGAAGCCCATTTTTCCGAACCCGTGGCAGGTATTTTCGGCGACCGCTGCATCATACGAGCCTTCTCTCCCCTGCGTACGGTGGCGGGCGGTTCCATTCTCTACCCCCTGGATACGGCTCCCCGTCGCAGTCATGTCGACAAGAACATGAGAGCGCGTCTTCTTGCTCTGCCCGATGCCGACGAGGAAACCCGCATCGGCGTCCAGTTGGAACTTTCCGGACGCTTCGGCGCCACGCAGGCAGATCTTTCCATCCTGACGGATCTCGGTCGGAAGTCGCTGGAGAAGCATCTGCAGGCCATGTCCGGCAAGGGAAGCGTCTTCTGCTGGGACAAGGACGCAAAAAGCTGGATCTCTCCGGTCTGGCTGGACAGACTGATGGAGCGCGCGCTTGCAGCGGCGGAAGCCTTCCATACTAGGAACCCCCTGGAGAGCGGCATGGCCAAGGGCGTCATACTGGCGGGCATGGGAACCGCCGTGCCGCCGAAGCTGGCGCATTATGTGCTGGAGAAACTCGTCCGGTCGGGGCGTCTGGTGGCAGAGGGCGAGCTGCTTCGCCTGCCGGAACACAAGGTTTCTCTGGCGGACGATCAGCAGGCGCTGAAGGAGGCGCTTCTCAAGGCGCATCAAGCCTCGCCGCTCATGCCGCCGAACCATACGGAACTTTTTGCCGAACTTGGCATCACCGCGCGTCAGGCCCAGCCCATCTTCAAGCTGCTGGTGGCGGAAGGTTCCCTCGTGAAGATCAAGGAGGATCTTTATTATCTGTCCTCCGTCATGGATGAACTGCGCGGCAAGGTGCGGGACCATCTGCAGACGCACAGTGAAATCACTCCCGGTGATTTTCGTGACCTCTCTGGTATTTCACGAAAAAACGGCATAGCCCTGCTTGAGCATTTCGACAAGGAGCAGCTTACCATGCGCGTGGGAGACAAACGGGTGCTGCGCGGCAGGAGCGCATGATCATGCCGGTAGTGGTCGCTCTGGACTTTGAAACGGCCGACAAGTATGTCGACAGCGCCTGTGCGCTGGGAATGTCCCGCATTGAGAACGGGCGCGTGGCCGCCAGCTGGTACAGTCTTATCCGTCCGCCCCGTCCCGAGGTCCATTTTACGGAGATCCATGGTCTTACCTGGGAGATGCTGAAGGATCAACCCTCCTTTGCTGAACTCTGGCCGGAGATCTCAGCGTTTCTCCGTGGAGCGACGCTGCTTGCGGCACACAATGCCAGCTTCGACAGACGCGTCCTTCGAGGCTGCTGCCATGCTGCCGGCGTCGAGGCTCCGGCGCTTCCCTTTGTCTGCACCGTCAGAGGCTCAAGGAGAGGTCTGCGGCTGCCCCATCACAGGCTCAACGATGTCTGTGCCTGCCTGGGGATTGAGCTTGATCATCACAATGCCGCTTCCGATGCTCTGGCTGCGGCCAGAATCTATCTTCATCTCCGTTCCATCGGATTGTCGGATGAGGATATGATGCTGAAAGGGAAGGGGCAGTGAACGGCATGTTTTTTGCTTTCTGTGCCTTGGGGCCGGAAACGGAGATGCTGCTTCGAAAAGGAAAAAGATCGATTAAAAGAATGGGAATCCGGCCGGAATGGGATTTTTCAAAGTTAAAACGTTCTGAAAGACGCGTCGGCATCTTGCCCTGACATCCCCCGCAGGTCTATATTGACCGGAGCAAATATGTAGTGTGAGGTTGCCATGATCATAGAATGTCCCTCCTGCCGGTTCAGACGAGATGTGCCCGCGGCGTCCATACGTCCCGGTAAGAAATACAAAGTGACCTGCCCCCGCTGCTCGGGCGTCTTTTATTTTTCTCTGCCTGAAGAGGAAAACCCTCCGTCGGAAGAACACGACGACAGTCCTGTTGCTGCTGCGCAGACACCGGACAGGAGCGAGACCGTCACCGGAGAAAAGCCCTCCGTGCCGCATCTGTCCACGGAGCAGGAGGGCGATGATCCGCTGCCTCCCGGAGCGCAGATTCCTCAGTTCAACCGGGAAGAGCCCGTGTCCGAAAAGCAGGAGGAACAGCCTGAGCAGAAGCAGGAGGAACAGCCTCAGCGTCCCGTCGGTCTTCTGGAACGCTGGCGGAGCATGCGCGAGCATGTGCGCCAGTATGACGAAGGGCAGGAGGAACCGGCATCCCGGAATGACGGACGTCCTGACGGCGCCCCCTGGGAAAGTCCGGAATATTATGGATTCTGGGGCAGCTTTTCCCGTACGCTGCTGGGAGTGCTCTTCCATGCGCCGGACTTTTTCCGTCATGTCCGCTGCAATTTTTCCGTCATCCGTCCCATTCTTTTTTATGTGCTGCTCACGCTGTTTCAGATGCTTGCCTCAAGACTGTGGTCCATGAAGGCGCTCAGAGAGCTGACGGCCACCGCTACGGATCCCCAGACTCTGGCCATGGCCGAAGCGCTGATGAAAACCATGAATCTGCCGCTCATGCTTCTGGTCACGCCGTTCTTCTCCATTTTTCAGGCGGTGATTCTTGCGGGACTGTATCATCTGATGATCCGTATGGTTCAGCCGGACAGAGCGGATTTTGCCACGACATTGCGGGTGGTATGCTACAGCGCCGCACCGCTTGTTCTGTGCATCGTACCGATGGTGGGCAGTCTGATCGCTTCCATCTGGTTCGTGGCCGCAGCCTTCATCGGCTGCAAGTTCGCGCTGAATCTTTCCTGGTCGCGGACCGTACTGGCGCTGCTGCCGCTCTATATCCTGGAATTTGCGCTGGTTTCCCAGATACCCGCATTCATGGCAGGCATGTAGGCTGAAAGGTCATGAAAGAAGAAAGAGGGCGGATTCGAAAGAATCCGCCCTCTTCAGATACAGGGACTCCGGGGGCGTCATCCGTGCAGCGGGTGCGATGGATGCGGGACCTTCTTGATCGCGTCCTTACGTGCCGGAAAAGGCCTTCCGGTGTTGCGTTCGGAATGCCGGGGCAGGACCGTTGAGAAAAGGATGCGGCTGATGAAGTCCTGTGGCCTCTTCGTTTATCCGGAAAAGAATCCCGTGATCTTCAGAAACACGAGACAGAGTCCGAGCATGATCAGGCAGGCCGTCATGAGAATGAGATTGGAGAGAAACTTCATGGCATCTCCGAAGGGAAGCGGCTTTGCGGCCTGGCATCCGGGAAAGGCTATTTCCCCGTGTTTCTGAGCGCCGCCCGATATTCACGGACGGCCCGATTGTGCTCTGAAAGGGTTCGGGAGAACGTATGCCCCCGGTCACGGCCGGTGGCCACGAAATAAAGATACTCGTGTTTTTCCGGATTGATGGCTGCCTTGAGTGCGGATGAGCCGAACGAACATATGGGGCCGGGGGGAAGTCCCGGGTTCTGATAGGTATTATAGCGGTTGTTTTTGTTTTCCAGGTGACTGCGCAGCAGCGGCCCTTCAAAGTTCTGTCCCAGCCCGTAGATCACCGTGGGATCGGCCTGAAGGAGCATGCTCTTTTCCAGCCTGTTGGCATAGACTCCTGCTACGCGTGCACGTTCTTCCGGTACGCTGGTTTCCTTTTCCACGATGGATGCCAGTATGACGAAGCGCTTCAGTTCCTCCACGGATGGACGTTTTCCGTTCGGCCAGAGCTTGTCCGCCCTCTGCCAGAACATTCCCACAAGCCGGTTGGCCACGGATCTTGCCGCATCCTTGTTCAGCTCTCTCGGCCGGGGCAGCAGGTAGGTTTCAGGGAAGAGAAATCCTTCGGCCGAGTCGAAGGGAATGCCCCAGTGACGAAGAAAGGCGGGATCGTGTATGACCGACGTGAAGTCCACGGCCCGGCAAAAACCGCCTTCTTCCACAATCTTGGCCACCTCCCACCAGGTCAGCCCCTCCCGTATCGTCAGGCGGTAGAGCATGGCCTTGCCCGATACCAGCATGTCCAATACTTTTTCCGGCAGCCAGCCGGTGCTTACCAGAAAACGTCCGGCTTGAAGATTGCGGCTTTTTTCCATGTAGCGGGTCAGCAGCTGAAAGCGCAGGGCATCGGTAACGACGCCTTTCTTTTCCAGCGTGGCGGCAACCTGGGCCAGCGTCATGCCCGGTTCGATGTCCACGATCAGACTTTTGCCCGGAATTTCCGGAGGAGTGTCCAGAAAGCTGCGGGCGTCATGCCATACATACAGACCTGCCGCCACGCAGACAAGAAGCAGTACTGTCGTAACCCACAGAAAGTATCTGCGTTTCCGGCGGGGAGTCTGTTCCGGCTTCATGGAAGAGCTGTCGTCTCCCTGTTCGGGAGAGGCGGCATTCGGACTGCTTTCCGACATGGCGTCGAGCGGGGTCGGCTGATCCTCTTCCGGCGCTTTCTGATCCTGACTCATGCAGGCTGTCTCCTTTCTTCAGGTTGGTCAAGGAAGCTTTCAAGTATGAGTACGGCGGCCTGCTGATCCACCACTTTTTTCACTTCGCGGAAGCCCATGCCGAAGTCATAAAGTTCATGTTCCGCAGCTGCGCTGCTGAGAACTTCGTTCATCCAGTAGATCGGCAGACTGGTGCGGCGTTTGAGTGATTCTACGAAATGACGTACCTGAACGGTGGTGAGACATTCCGTGCCGTCTGTGTACAGGGGAAGGCCTACAACAATGGCGTCGGCCTTTTCTTTGTCCAAGAGTTCCAGAAGCCGGGAGAAGAAGGCTGCCTTTGTTTCTCTTTTTAATGTGCATCTGGGAAAGACAAAGTTTCCGTCCACGTCGGAGACGGCAATGCCGACACGCTTGAGTCCGTAGTCGATGGCAAGATATTTCATGATGCTATAGTGTCAGAAGACCGGGGGCGACAATGCGCATCGTCAGCATGACGATGCTGACGCACAAAAGTGCCCATACTCCTGCCAGCACATCGTCGATCATGATTCCCCATCCTGAAGGCAGCCAGCTCTCCGATGCGTGAACAGGCCAGGGCTTGAGAATGTCGAAAAGCCGGAAAAAGAAGAAGGGAATGAGCAGAAAAACGGCATCCTTCCAGGTAGAGGCCGCGGAAAAGCCTCCAAGGCAGAGCATGGTCACCCATTGTCCCACGAGTTCGTCGATGACTACGCATCCCGGATCCTGTCTGCCAAGCAGTAGTTCCGCGCGGGAAGCGGCGAAACCTCCCATGAGAAAAAGCAGCATGAGCAGACCGAGTCTCCAGGGCAGACTCAGAGAAAGGAAGATGAGGGGAGAAAGAAGGACGGCCATAAAGGAGCCGGCTGTCCCAGGAGCTTTTGGAAAAAGTCCGGCTGGGCCGAGCCGGCAGAAATGAAGAATCAGAGTATCAAAAAAAGTCATGAAGAACTCCGTATCGGCAGAACTGGAATCAGGATAGAAGCTCAAGCTGTTCTTGGCAAGGGGAGAGAAGGGGGGGACGGAAGCGAGGACGTACGCGGAAAATCGGACGGTTTTCAACCTTTTTCTTGTCAACCTTTTTCAGTGCTGATACGAAAGAAGCGTGCCCGGGTGGCGAAACTGGTATACGCAAGGGACTTAAAATCCCTCGTCCGCAAGGACTTGCGGGTTCAAGCCCCG
>CALUTB010000086.1 GCA_944323575.1 uncultured Mailhella sp. | reverse complement strand
CAGAAGCCCGACATCGTGTTCATGCCCGCCTACTTCGCCGAAGGCGCCATCATCATGAAGCAGGCCCGCGAACTCGGCGGCACCTTCGTCATGATGGGCGCGGACGCCATGGACAACCCCGACACCATCAAGATCGGCGGCAAGGCCGTGGAAGGTTTCCTCCACACCACCTTCCCCTATGACGTCAACATGCCCAACATGAGCGACGCCGCCAAAGCCTTCACCGCCGCATGGAAGGCCGCCTATCCCGACAAGGATCCCAACGTGAACTCCGCCCTCGGCTACGTGTGCTACAATCTCGTCATCGACGCCATCACCCGCGCCGGTTCCGACGATCCCGAAGCCATCACCAAGGCTCTCGCCGAAACCAAGAACTTCCCCACGCCTCTGGGCACCCTCTCCATCAACGCCTCCCACGACGCCGAACTGCCCGTGGGCATCATTCAGTACAAGGACGGCAAGCGCTCCTACATAGGTGAAGCCATCGCCGACTGATCTCCGCCCGCCGGCCGGAGTTCCTCCGGCCGGCTCCGACGCCGTTCGTCCGGAAAAAAACGGACGCTCATGCTTCAACGCCCCGCTCCGCTGACCGGACTGGCGCATTTCCACGGTTCCCCGCCGCCCTCCCGGTTCCGGCGACGCGACCGGAAAGGGTTCTCTCATGAGTCTGGAACTATTCCTTCAGCACTTCTTCAACGCGCTCACCCTGGGGTCGCTGTACGGACTCATCGCCATCGGCTACACCATGGTCTACGGCATTCTGCGCCTCATCAACTTCGCCCACGGCGACATCCTCATGCTCGGCGCGTACTTCGTGTTCTACGGCACCACGCTGTTCTGTCTGCCCTGGCCCGCCGCCGTGGTGATCTCCATCCTCGGCTCCGCCGCGCTCGGCGTCCTCATGGACAAAATCGCCTACCGCCCCCTGCGCGACGCTCCCCGCATCTCCGCCCTCATCAGCGCCATTGCCGTTTCCTTCTTTCTGGAAAGTCTCGCCGTCGTGGTCTTCACCGGGCTTCCCAGACCCGTGCATCAGCCCGAATGGCTCGTCAGCATCATCACCATAGGCGGCGCGAGGCTCATGCCCCTCACCCTCCTCGTTCCCGGCGTCACCGCCATTCTCGTGGCCGCTCTTCTCTACGTCGTCTATCACACCAAACCCGGCCTCGCCATGCAGGCCATCTCCAAAGACATCGAAACCACCCGTATGCTCGGCGTGTCCGTGGACAAGATCATCGCCCTCACCTTCGCCATCGGCTCCGCCCTCGCCGCCGCTTCCGGCATCATGTGGGCGCTGCGCTATCCTCAGATCAACCCCTACATGGGCGTCTTTCCGGGCTTCAAGGCCTTCATCGCCGCCGTGTTCGGCGGCATCGGCTCCATCCAGGGCGCCGTGATCGGCGGACTCATGCTCGGCTTCATCGAAATCATGGCCGTCGCCTTCTTCCCGGAACTGTCCGGATACCGCGACGCCTTTGCCTTCATTCTGCTGGTCGTTGTCCTTCTGGTGAAGCCCACCGGCCTGTTCGGTGAAAAACAGAAGGAGAAGATCTGATGAAGTCCTCCACCGCTCCTCTTTCCGCCTCGACAAGTCGTGCCCTCACCATCGCGGCCGCGGCACTTCTCTTCCTCTTCCTCTGGTGGGCCGACGGCAGCATGGCCGAAGACCTCGGACTCTCCTTCCTGCCGGAACCGCTCAACGGCTATGAAGTCCAGATCCTCAACCTCGTGGCCGTCTACGGCATACTTGCCATCTCCCTCAACATCATCTACGGCTTCACCGGCATGTTCTCCCTCGGGCACGCCGGCTTCATGGCCATCGGCGCCTATGTGTCCGCCATCTGCGTCCTCACCCCCGATCAGAAGGAAATGATGTGGATCATCGACGAGATCCTTCCCTCCCTCGCCGCCCTTCATACCCCCTTCTGGTTCTCCGTGATCCTCGGCGGCATCGTGGCCACGCTCTTCGCCCTCGTCATCGGCATTCCCGTCCTGCGCCTCGGCGGAGACTACCTCGGCATCGCCACCCTCGGCTTCTCCGAGATCATCCGCGTGCTCATCGTCAACGCCACGCCCATCACCAACGGTTCCCTCGGCATCAAGGGCATTCCCAGCCACACCGATCTGTTCACCAGCTTCCTCTGGCTCATCATTGTCGTCTTCTGCACGGTACGGCTGCTCTCCAGCAACTTCGGCAACGTTCTCAAGGCCGTGCGCGATGATGAAATCGCCGCGCAGGTCATGGGCATCAACGTCTTTCACGCCAAGCTCTTCTCCTTCTGCCTCGGCGCGTTCCTCGCAGGCGTGGGCGGCGCCCTGCTCGGCAATCTGCTCACCACCATCGATCCCAAGATGTTCACCTTCCTGCTCACCTACAACATTCTCATGATTGTGGTGGCAGGCGGCCTCGGTTCCATCACCGGCTCCATCATCGGCAGCGTCATCATCACGGTGCTGCTCGAATGGCTCCGCGTGGTGGAAGAGCCCCTCAATCTCGGCTTCATCGAAATTCCCGGCATTCCCGGCATGCGCATGGTGGTCTTCTCCGTGTGCCTGCTCATCATCATCCTGTACCGGCGCGAAGGCATCATGGGCATGCGTGAAATCACCTGGAACGGCATAGCCGCCTTCCTTTCCCGCCTCGGACGCAAGAAGGAGAACAGGGCATGAGCCGGAAAAACGTCATTGAAGTGAGAAACGTCACCATGCGCTTCGGCGGCGTCACCGCCGTGAGCGAACTCGACATGGACATCGAACAGGACAGCATCGTCGGACTCATCGGTCCCAACGGCGCAGGCAAAACCACGGTCTTCAACGTCCTCACGGGCTTCTACCGCCCCACCGAAGGTGAAGTCGTCTTCGCAGGAAGACGCATTACAGGCATGGAACCCCACAAGATATGCAGTCTCGGCATGGCACGCACCTTCCAGAACATACGGCTCTTCTACAACGAAACCGCGCTGGAAAACGTCATGATAGGCCGTCACGTCCGCCGCAGCGGACACTGGTGGGGCGCAGTGCTCGGCCTGCCCGGAACCATGCGCGAAGAAAAGAACATCAGAAAGAGCGCCCTCGAACTTCTCGACCGCGTCGGCCTCGCCGCCCATGCCCATGAAGCCGCCTCCGCCCTCCCCTACGGTGCGCAGCGCCGCCTCGAAATCGCCCGCGCGCTCGCCACGGAGCCTTCCTTCCTTCTGCTCGACGAACCCGCCGCAGGCATGAACCCGCAGGAAAGCCTCGAACTCATGAACTTCATCCGGCAGATCCGGGACGAGTTCCATCTGACCATCCTGCTCATCGAACACGACATGAAGGTCGTCATGGGCGTGTGCGAACATATCTGGGTGCTGGAATACGGCAAGCTCATCGCCGAGGGCAACGCCGACGCCATCCGCTCCAACCCCCGCGTCATCGAAGCCTACCTCGGCGAGGATGTGAACCATGCTGCAGATTAAGGATCTTCATGTGCACTACGGCGGCATTCATGCCGTCAAGGGCGTCTCGCTCTCCATTCCCAGAGGCAGCGTCGTCACCCTCATCGGTGCCAACGGCGCGGGCAAAAGCAGCATCATCCGCTCCGTCGCCGGTCTCGTGAAGGGCGCAAGCGGCGAAATTCTGCTCACCAGACACGAAGGCGACAAGCCCGTCAACCTCCTGGGCATGCCCGCGGAAAACATGGTGAAAAACGGCATCGCCCTCAGCCCCGAAGGCCGACGCATTCTCCCCCACCTCACCGTGGCCGAAAATCTCACCCTCGGCGCCTGGTGCCGCAAGGACGAGGACGGCATCGCCCGCGACAGGGAACTCGTCTACAACCTTTTCCCCCGACTGAAGGAACGCAGCTGGCAGAAAGGCGGAACCCTCTCCGGAGGCGAACAGCAGATGCTCGCCGTCGGCCGTGCCCTCATGAGCCGTCCCGACCTCATCATGCTCGATGAACCTTCCCTCGGACTTGCCCCCATCCTCGTGCGCGAAATCTTCCACATCATCCGACGCATCAACGAGGACGGCAAAACCGTGCTCCTCGTGGAACAAAACGCCTATGCCGCCCTCTCCATCGCAGACTACGCCTATATCCTCGAAGTCGGCTCCGTCGTCCTCGAAGGCCCGGGCAGGGACATGCTCAAAAATCCCAAAGTCCGCGAAGCCTACCTCGGCGGATAAGAAAGCAAGGGCAGGAAAGCAGGAAGGGCGGCGGGGAAAATAATTTCCCCCGCACCTCTCCGTTTTCGTCTCCCGGCTCCGCCGCTCGGCGACAGGTGCGGTGAGGGACATCGCCCGAGGCAGGCGAAGGACGGAGCGTTGCAACATCCGTGCAGAGCCTTTTCGCCGACGCCGTCCGAACCGTCGCCGCCTTCTCCGTGCGGACGTGTCCTCGCGGAACCGCCTGCGGCGGTCGTCATCGGTTCCGGCCTTTATCGGAAACGATGAATCAGCGGAAGCAGTTTCCGATATTTTAAGAAAATGCACGGCGTTTCTTCAGCAGACAAAAAACGAAAAAAGAAGTCGGAAGCCGGGGCGCTGCAGACATATGTCCGGCTCCGGAAAGTCCCTTTCCTGCTCTTTCCTTTCACGGAAGCCGATCAGATCCGGACACAGTGTACGGACTGCGGGGCCTGCGCGACGGAACGACGTTCGTGCAGGGCATGAATCCCGGCTGCCCGTTCCGCCGGTCCCCTTTCCCGACCTCTCCGGCGTTTTCGGCGCAATGTACAGGACTTGACAGAACCGTCAGTTCAGGCACAGTGATTTTCCTTCGACGCCCATCATCCATCCGTCCTGCGGGACCGTACGTTCTGTTTTTTCTGCTGTGCGGCCACGTCAGCGGGACATTTTCTTTTTTCAGGATGCATCATGAAAATTTTCTCCATTCTGCTCTGCCTCGTGCTGAGTCTTGCTTCGCCCGCGCTTGCGGCGGACAGGCAGATTGTCGCCTCGGTGTTTCCGGCATGGCTGCTGCTGAGGCAGGTGACACGGGACGTGCCCGGCATTGAGGTCGGGCTGCTTCTGCCTGCGGGAACGGGCTGCCCTCACGACTACTCCATGACGCCGCAGGACAGGCGCACGCTGGCGCGTGCCGACGTTCTGGTGATCAACGGACTGGGTCTGGAGAGCTTTCTCGGCGAGTCCGGCAGGTTATCCGGCCTCATGAAGGAAGGCGCGGTTCTCATCGACATTTCCAGCCGCGTGGATCAACTTCTGCCAGAAGACGACGGACAAAGCGGGCACGGCGTCAATCCCCACATTTTCGCCAGTCCCGCCATGATGTCGCGCATGGCCGTTTCCCTTGCCGTGCAGCTTGCGCAGCATGATCCCGAACACGCCTCTCTGTATGAAGAGAACGGCAGGCGCACGGCCGAAAGACTCGACGCTCTCGCCGCCGACTTTGCCGCGCTCGGCGGCAGGATCGCAGGACGCGGCGTGCTCGTGCAGCACAATGTGTTCAACTATCTGGCCCGCGACACCGGACTTGTCGTGGACGCCATGGTGCAGGCTCATGAAGGACAGGAACCTTCCGCCCGCGAAATGCTGGATCTTGTACGCATCATCCGCGAGAAACACACGGCTGCCGTGATCACCGAACCGCAGTATCCCGCCCGCACCGGCAGGACGCTGGCCGCGGAAACCGGCATTCCCTGCATTTCGCTCGATCCTGTGGCGTCCGGACCGTCCGACGCTCCCGATGACTACTATGAAACCGTCATGCGCGGGAATCTGCGCATTCTGGAGAATACGCTTGGAACAAAACAATGATGCCGCCATCGTCTTTGATCATGTCAGCGTGACGCGCAGCGGACTGAGCATTCTCGATCAGGTCAACGCCACGGTGCCGCGCGGCAGCTGTACCGTTCTCATCGGTCCCAACGGCGCGGGCAAGACGACGCTGCTGCTGGCACTGCTCGGTGAAGTGGGCTATCGCGGCAGCATCACGCTCGGAGGCGGCAGGGGGCTGCGCATAGGATACGTCCCACAGAAGCTGGCCCTCGACAGAGGCATGCCCTTCACCGTGGCGGAATTTCTGTCCATGGGCGTGCAGAAGCGGCCTCTGTGGCTGGGCATTTCCCGCACGGCCGGAAAACAGGCACTCGCTCTGCTCGACATGGTGCATGCCGCCCATCTCATCCGCCGCCGCGTGGGCACGCTTTCCGGCGGAGAGATGCAGCGCGTGCTGCTCGCGCTCGCCCTGCAGCAGAACCCGGAACTGCTGGTGCTCGACGAACCTTCCGCAGGCGTGGACTTCGAAGGCGGACGTCTCTTCTGCGAACTTCTCGACGATCTGCGCAAAAGTCAGGGCTTCACCCAGATCATGGTCAGCCACGATCTCGGCATGGTCGCGCATCATGCCACCTGCGTCATCTGCCTGAAACGTCGCGTCATCGCCCAGGGGCCGCCCGACAAGGTCCTCAACGGCGACGTGCTGCAGGCTCTCTTCGGCATGCACATGGGACTCATCTGCGCCCAGGATCACACTCACAGCATGCCCGGAACATCCGTCGCAGAACCTTCCTCCCGGGAGCACCGTCATGCCTGATCTTTCCTGGCTCTTTCATCTGGCCTCGCTCTTTCCCCTCGACGGCATGGACTTGCGTTTCATGCAGCAGGCGCTCGTGGCCCTCGTGCTGCTTGCCCCCATGACCGCCGCTCTCGGCGTGCAGGTGGTCTGCTACCGCATGGCCTTCTTCTCCGACGCCGTGGGCCATTCCGCCTTTGCCGGCGTGGCCATCGGTCTGATTCTGGGAGTGAACCCGCATATCTCCATGCCGCTGTTCGGTCTTGCGGTCGGCATCGTCATCATGTTCATGCAGCGATTCAGCGCGCTGCCTTCCGATACCGTCATCGGCGTGGTCTTTTCCGCCGTGGTGGCGGCAGGTCTTGCCGTGGTCAGCCGCAACAACACCATCGCCCGAGATCTCCAGCAGTTTCTCTACGGCGACATCCTCACCATGACCGAAACCGACATCTGCTGGCTGCTCGTGCTCTTCGCGATCTTCGTGCTCTTCCAGATCTTCGCCTTCAACCGTCTGCTCTACGCAGGCACGAGCGGCATCATCGCCCGGGCGCACCGCGTGCCCGTGGCCCTGTTCGAATACCTTTTCGCCGCGCTGCTCGCTCTTGTGGTCATGTTCTCGGTGTGGGGAGTGGGCGTGCTGCTCGTCACGGCCATGCTCATCGTGCCGGCGGCCTCGGCCAGAAACCTCGCCCGCAGTGCCGGAGGCATGTTCTGGTGGGCCATTCTCGTGAGTCTGACCTCGGCCGTGGCCGGTCTTGCGCTCTCCGTCCAGCCATGGATGGGAACCGCCACAGGCGCAACCATCATTCTCGTCAGCTGCGTCTGGTTCGTCGCAAGCGTGGTGGTCTCCTCCGTCCGCAACGAAAGGCAGGGATGACGGCAGAGCGCACCTCCGCCCGTCCTCCATCGTCTCGACCGGCATTCCCAGACCGGCATCCGTCCACAGGGACGCAGACGCTGAAGGCGTCCGCGTCCCTGTTCCGACTCCGACCTTTCCAGGCGCACGATGCAATCTTCCGCAACGATCCTTTCACGTTCCATGCGGTCACGCATCGGACTTGATGTTTCCATGCAACTCGCTACACTTGTTCCGTCATGCTGCGCTCATGACGCTGTCGAGACGGACGATGCAGAATGCGGAACGCGTTTTTTCTCATCCCATCCCGACACTGCAACAGTGCGTATGCCCTTCTCCGACCTCAGAAGGTCTGAAAGGAACACTTTTCGCCACGCGATCACAGAAAAGGAGATTGCCTGTGGGACATCATCTCATGCTTGAAAAGCAGTCCGCCTACGGACGCATGATCGACAGACTCAACCGTTTTCCGCAGGGCGCGCCGGAATCGGAAACTCTGTACTCCATTCTGAAAATGCTCTTCACGGAAAAGGAAGCCGACCTCGTGGCCCAGATGCCCATACGGCCCTTTACCGCGGCCGACGCGGCAAAACGGTGGAACATGTCCGAATCGGAAGCCCGCAAGGTTCTGGACAATCTGGCGAGCCGCGCCATGCTGGTGGACATGGACGTCAAGGGCGAACAAAGGTACTGCCTGCCCCCGCCCATGGCCGGTTTCTTTGAATTTTCCATGATGCGCGTGCGCAAGGACGTGGATCAGAAAACCCTCGCCGAGCTGTTCAACCAGTACATCAACGTGGAAGAGGACTTCATGCGCGAACTGTTCGTCACCGGCGACACCGGCCTCGGGCGCGTCTTCGTGCAGGAACCGACGGTCAAGGAACCCTACGCCATGGAAATTCTTGACTGGGAACGCGCCACCCACGTCATTGAAACGGCCTCCCAGTGCGGCATAAGCATGTGCTACTGTCGCCACAAGAAACAACATCTCGGCACGGCCTGCGACGCACCCATGGACATCTGCATGACCTTCAACACAGCGGCCCATTCACTCATCAAGCACGGACACGCGCGCGAAGTGAGCAAAAGCGAATGCATGGATCTGCTGCATCAGGCATGGGAACACAATCTCGTGCAGTTCGGCGAAAACGTGCGCGAGGGCGTCAACTTCATCTGCAACTGCTGCGGCTGCTGCTGCGAGGCGCTCGGCGCCGTCAAGCGCTTCCAGATGACGCAGACCATCCATTCCAACTTCATCATGCACCTCGACGAGTCCGCCTGCGTGAAGTGCGGACGCTGCGTACAGCTGTGTCCCGTGAACGCTCTGACCATGGAACGCGATGCCGACGGCAGTCGGCGCATCGACTTCAACGCGGAACTGTGCCTCGGCTGCGGCGTATGCACCCGCGGCTGTCCGCACGGCGCCGCCACGCTCGTTCCCCGTCCCGAGCGCACCATCACGCCCCTGAACACCACCCATCGCGCCGTGGTCATGGCCACGGAACGCGGCAATCTTCAGGATCTCATTTTCGACAACCGCATGCTCTTCAGCCACAGACTGCTGGCCGGCGTGCTCGGAGCCGTTCTCAAGATGCCCGCGGTGAAGCGTTCCCTGGCTCAGAAGCAGCTCAAGTCCCGCTTCATTGAAAAAATCTGCGAAAAAATCTGATCAGACGCCGGAGTCAACGCTCGTAAGGGGGCGGTCCGGCAACTGCGCCCACAAGCAAATCAAAAGGAGGTCACAATCCAGGATGAGTGTATCGGCGTTTGCCTGATATTTGAAGGGAAAGAGCAGTCTTGATGCTATATGAGCAGTTCGGTGAGCTGAAGTTCAAATATCGTAATCGGGAGTTCTGGTGCCGTGGCTACTATGTTGATACGGTGGGCAAGAATAAGGCAAAGATAGCCGAGTACATCAGGCATCAGCTGGCTGAGGATACATTCGGAGAACAGTTGAGCATCCCGTATGGCGGAAGCCCGTTTACGGGCAGCCGGTAACAGAAATGCAGATGTCGGATCGTACATGCGCCTGCCAGGGCGCGGCTGGCAAGAGAGCCTTACAGGCGCACAAGAGGTACCACCGGCTATGCCGGTGGGGCCCCATTTTCTGACAAATCGTGATATCGGGGAACGTCCGCCGAAACGGCCGACCACAAACGCCGCTCTTCCCCGCCCCGACAACGACGATGTACTCTTCAGCCTCTCTCAGGCATGAGGAACTGCGGCTCGGGATATCCTGAAAACGGATGCAGATTCTTTCATGATATGTTCAATACGGAGATCATGTACTATGCATCTTCGTGCATCAGCATATCAATCAATGTACAAAAGCGATCGAAAGAAATGCATTGCCTTCTGTCAATTCCGTCGTACATGAAGAACTTTCTCTGCGAAGTCTGTGACATGGTCTTTCTGTAATGACCGTACATCTTCTTTACCAGAGAAGAATCGCTTCTCAAGATCTCAAGCGTATATCGTCTGTCCTTTATCCTGTATTTCTTTTTTCCCACCATCATATGAACGGACACACAAGTGCACTCTATGAAGGCTTTTGCCGACAGATCGGATACCATCCTTTGCCTGTCATCGCCGCCCGCCGGTCCTCCGCCCATCACCATGTATTTATTATTTTCCTGTTCTATGTATATGGAAGTCAGAAAATAGTCAAAATCTTCCATAAGCATCTTGACGGCAGCGCGGTATGTATTTCTTTTCAATTCAAAATAATATACTGCATATACGCCTATGCATATGATGCATACGAATGAAACATATACCATACCTGTTTCCATGATATGCATCTCGTCTCTATCGGCGCCATATCGAATATCGTGTGCTCGATCAGCATATGTTGTTCAGATGCAGGATCCCGAAAACGTCCGCGCTCCGAACGTTTCTGAAGCTCCCGGCAGACGCAAACTTCGCGCGATGGGTCGTCCGGAAAACATGACACGGACATCCGTCCGGAACTCATATTAAAAAAAAAACAATAAAAAAGCAAAGTTATTTTTCCAGACGATCATGACGGCCAGTCGGTTCACCGTATATATACGGTGTTTTCTTTGTAGACTAGTCCCTATCTTAAGTCAATGGAAACCGTTGACCTTCGTTTCGCCAAGGCATTGAAAAGCCTGAGAAAGGCCAAAGGACTGACTCAGGAGAACCTGGCTCAGAGAGCAGGGGTGGATTATAAGTATCTTCAGAAACTGGAAGGTCGCAATCCTTCCTCCCCCACGCTTGCCACCATGGAAAAACTGGCCAACGGTCTGGGAGTGTCGCTGGTCGAGCTGATCACGCTCCTGGAAAAACCCTGCTGAGCCGTCCGACCGGAACGGAAAACGACGGTTCTCTTCTACGGATGCAGCCTTTCCTGTCGTCCGCGGCCGGAGGACTTTCCTCCTGTGCAGAGCGGCGTTGCCTTTCATCCCGCCCTTTCTGCCGTGTGAGCGCTCCGTCGACGGACTCTTCCTGTACCGTGAAAGGCTGCCTCGTTCTTCCGGAAAAGCATACATCTCCAGAGTTGATATTTATATCAAGATACCAATGTGTTATCACAACAGTACAAAAACTCTTCTCGTATGTCCGCACCTTTGCCCGCACAATGTAAATAGCAAGATAACGACAAAACATGAACAGCCTCAGGCTACTCAGACTATCTTTTTTATAGCCTGACCATCAAGAATTGGCAAGTTGAGAGCATGGACCGTCTTCAGACATCTTTCACATGTCTGCTTGAAGCGATAGCCAGAGCTTTCGATAGACCAGGCTCAGGACTCATTAATTGCCAAAAGGATAAGAAGTTCTTATTGTCGGCATAGGGAGGATGCCATGAAGGAACTT
>CALUTB010000085.1 GCA_944323575.1 uncultured Mailhella sp. | reverse complement strand
TATTGTAATAATAGGTGGGGCGTGCGCGATGCGATCGCGCGACTCCCTGCTTAAAAGGCAGGTACTCTACCTACTGAGTTAACGCCCCTTCCGGTCGAAAACACATAGCTCCATCAGGAGCCGGAGTCAAGCAAAAATATACTCAGTCTACCCGCTTCAGTGTCAGGGGAATGACGTGCAGTGCACGGGAAATTTCATCGGTGCTTCCAAGATTCCACTCCCAGGAACCCTCCGGCCATCCGGCACGGCGAGCCAGCTCCGCAGTGACGCCTTTGATGTCAATGACGGGATGCCGCAAAAATACGGCCGGCAGACCATGCGTCAGATTGCAGGCAAGACAGGCATCTCCACGTTGATGCAGCTCAAACAGAAAATCCAGTTTTCTGTCCGATGCTGAAAGAAGCGACAGACGGATGTCATAGGCGCCATCGTCCGGATCACCGAACAATGCCTCAAAAAAACGATCAGTGCGCTCAGGAGGAAATACCTCGCTCAGGCTGTCTCTGGTGAAGATTTCTTCATAGCTGGGCATCGAACATCTCCTTCAGATCTCGTCGTCACGCGCCAAAAATGCGCGTCTTTGTTAATATAACTTTCCCCCCAACAAACAGCAAGGCGGAAAGAAGAACTTTTCCGTCCTTCAGGGAGGCGGGACACCAGACTGCGGTCATGTTCAGGCTTATCACGCTTCTTCCCCCCCCCCAAAAAAAAAGACAGACAGCGCTCCGTCTTTGCGCCAGACTCATTCGCAAGTCCTGGAGAACAGACTCTTACGGATGCATCTGCGCACCTTCAAACATTTTTTCCAGATCCTTCTCTTCCATGCCGGCAACTTCATCAAGTGTCCTGACCAGCGTGCCGCTCTCCATGACTGCAAGGAAGGAGGCAAGACGCAGGCTCTGGGCAAGGCCATGGGACACCATGATCACAGACAGTCGTTCCGACAGCGACATAAGCAGCTCTTCCACATGGCGGGCAGCCCGTACGTCCAGGGAGGCTGTCGGCTCATCAAGAAGAAGCATATCCGGCCTGAGAGCAAGCGCCCTTGCAAGACAAAGTCTCTGCTGCTGGCCTCCGGAGAGACGTTCTGCGGGCATCTCCAGCCTGTCACTGACCTCATTCCATAGATCCGCCTGACGGAGAGCATCCTGAACCCTGTCATCGAGTTCGGAGCGGGGACAGCCCATGGCGACGGAAAGCGGCATGGCAAGATTGCGATACACGCTCACGGGGAAGACCTGAGGAGTCTGAAACACCATTCCCACTCTTCTGCGCAGTTCTGCAACGGGGATGGAACGTTCCCCTCTGCCGGGATAAACGGCAACGGATTCGCCGTCGAGCAGCAGATTCACCTGCCCTTCCGTACGGCATCCCGGCATTTCCTCGTTGAGTCGATTGATGGCACGCAGCAGGGTGGTCTTGCCCGAACCGGATCGTCCAACAATGACGGCAATCCCGCCTTTCGGCACATCCATGGTCACGTTATGAATAACGGTATGCTGAAAGAAGGAAACCGACAGTCCGCCTACGCTCAGCACCGGACGGAGAGAATGCAGTTTATCCATGACTGTTACGCCTTTCCCTGCCATTTGCGACGAAAGCTGCCTTCAAGCAATCTTGCAATCGCCAGAAGCAGACAGGATATCCCCAGAAGCAGGGCCGCTGCACCGAAACCGTGCAGAAGCTCCTGCTGATTCTGATACTGTGAGGAAACATAATAAATATCGAAGGAGAGAGCCTCGAACTTGCCGAACAGTCCCGCCGGCAGACCGGCATTGGCCACGACGCCCGTAAAGAGAATGACGGCAGTATCTTCGGCCGCTCTGCCGACGGCCAGCACCACACCGCCGAGTATCCCCTTCGCTGCGGCGGGCAGAAAGAGATGAAACAGTGCCTGGGAACGGGAAAAACCGCTTGCCGCAGCAGCCAGCCGGAGAGAGCGCGGAACGGCATTCATGGCTTCCCGTGTGGAGGCGGCGAGCACGGGAAGAACCAGAAGAGCCAGACAGCCTGCGGCAAGCAGAAGTCCTGTATTGGCATCTGGCAGAATGGTATGCCGCAGAAGAAGAATCAGCATGAATCCGAACAACCCCATGACGATGGACGGCATGCCGGCCAGCATGTCCACGGCCGCTCCGAGTATTTTCTTCTGCAAGGGAGAGGCAAGTTCGGCAAGAAATATCCCGCACCCGGTTCCGGGAAAAAGAGCAAGAAGCATGGTGAGTACGACGAGCCAGAACGTACCGACGCAGGCAGGCCACAGGCCATCCCATACGGGGGCCCGTCCGAACACGGCATCAAGAGGAGGCGTACTGCCGAAAAGAAGCTCCTTCCCCATGACCGGAACACCGCGCATGAGCAGATAGCCCATGAGCACACAGACCATTGTCGGCACGAGAGCCGCAGAAAATCCGGTAAGAAGCCGGAAGCAGAGAAAGGGAATGGAATGCTTCATGAGCGTCCTCCCATGCGTCGGATGGCAAGGCTCACGATACCGTTGATGAGCAGAAGAAACAGTCCGGCCATGAACAGAGAGTCATATGCGGCTCCGCCCACTTCATTGGACGTGACAAGAGCCATGTGCGCCGTAAGCGTACGAAGACTGGAAAGCAACGTTTCCGGCATGACCGGTGCATTCCCCGCCAGCATGAGCGGCAGCATGGTATCCCCCACGGCGCGACCGAATCCAAGTACGGCGGCGGAGATCAGCGTAGATCGGGAGGAAGGGAGCACCAGATACCAGAGCAGTTCCAGACGGGTCAGACCTGCCGCCGCGCCGGCGAGTCTCACCGACTCCAGTCTGGGACCGAGACCGGCTTGGAGAACAAGGACGACCGTGGGAAGAATGAGCAGACTGAGCATGATCGCGGCCGTCAACCATGAAAAGCCTGATCCTCCGAGTCCTGAGCGAATGACCGGCGTAAGTAGAAATACGGCGGCAAATCCGTATACCACGGTCGGAATGGCCGTCATCACACGGACCATGCCTCCCACCAGGTTGCGTAGCAGCACGTCTCCCTTTCCGCTTCTGTCCGGTGCCAGCAGCCAGCAACAGAGACACAATCCCAGCGTCCAGCCGGACACGACGGCCAGAACCGCCATGAGTACGGATCCTGCCACCATGGGCAGAATGCCGAATTCACCTTTGCCCGGCGCCCACGACCATGAAAAGGGACCGCCGCCCCCGCCCTGAAGAAATGCGGGCAGGGCGAAGGCGACGACCATGAGAAACAGCAGCACCATGCCTGCCGCGGCCAGTGCCACGGACACATGAATGACGGCGAGGCCCGCCTCCCCGTTCCGACGCTCCGGTCGGAAGGATTCGACTGCGTTTCTCATACCGGACCTACTTTCTGTCCAGCGGAATGTAGCCGGAGGAGCTGATGAATCCCTTGCCGTCTTCGGAATAAATGTAGTCGATGAACAGAGCGGTCAGTCCCTGAGGCTTGCCCTTGGTGTTCATATAGAGAAGACGGGTAATGGTATAGGTTCCGTTGGCGGCATTCTCCTGAGAGGGAACCATGCCGTCCACGGTAACGCCGCGGATGGATTCGTCAAGATGACCGATGCCCACATAACCGATGCCGTTGGAGTCCTGTGCGATGGCGGTCTTCATCGCTCCGTTGGAGTTGACCACGTTGGCCGTCTGCACGGAGGTACCCTTGTCCAGCGCCCGTTCCTCGAAGGTTTCACGCGTACCGCTGCCGTCTTCGCGGACATAGATGGAAATAGGGGCGTCCTTGCCGCCGACGTCCTTCCAGTTGGTGATCTTCCCGGCAAAGATGTCCTTGATCTGAGACTTGCTCAGGGAGGTCACGCTGTTGGAGGGATTGACGGCAATGGCCACGCCGTCAATGGCAAAGGGGAAAGTTTCCAAGCCATACTTGGCAATTTCACCGTCCTTGAGCGCACGGCCGGTATTGCCGATCTGCACGAGTCCCTCGCCGACCTTCTGCACGCCGACGCCTGAACCTCCGCCGGCAACGGTGATGCGAATGTCCTTGTTGGCGGTCATGATGGCCTGAGCGGCCTTCTGCATGACAGGAATGTGGGCGGTACCGCCGGCGATGTCGATGTTGCCCTTCTGTCCCTTGAAGGAATCAAGAGGAGCGGCCACGGCCAGAGATGCACTGAGAAGAACCAGTGCAAACGCGGAAAGAATACGATTCATGCTCACCTCTCGTTACGAGGCGGCACGCTTCAGGAACAACGGAAGATCGCAGGGAACGGCTGAAGACGCCACTACGGGAAACCGGCAAGACACACCTTGTCTCTGCGAATGATTTCGTCAGGTGTTCCTGAAAAACATACCGGCCTCTCGTTGAAAAACATTGCATAAGAGCGCAACAGCACTCCCTTGCATCGTTTTCTGCCTCACGGTGCAGGGAAAGTCAAGCGCTCCCTCCACGGATGTCCGAATCTTCGTTCCAGGCAAGAAGACCTTCCACCGCCGCACGCACATCCGCCGCGGCGAAAAGGCGCGTCACGTTTTTTCCGACTTCCGGCAGAGAACAGACCGCCCGACAGAATCCGGCCTTTCTGATGAGAACAGGATCCAGTCCGAGCTTCATCGCGCTGCGCTCTCCCTTGCCGGAAAGCACCAGCACGGCGGCAAAAAGCCCGGCATTGGTTCCGAACTGAAGATCCTCAACCTTGTCCCCCACCATGACGCAGCGTTCAGGAGCAAGGGAATGGGCGACACGCAGACTCTCCCACATCGCCGTACCCGGCTTCCGACAGGAACAACCGGCGTCCGGATCGTGCGGACAGAAGCGTTCATCATCAAGTCCGGCCCCGAAGGCGGAGAGCAGCTCGCCCAACCTTTCTTCGCAGGCATGCCAGCCTGATTCAGGAAAATATCCTCGACCTATGCCCGACTGATTGCTGACGACGAAGCTCTTCACTCCCCGCTTGCGCAGAAGGGCGAGAGCTTCTCCCGTACCGGGAACAAGTTCCACGCCTTCCGGAGAGCCGAGATAGTGACGGTCTTCAATCAATGTTCCGTCCCGGTCGAAAAGAACGGCTGAAAGTTCCACCATAATGCCTCCTGTGAACAAGCCCTCCGTCCGTTATCCGGCGGATCAGGACGGCAGAACATACTCTTCTTCTGTCGCCGTTTATCCGAAAGGATGGGCATCTTGTCAACGTTCCTGATGCTGACGGCAGACGCCACGCTGAAAACATGGAGAAGAACATCTCGTTTCACGACACATCCGAAACGGCACGATGCCTGTCCGCATCGGGGAAAGGCCTTTTGTCTTGACGGGACCGAGGCTTTTTTTCATGCTGCCTTCCATGCTTCTCTACATTCACGTTCCCTTCTGTCGCAGCAAATGCCGATACTGCGCCTTCTACTCCGAACCCGTCGACGAGGCTCGCCTTCATCTGTGGGCCGATGCCCTTCTCATCGACATGCGCCGCCGCTCCGAAGTTCTGGGGCATCCTGCCGTACACACTGTCTTCTTCGGCGGAGGCACACCAAGTCTTGTCCCCCCCGTTCTGCTCGGAACCATTCTTGATGCGATAACAGATTGTTTTGTTCTGGATGACAACGCTGAAATCAGCATGGAAGCCAATCCCGACTCTTTGACGGACGAGCGTGCGGCCGGCTTCCTGACGGCAGGAGTAAACCGTGTATCTCTTGGTATGCAGGCACTGGATGACCGGCTTCTGAAGGCGGTGGGCCGTGTCCATGACAAAGCCTGTGCGCTGACGGCATTCCGCGCCCTGCGCCGTGCAAAGTTCGACAACGTCGGGATTGACCTCATCTGGGGGCTTCCCGGTGAAACTCCCGCATGCTGGAAGGTCCAGCTGCTTGAAGCCACCGCCCTCGAACCGGAGCATCTTTCCTGCTACGGGCTTACGCTGGAGGAAGGCACGCCTCTCTTTCGAAACCGTGACAGCCTGGCCCTGCCGGACGAAGAAGAATCCGCGGCCATGTATGAGGAAGGCGGCGCTCTGCTGGAAAAGGCCGGCTATCTTCAGTATGAAATTTCCAATTATGCGCGCTCAGGCCGTATGTGCCGGCATAACATCGGGTACTGGCTCGGCGAGGATTACCTTGGTCTGGGGCCGGCAGCCGTCAGTTTCCTGGACGGATGCCGCATAAGTCAGCCGGACAGTCTTGATGTCTGGCTCTCGGCTGTGCGGAACAACCGGGAAGCCGGCATGACGGAAACTCTCGGATTCAGGGAGCGCGCGGAGGAACTCGTCATGCTCAGGCTGCGCATGACCGACGGCCTTCTTCTTGAGGACTACAGATCTCTCACGGGACACGATTTCCTCCTCGATAACCGCTTTCTTATCGAAGAACTTATACGACAAAAACTGGCCGTTCTCAAAGACGGACATTTTTCGCTCACTCGAAAAGGCATGATGATTTCCAATGCCGTCATTGAGCAGTGCTTTGAAACCATTCCAGAAAAACCGGAGATACCGGCATGAACACCGGGACAGTTTCCCATTCGGGCGTCGTCGGACGCTTTGCACCAAGCCCCACCGGTCTGCTTCATCTCGGCAATGCCTGGTCTTTTCTGCTCGCATGGCTTGCCGCGAAGACGGAAGAAGGTCGCATCATTCTCCGCCATGAAGATATAGACCCCGTTCGTTCCCGAAAGAATTGGATGGACGCCATTGAACGCGATCTGCAGTGGCTGGGACTGGACTGGGATGAAGGGCCGGATGACGGACCTCATGCACCCTATCGGCAGAGTCTCTGTTCCCCCCTGTACGAAAAGGCTCTTGATCTTCTTAAAGCCCGACACCTCGTCTATCCATGCTACTGCACCCGCAGGGAACTGCGTCTTCTCGCAGGCGCCCCCCATGGTGCGGCCGACGGTCTCGGCGATGCCGGAGCAGCCTACCCCGGCACATGTCGTCACCTTTCAACACAGGAGCGTGCACGGAAGGAAGCAGAAGGAAGACGCCCTTCACTCCGCCTTCTCTGTCCGGACGATACCGAGGAAACGTTCGATGATCTGGTTCTCGGCCGCCAGCGCATCCCCCTGAAGAACTGCGGCGGGGATTTTGCTCTGCGCCGTTCAGACGGAGTATGGGCGTATCAACTTGCCGTAGTAGTGGACGACATGCGCATGGGGGTCACTCAGGTGGTCCGGGGGGAAGACATTCTACTGTCCACGCCCCGACAGCTTCTGCTCTACCGACTGCTTGGCGGCATGCCGCCCGTCTTCGCCCATATCCCGCTGCTGCATGACAAGGATGGAGAGCGTCTCGCCAAGAGACATCAGAGTCTCAGTCTGGCAGCACTGCGGGAACGCGGCTGCCGTCCGGAAAACATCATCGGTTTTCTTGCACATCTGGCGGGATTCCAGGAAAATCCCTCACCTCTTTCTCCTGCCGCACTTGCAGAGCGCATACGAAGGGAAGGGGGCTTTCCATGGCATGCATTACCCAAAACACATATTCTTATCCCGGACAACCCTGAACATATTCTGCTGTCATAAAACGTTTCACAGCGGCAACATATTCATAAAACTGCCGCCGGAAACCTTGTCAATCGCTACAGCGCCGTTCTGAAAAATGTGCCTCATGAACACATTCGGTTCTCATGCCGCCTCGGCCATGCTCGCAGCCGGAGCTGTTGTGTCGGCTCAGCTGCATGAAGCCTGTCAACGGCACTCTGACACTCTATGTATGACGGCGCTCCCTACGGCAAGACCAGCCTCGACATAAAGGTCAATGAAAATAAATATGTTACGGCGAACGTGCAGGATAAGACCGCCTGGCATGGAGTGCTGACGAACCATCATGATGGCGCCATCACCGCAGTACCTTCAAAAATACCCAGGAAAACGGTGCCCGTACGCAGGGCGGCACCGTCAAAGATGCAAAGAGCGGCGCCAAGCTCGACACCGCCATGTCCGATCTCGGCGACATTGCCGCCGAAAACGGCGAGGCCCTGCTGGATCTCGGTCCGGAGATTGACCTGAGCGCGGCGGCAGCCTCATCGTCGGCACCGTCGACGATGCCGACGATGAGCAGATTACCTTCGGCGCCATGCAGCGACGGAAGTCGTCCGTTGCATGACGAACGGCTTCCGTCACTTATGTCCACAAGAAGATGCCTGCGAAAAATGAATGACTATCGAACTCTTGCCGTCGCCCAGCAGGAAGAGACCTCTGCGGCATGACTCTCAAGAACCGCAAGCTCTGCTTCCGGCAGAAGACCGGCAAGACTGCGTCCAACCCTCCACCTCGTCCGAATGAACGTGGAGCTGATATCAAGTCTCGGGACGGGAAGAAACGTACACTCTCCTCCACCTGCAAGAGCCACGGTCTCCCGCCCCAGCGGAACGTCGACGACAAGGGGCAGGCTTCCGGGCCAGAAAGACCGTATGCTCTCATGGAACACGCTTCCGTCGTCCCCATTGCGGGGCACCATGACAAGATGCGCAAACTTCGGCAACTCAAGTCCGCGTTTCCATGTATCCAGGGCGGCAAAGGCTTCCGCCCCCATCATAAAATACGGCAACGGCTCGCCCTTATGACGTTTCCCCCATTCCACGAGAGTCCGCCACGTATACGACGGTCCTTCCAGCTCCCCCTCCAGCGTTTCCACGCCAAGAAAGGAAACGCCCCGGACGGCGGCGCACAACAGCTCCACTCTGAGATCAAAAGGCAGAAGACCGGCGCTTTCCTTATGCGGCGGCGTGGCACAGGGCATGAGCACGACGCGTTCAAGCCCCAGGGCCTCCGCCACTTCCACGGCATGGCGCAGATGCCCGTTGTGCACGGGATTGAAGGTACCTCCCAGTATGCCCGTTTTTCCCATGACCGACTATTTCCTCACCTGTCCCCGACCGAAAACCACAAACTTGGTCGTAGTCAGTTCCTGCACGCCCATCGGTCCATAGGCATGCAGCTTGGATGTGCTGATACCTATTTCCGCACCAAGACCGAGCTGCCCACCGTCATTGAAACGGGTGGATGCATTGACCGCGACCATGGAGGCATCCGCCTCACGCAGAAATCTCATGGCATGCAGATGATTCGTCGTACAGATGATTTCCGTATGGTTCGAACCGTATGCCGCTATATGAGCAAGAGCCTGCTCCATGTCGTCCACGACGCGCACCGCAAGAATGAGATCGTGAAACTCCATGCCGAAATCATCCGGGGAAGCAGGAACCGCAGATTCCCCAAGAAAAGGCAGCGCCTCCGCATCGGCACGGAACTGCACTCCCGCACCGCCAAGTCTTTCCGCAACCAGAGGAAGAAACGCCCCGGCAACGGCTCTGTGCACAAGCAGGCATTCCAGCGCATTGCACACTCCCGGCCGCTGAACCTTTCCGTTGTACACAATCTCAACCGCCTGTGTTAGATCGGCATCTTCGTCAATGAATGCATGGCATACGCCCTTGTAATGCTTGAGTACGGGCATGGTAGCCTGACTTGTGACCGCTCGCACCAGAGATTCGCCGCCTCTCGGAATAAGCACGTCCACATAGGCATCCAGACGGCACAATGCGGAAACAGCTTCATGGGAGGTGATGTCGATGAATTGTACGGCCTCTGCCGGAAGACCGGCCTCCTCCAGCGCTTCGTGCAGCAGTCCTGCCAGTGCCACGTTGGAGTGCAGAGCTTCGGAACCGCCGCGAAGAATGACGGCGTTGCCGGCCTTGAGACAAAGAATGGAAGCATCCACCGTCACGTTGGGGCGCGCCTCGTACACCATGGCAACCACACCGAGAGGCACACGCATGCGTCCGACCAGAAGCCCGTTGGGACGCTGCCACTGAGTATCCATGGCACCTACGGGATCGGACAGATTGGCAACATGACGGCACGCTCCGGCCATATCGGCCAGGACGGCGGGCGTCAGACGGAGCCTGTCCATGCGGGGACCGTCCAGATCCGCAAGGCGGGCCGCCTCCAGATCTCTGCCGTTGGCTTCAAGAAGCTCCGCTTCCCGTTCTTCCAGCATCTCGGCCAGTCTCAGCAATGCCCGATTCTTGGCTTCGGGACTTGCCGCCGCCATCCGGCGAGAGGCTTCCTTTGCTTTTTTTCCGGCGCGCAGAACCGCCTCGCTGATCGTCATCTCTTCCATAACCATGTCTCCTTGAAAAACATACGTTCAGCATACGGAGCGGAAAGCCGTCATGCAAGCGTTTTCCTTTTCTGTCTCCGACAGAAACAAAACTTTTCGAACCGACGTTTTCCCCGACTCTCAGACGCATCCTTTCACTGAGACGCACGCCTGGCAGACTTTTCTGGAGAGCTTTTTCACCGAAACCGGTTTTTCTTTTGACATTTATGTCAGTCTTTACTAGCGTGCTTCCATGCGCCGGATTCCGTCCGGTCTTTTATCTTGTCCTCTTCTCCCTCTGTTTTAAGGAGTCATACATGGCACAGCGTCCCACCATTCAGAAACCCACGCCTCTTTCCGAACCCGCTTTCCGCAAGGGGGGCGATCCCGTCATGGGCGGTGTGAACATTCCCAAGTTCAGCGCTGAAATGCAGGCTGAAGTCAGTCCGGAAGCAGCTCCCCTGTGGAACTTTGTTCTCACCCACGCCCGCAAGATCGCCGCCGGCGTCGTCGTAGTGGTTCTGATCATACTCGCAGCGGCAGGCTGGCAGTGGTACCGTGAAGAGCAGACCAAGGATGCCCGTCTTGCTCTCGGACGCATCATTTCCATGCAGGACACTGCAAAACGCACGGACGCTCTGAAGGCTTTTCTGAAGGACGCTCCCTCCGCCGTTGCCGTAGCCGCAAATCTTGAACTTGCCGCTTCCGCCATAGACATCGAAGACTGGGATACTGCCGCCGCTTCCTATGCCAGCGTTGCCGAGATGGAGGGCAATAGTCCGCTTGGCTTCACCGCCCGTCTCAATCACGCTCAGGTGCTCATGCACAAGGGAGACTACGCAGCCGCACGTGACGAGTTCAAGGCTCTCGCAGCCGATGCCCCCACCGAAGTCGTCCCTGTCATCCATCAGCAGGTTGCCGAAGCCGCCGTTGCCGCCGGCGACAAGGCCGGCGCCATAGCTGCCTATGAATCCGCCGTTGCCTCTCTGCCACCTACCGACAAGGAGTCCGCCGCATTCTTCCGTTCCCGCATCGCCAGTCTCAAGAAATAACGCCGTCTTTCGTTTTCGGAGTGCTTCCATGCTGCAGCATTCAAACAACGCCGCCAATCAGGATGTCAGTCCCTGGATGGAAACGCTGCGCCTGATTGCCAGCGAAATGGGTCCCAAACGCCCTTTTCAGACAAGCCTGACCTCCCT
>CALUTB010000084.1 GCA_944323575.1 uncultured Mailhella sp. | reverse complement strand
GGGCATTTCGTCGGTGCTCAGGCCGTTGCCGCCGTCGGCGGCAACGGCCCCATCGTCAATCTCATCATCAACCTTTTTCTCGGACTTTCCGTGGGCGCCAATGTGGTCATCGCCCGATACGTGGGCAGAGAAGACAAAAAAGAATGCCAGTCCGCGGTCCATACGGTCATGACGGTATCCGTACTGAGCGGCATTTTCCTTCTGGTCGTCGGGCAGTTTCTCGCGCCCCTTCTTCTCAGACTCGTGGACGTTCCCCACGATGTCATGGATCTGGCCGTTCTTTATCTTCGCATCTATTTCATCGGTATGCCGTGCATCATGGTATACAACTTCGGCGCCGCCGTTCTGCGCAGCGTAGGTGACACAAAACGTCCCATGTACAGTCTTATTGCGGCCGGCGTGGTCAACATCTCGCTCAGTCTGCTTTTTGTCATCGGTCTCGACATGGGCGTGGCAGGCGTCGGTCTGGCCACTCTGGCAGGCAACATCGTCAGTTCCGGCCTCGTAGTCTATTTTCTTCTGAACGAAGACGATCTGATCCGTCTCAATCTGAGAAAAATGACCATTGCCAGGGTCCATCTTGTCCGGGTCATCAGAATCGGGGCGCCGGCCGGTCTGCAGGGCATGATTTTTTCCCTTTCCAACGTCTGCATCCTCTCCGGCATCAATGGCTTCGGATCCGGTACTGCGGCAGGTTCGGCCGCAGCCATCAACTTCGAATTCATCTCCTATTTCTTCATCAATGCGTTCTGCCAGGCCACGGTTACCTTCACAAGTCAGAACTACGCCATGTGTCAGCTCGACAGATGCAAAAAAATCTTCCGGGAAAGCATGGCATGCGCCATTCTACTTTCCGGCGCCACATGTCTGGTCTTTACCTTGGGCGCATCCACCTTTGCAGGTTGTTATACCAGCGATCCCGAAGTCATAGGCCATGCCGTGACCCGCGTATCCATCGTTGAAAGTACGCAATGGCTTTCAGCAACCTATGAAATCAGCGGAGCCGCCCTGCGCGGCATGGGCATCTCCATGCTTCCGGCCGTCGTCACGCTCATAGGTTCCTGCCTGCTGCGCATCATATGGGTCTACACGGTGTTCCCTGTGCTCCCCACCTACGAAATGCTGCTTACCGTCTATCCCGTATCGTGGATCATCACCGGAGCCATCATGCTTATCGCCTATTTTCTCATACGCAGAAAGCTATTCTCGGAACGAGCCGAAGGCGGCTACTGCAAACCTCTGGAATTCTGATCCGCAACGGTACCTGCTCTCCTTCCTTTTCCCGAAGGCATCATCTGACCGATCGTCCCAGTTCCAGAATTTCTGCTTCGCCCCTCTGCCGGATCCCCTGAAGTTGCTCGAGACAGGAAGGTGCGGAATGCTCCGCCCTATCGTGCATGGTCAAAAGTCGTGAAGCGGGACGGAACGGGCCATTGGGATACCCTGAACATTTTCTGAAAGCGTCATTCTGGGGTCCGCTCTGGAATTGCCCGATTGATGGGTCAGACAAATCATTCGTCAGGATGGAACTTACTTTTTCCGGCATGATGACGCCCATGCGGCTCTTGGAGAATATACATCGGAACAAAAAACACCATCAAGGCCAACATGAACGGATCAGGAGTGTATTCTGACGATCCTCTAGACAAAACACACGAAAGCTGCATATGCTGATTCTTAAAAGTATGTTTCGATCATGTACAAAAGATGGAGGAATCACTCCGACTACATCACCGTGTATGACGCAGGCCAGATTTTCCCCGATCACATACGTCAGATATGTTCAGCAGGAACTCTTCCGGAATACATTTCCGACATCGCGATCCATATGGTTCTCCGGATGCCACGACTGACAGAACGTCTCACATACAGTGCTCACATACAATTTCCGGCCATGTGAACTTTCTGTCCGTATATGTTACTACAGCAGACTACTTCATCAATTTGGTCAGGTTGAAAGGATATCGCTATGAGATGCCCCTATGTGAAAAAACATTTCGGCAGCTTCTCAATGACGATCGTATGCGTGTCCCCCAAACGGCAGGCTTCCATTCCTATGCATCTCCCGCCAACATGGGTGACTATGCTATCCTGGTAGAGCTCATAGTCCATCACCATCTTTGGGAAAAACATCCTCTTCATGTTCGCCGGACTGATCAACGCGTCAGGCGAAAGTGTCGATATGACGCCATCCAAAACTCTAATGTTTGGCGTCCCCATGCGGATAAATTTTTATAATATATTGAATTAATATAGTTAATATACCCATTCAAGCAATCATACACACAAAATATCTACTTTCAAAAAAACAGTTGCGGCACTTGGTGGGAGCCGTGAAATGTTTTTGTACAATCTGACAAAACAATAGAAAAATTGATATCACAATAATATTTAATAAATAGTAAAAGGAATCTCCAATCGAAAAATACATGGATAAGTAGAATATACAAAGAGATCACCCTGTCCATTACGAGCAATAGTTCGTGCTATGGATAATCCAAGACCAGATCCCTCGGAGTTCGGATCTGCCTTACAAAAGCGGTCAAAAACTCGTTCCCTCTCTGCTTCAGGAACACCTTCTCCTTCATCCGATACGTCCAGCACGATAAAACCATCCCTTCTGAAACCTTTTAATAATACCGTGCCCTTGCCATGCATCAGAGCATTCTCCAACAAATTGCCGAGTATCTCATGAAGATGTCCGGCTTCCATGGTACGACAAAAAAGCCCGTCCTCCAGATCTGCTGCAAGCGTGCGCCCCTGTTTTTCAAACAAGGGAAGCAAGGCGGCCGCACACTCCCGTGCATGTCTGGAGACATTAAAATGAGGCATGGATCTATTGGTGAATTCTGTACCTCTGTCGCTTCTGGAAAGTCTGCCTAATTGGAAAACCATGCGCTCCATCTGGCGAATCTGGCTATCTATGAGCTCCCATTCCAAACGTCCACTTTTTTTACCTTCCTCAAGAAGCAGCACCGTCACAGACAAAGGTGTCCGAAGCTGATGTGCAGCATGAGATACAAAGTTCTTCTCACGCTCGCAGGCAGCACAAAGTCTATCCATGGCCTCATTTGTCGCCTTGGCCAGCTCATGCAGTTCACGAGGAAGCTCTTCTACAGGAATACGCCTGTCTGGGTGTGAAGGTCCTATTTTCCGCGCCATGCAGACAACTCTGCGCAACGGAAGTGTAGTCCATCGCAGCAGAAAAAACATGATACCCAGAGCGACGACTCCCCCCACCGAGGCAAAAACGGCACCCTTCAGCGTGCGACTGTCCAAAAGTTCATCAAGAGCTTTTCTTTCCCTGTCGTCTTTTTTGGAGACCATCAGGATATTTCCGTCAACAAGCTCCACCGCAGCACTCACCTCTCTGCCTGCATAATGGGAAAACCACTTTCCGCTGGCATACCCTTCCCGGAGAAGACTGTCCTTGAATCTTCGCGGACGGCCTCCATGCGGGGCATACCAGAGCAACGTGCCTTCCGGTGTGTACAGCGTGTAGTAGAAGGTGCTTTGTCCCCATACGAAGGGCATACGCTTTACCTCTTCCGAACTTCTGCCGAAAGTCAGATCCTGTGCCTGAAAAGCCAGTACCTGCCGGCGCAGGTCATCGAGAGTATCACGATGATACCACAGCTGTACCAAAAGAAGAGGAAAAAGCATAAGCAACAGAGCAACAAGTATTCTAGAACTGATGCTGGACCAAACAGGCGGGCATCTCATGGAAAAACCTTGTCGGAACATCTGACGGGGAGAAGGCGGTATCCCAGTCCCCGTACGTTTTCGATGGAACAATCTGCTTCCACGCCACGCAGTTTGCGGCGAAGCCTGGACACTACGGCCTCCAGCGCATTGGGCGTTACAGCCTCTTCTGTTTTGTAGACCACGTCTTCCAGTACATCTTTCACCACCGTGCGTGGTGATGAACGCATAAGGTGCTCCAAAAGTGCCACCTCACGACGTGAAAGATTCAGGGGGGTACTGCCGAATACCGCCTGTTTCTGTACTATATCGAGGGACAGGGCTCCGCAGTGCAGCATGTACGGCAGTTTCGCTTCTCCGCGGCGCAATACGGCACGCACTCTGGCTTCCAGTTCCGCAAGGGCAAAAGGTTTGAGCATATAATCGTCGGCACCGATGTTCAACCCTTTGATTCGGTCTTCCAGAGCATCCCATGCGGTAAGTATCAGGCAGCGCGCCCCTCTTCTTTCCTTAAGCAGGTTCAGTCCGTCCATATCGGGCAATCCACGGTCTATGATAATCAGATCGTAAGAGATATGCTTGAGATACGATACGGCCTCTTCTCCGTTGCCGGCACTGTTCACGAAGAAACCGACCTCGAAAAAATGTTTCGCTATCCTTTCCCGAAGAAGCGGATGATCTTCCACAATAAGAATGTTCATAATCCTTCCCCAAAGATGAAAACTCGTGCCGACTCATCCTCACGATGAGTTCTCCGCCTTGCCTCAACAAAAAATGCGTCATCCATTTTTCGTCAGACTCATGTCAGACTTCTTTTCTAAGCATAAAGAAAATGATTTTCAATTTCAACTTATGAAGTTTTCTGTCTTGAGTGCAGAGACTTCTGGTTTAAGGAGTCGCCATGACAAAACCTGTTTTGTACCTTGCCGCGCTTCTCTGCGCCATTCCTGTCACCTTTATGCCTCGCAACGTCATGGCTGAAGACACGCTTCAGGCTGCGGATGTCTTTGTTACCGCTTCGGGATACGAGCAAGACGTGAAGGATACACCGGCCAGCGTCACCGTCATCACAAAGGAAGAACTGGAAAAAAAGTCCGCTGCCTCTCTTACCGAAGCCTTGCGCGGCGTTCAGGGCCTGGACATCGTCGGCGGTGAAACGGGCTCCATCTCCATCCGCGGCCTGGAGTCCGACAAAGTGCTCATCATGGTGGACGGTCGTCGACAGAACGGTACCGGCAACACCAGAAAAGGCGGCATCAGCCAAGGAGAAAGCAACAACTGGATTCCTCCCGTGGAAGCCATAGAACGCATCGAAGTTGTGCGCGGCCCCATGTCTACCCTGTATGGTTCCGAGGCCATCGGCGGCGTCATCAACATCATCACCAAAAAGACGGGAAAAACATGGACGGGAACTTTCTCCACAAGCGCCACCTTGCGGGACAACGATATGGGCGACACTCTCGGAGGGGATGTTTATATCTCCGGTCCCATCATTGACAATAAGCTCGGTCTGCAACTCTGGGGCAACCTTTCCGACAGACAGGAAGACGAGGTGTTTGAAGGTACGGGGCGCAGCAAAAAAGAAAACGGCACGGCCAGACTCTGGTACACGCCCTGGGAAAACCAGGAGTTCATGTTTGGTATCTCCCGTCAGTCGCAGCTTTTCCGCACATCCCCCGGCAAGGTGCAGGCGGAAAGCGGCACCGTGAAGGAAACGGAATTCGACCGCACTCAATATGATTTCGCCTACAACGGCAAGGTTCTTGGCGGAACGCTTTCCGTCGATGCTTTCCGAGAAGAGTACACTACCGCATTTTCCAGCAGCACCGGTCAGGTCGATATCGCCAACCATAATCTGGAAGCGAAGTATAACATCGCCCTCGGCAATCATATTCTGCTCATGGGCGGCGCCTACAAGAAATACGAGCTTGATGACGAGGGCTACTATACGACCATAGTTCCCGGCGGAACCAACATCAAACAGACTGAAGCCGACATGGAAGAATATTCCCTGTTTCTGGAAGACGAATGGTGGCTTCTGGACAACCTGAGTCTTACCGCCGGCCTTCGCTATGACAACAATACTGAATTCGGCGACCACTGGTCTCCTCGAGTCTACGGTGTATGGAACTTCCTTTCCGACTGGACGCTCAAAGGCGGCGTGGCCTGGGGCTTCAAGTCACCTACGCTTGTACAGATAAACCCCATGTTCGGCATGGGCCAGAGAGGCGGCAGCATCACCAGGGGCAATGCAGACCTCGACCCGGAAACCAGCGTAAACTATGAACTCGGCCTGCTCTATGACAATTCCCGTCTGAGCGGCAGCGTGACCGCCTTCTATACCGATTACAAGGATAAAATCGTCAACACCGGTACCAACGGCCTGCTGGATGCAAACGGCAACGTCATCATCGACCCGCTCACCGGCGTGGGGCTGAGCACCTATTACAATATCACCGGTGCTGAGGTTTACGGACTGGAGTTCGCTCTGGCCTACAAGTTTACCGATACTTTCACCGCCAAGGCAAACTATACCTACAACCACTCCGAAATCACCGGCAAGGCGTCCAATCTTCCGTATGAATTTCATAAATACGACGGGCTCGACGGTCAGCCTCTGGTCGCCATGCCCAAACACCTGGCCAACCTTACCCTGGAGTGGCTGCCCCTCGAAAACGTAAGCACCTTTGCCACGTTACAGTACCGGGGCAAAGAATACTACCCCAATTTCGGACAGGGAGGAACGCTGGACTACAACGAAGACACCACGCTCACCACTGATATCGGTGCGACGTGGGAACCCAGCAAGGGCCTGAAACTCAGCGCCGTCGTCTACAACCTGTTCAACGACATGCGCGACAAGGACGACGCCACCTACACCTATGCCGACAGCGGCCGCCGCTTCTGGTTCAAGATATCCAAGACATTCTAAAAGGCACGGTACTTGAACGTGCGGATTTTGCGGCACCCGACGAAAGTTTGTTCCTTTCATCGGGTGCCGTTCAATGCCCGCGAACTTTTCTTTCCGATGCTCTTTTTTCCTGTAAGGGGGAACTCAATGTCCGTACGCTTTCCTATATCGCTACCCCCATGGCTGCACTGTGCCCTTGCCTTCGGCCTTGCCTATCCCATGACATGGATTCTTGGGCATATTCTTGTGCGCTTATCGCTCCATCCCGCGTTTGAAGCGACTATTACGTCCTTCATCCTTTGTTTTATTCTCTATCCTCTTTTCGTTTTTCTCTGCCACCGGCTCATAGGACGCTTTCTGTCGGAACGCGACGTCTCCTTTCGCCAGGGCATGCATGAGATACATTCCTTCTCCGGACTTCTTCTGGGATGGGTCGGCATATTTCTGTTTCTCATGGGGTCCATCGCGCTCTACAGGAACGAAATCACCTTCTGGATGCAACCTGAAACACACCGTGCGGCTCTGAGCACGTCCCTTGATGACAAGGTGAAGGCCGCGCGCACCGGTCTTGCCCTTTTGGCGGATAAAGCCCCCGAGGCCGATATGTGGACCGTCGTTCTCCCCGGAGAACGCACCCCTGTACCGTCCATCCGATGGGCCTCAAAAAGCGACGTCGGAGTACGTCCCGGCGCCCATACTCTTCCCTTCGACTGCTCTTCGGCAACACTGCTGGCACCAAGACTCACAGGAGGCGGAACCTTCCTTTACCGGCTTCACGTCGACCTCTTCGGGATGAACAGACATACCGGACGCTTTCTGGTAGGCATAGCTACACTTCTGCTGCTTACCGTCACCGTGAACGGCGTTCTTGTACGACGTCATTTTTTCAGGGATTTTTTCCTTTTTCGGAAACGTCCAGCCGTCCTGGCATGGCACGATGCCCACTGCATTACCGGAGGAATCACGCTTCCGTTCGTTCTTCTTTTCTGCCTCTCGGGCCTGTTCCTGACAGCACAGGGGGTACTGCCTTCCCTTCTTCAGGAACGCTATGCACAAAACGGCAGGGAATTCATGAGGGAGACAAAGGGCATGGACGTCTCTTCTCCCCAGGAGTCGACAGGCACAATACTGTCCGTTGACATGCTCGGCGGAGTCCTGTCGCATATCCCCGACCCTGCCCCCCTTCTGAGAAAAGCGGAAAGTCTCTGGCCAGAAACTGGGGCCGGCGAGATAATCCTGAACTTAAAAAACGGTAAGACAACTTCCGTTCAGGCGGTGCAGGCCAGAAGCACCGATCTGGCCAGACGCGCAGTCCCGCAAAGACTGACGCTGAATATGCATGGCGGATATGAAGAACTGACGGAGTCCGGAAAAAAGGACGTGTCCGGTGTCAGAGCCTTGTGGCATGCTGTAACCGCACTGCACCTCGGTCGTTTCGCTTCTCCTGCCATGCGCGCGGTTCTCTTTCTTTTCGGCATGTTCAGTGTCGGAATGATGGCGGCCGGTCTTCTTTTTCATGAAAAAAGACAGGAGAACAAACATTCCCTGTCCAGCCATGCCGTAAAGCTGCTCAACACCGTTTTTCTTTCTGGTCTGCCCCTTGCCGTGGGAGCCTACTTTCTTGTCGGCAGACTTATCGGAAGTGGTATTCCTGAAAGAGTGCTCTTGGAAAGCTCGGCTTTTTTCGTAGCCTGGTTCCTAAGTGCCGTCCACGCACTATGGAGAAAGCAGACCGCACGGAGAGAACAGCTTCTCTCTGGAGGCATACTTTTTATTCTGCTTCCTGTCATCAACGGCATGATGGGAGGACTTGCTCTGAACCGTACACTGATGTACGGGCCATGGCAGCTGGCAGTCATCGATCTTCTACTGATTTCATCAGGATCATTGTTACTCTTTATCGGGTGCCGCAGAAAAACATCCTTTTTCAGATAGTAATCATAAATAATTTTACTATAAAAACAAAAAATAGTCAGGTTTTCCCCGGCAAATCCGGGGGAAACCTGACACACTGAAAAAATGAAAGAACGCAGAACAGTCTTCTGTCACGGAGAATTGACGCCGGATGTGCCAAGGCTTCGGTTCAAGATTGATTGGAGCGGCATGGATTGGCAAAAGTCAAATGCCGAAATTTCCGGAAAAACGGGCATTCCCGCGGGAAGGTTCTGATTCGCCAGAAAACGTATCATGGATTCCAAAACGGAATCGTAGGCGCATGGACAATAGAAGCAATGGCATGGACAATCTTGATGATGCTGCCCTGCTGCGCTTGCCGCAGGAGCTGAACATGATTCCCGTCAGCCGGAACGCACGGTGCGCCGGATGCAAAAACGGACGCTCCCCAAGCACGTCAAAATCGGCCCGCGAACGACCGCAAGGAGAACGGAAGGATATCAAGGCTCTCCTGCGAAAGCTCTCAGCAAGCGTGAAAGAGTACACCCAATCCGCATTCCTGCATCGGGGCAACTATTGGCGGGCTTTTCTTGACTTATGAAACCTTGTGCTACCCATGTATTCATGTCGTTGTTGCCCGGCAATTTTACCGAGATGCTCCGGTGCTATCTTCCCCATGACTGCCGAGTAGGCGCCGGACTGGTATTGCCCGCGATGATCCCAAAAGTCCGCTGAGGATGGGAATCCTCAGCGGACGGATCTGTTTTATCGGGCAAGTTCAATTCTGACTTCGATATCGCGTCCGAGGTTTTTCACCGCGGAAAGCGGACCGTCGATTTTGCCCATTGTAATCTGATGCCCATATTGTTGCGAGTTTTCCTCATACTCAAAAAGTATGGTAAAATAATTGCCGTCACGGGCAAAGTCGATGTCTCCATTCAACCAGCCGTTGTGCACATCCGCTTCGTCATATGACAGGGGATTGTCCATAACGCCGCAATAGTCATGGGAATAACGGTGCAGTTTTACCGTATAGGGAAGACGGGAAATGAGTTCTTTTGCCGACCTGCTGTTGTTGAGCGTAGCCGGAATAACCGTATCGCCGATGGTGAGCGTGATGGGGGTCCCGTTTTCGATGATCCGGCTGGAGTATTCCCCGGCCGCCTGAGCGTCCGTTGCCGGCGCCACAACAGCGCAAAGCAAAAACGCGGCTATTACTGACAAGAGTTTTTTCATAGGACATTCTCCAAGATTGAAATTGAATTGACCGGAGAGAGCTGGTGGTTGCCCCCGGCTTACGGAAAAACGGCGTCATCGCGCCTGCTCAAAGTTTGCTTCAAAGTTTCCGCGCAGAACGGCCAGCTTTTCCACGCCCGAGGTGATTCGCCCCAAGGGAATCAGCCCACCGGAGCAGGGAAAGTCCCGATAGAACATGGCCACATTTCCCCAAGGGGTATAGTGCATGATATCGCCGATGGACGGATTGAATCCGTCCGCAGCTTCTTTTGTGGAAAGCGCGACGGATCGCCGATTTTTTCCGTTCCATTGCAGTCCTTCATCGTTATTGTGAACATCCGCACAAAGTTCCGGCCGGCAGGGTTGCCCTCAAAAATGGCGGACAGCGTTTCTCCAGCGATAATCAATCGGATTTCCATCAGTTCACCTGCAGGGGCTGAGAGAGGAGACGCGAGCGTGGGCGGGAGGACTCCCTTCAGAATATTCATGGGATACATCCCTGCGGGGAAAAGGCGGAGTTTCACCGGCAACGGAAATGTTCTCAGAGGTTTTTCCCCATGACGCGCGCCGCTTCAAGCGCGGAAGGACGATGCCTGATGTCGCCCGGATCGGTTGCGCCCACCCCTCTGACCACGCCTTTCAGCCGGGCCTTTTCAAAACAGGCGATCCAGCCCTTGAGGCCGTTCACCGCTCCATCCACGGCGCTTTCTTCGTTTTCCGCCGCCGAAGCCAACAGATAAATGTCCCGGAAGGCATACTCTGACGGGAACAGTGGATTGGCGCGATCCAGCATGGTTTTCATCTGGCCGCACATTTCATAATAATAGATGGGAGTGGCGAAGACGATCACGTCGGCGTCCTTCATCTTCCGCATGATGGCGTCCGCATCGTCGTGAATGACGCAGCATTGTGTTTTCTGGCAGACCAGACACCCTTTGCAGAAATTGATGGTCTTGTCGTACAGACAGACTTTTTCCACTTCATGGCCCGCTTCCCGCGCTCCTGCGGCGAATTCGTCAGCCAGAATTTCGGAGTTGCCGCCTTTGCGGGGACTTGTGGAAATGATCAGAACCTTTTTCATTCGGACGCTCCTTTGATGGTTGAAATAGATGAGAGAGACCTGGCCCGGAACCGACTCTGGATTCCTATGTGCGGGAAAAATCCGTCACCCCCGATTGCCGTAACCAGTGCTCAACGGATTCCTGCGATTCGGCAACCAGGTTTCCGCGTATGGCAATACCATCCAGCACTCCTGCCTGCGGACAGAGCCGGGCGATTTGTTCCGGCCCGTCCGCAAGGCCGCTTCCCATATGGGTACTGAAGGGCACAATGGTTTTTCCGGGAAAAGGAAACCGTTCAAAGAAGGAGTACAGAGCCATGGGCATGGTATAAACCCAGACAGGATAGCCGACGAAAATCACGTCGTATTCATTCATGTTTTCCGAAAAGCGGGTGGAGAGCTGCGGCGTGAGCGACGTGCGCGTGGTGGACCCCTTCAACCTCAAGGCCACCGAGCAGGCCATCCGC
>CALUTB010000083.1 GCA_944323575.1 uncultured Mailhella sp. | reverse complement strand
GGCGACGTCATTACGGAAAACGTGCGCAATTGCTATCTGCGCAGTTCAGGGAGACTGATCGCCGCTCTGGACGTTCATGATCTGGCCGTGGTGGAAACCGGAGACGCCATTCTCGTGACCGACAGACGTCGCTCGCAGGACGTAAGACACGTGGTGGAGAAGCTGAAGCTGGAAAAGCGCCCGGAATCGGACATCCATCTCAAGGTCTATCGGCCATGGGGCAGTTATGAAACGCTTGTCATGTCCGACCGCTTTCAGGTGAAGCGCATTGTGGTGAGTCCTGGAGAGGAGAATTCCCTTCAGATGCACTACCATCGTGCCGAACACTGGATCATCGTGAGCGGTACGGCGGAAGTCACCATCGGCGGAGAGGTGCGGCTGCTTACGGAAAACGAATCCGTGTATGTACCTCTGGGGCTGCAGCACCGGATAAAGAATCCGGGTACGATTCCTCTGGTGTTCATCGAGGTGCAGTCCGGCACCTATCTCGGCGAGGACGATATCGTGCGTCTTCAGGACAACTACGGCAGGGCTGACGCGGAGGCCCGGGCATGAATTTTTCCTGCTTCAAGGCGTACGATATACGCGGGCGTTTTCCCGACGTGCTGAATGAGGATCTCGCAAGACGGATAGGATATGCCTATGCCGATGAGTTCCGGCCCCGTCGTGTGGTCATCGGACATGATGCCAGGCTGTCCGGGCCGTCACTGTATCGGGCGCTTGCCGAAGGACTGCTCGCCGCCGGTACGGACGTGACGGGCATCGGACTGTGCGGTACGGAGGAAATCTATTTCGCCTCCTTTGCGGAAGATTTCGACGGAGGCATCATGGTCACCGGCAGCCATAATCCGGCTGATGAAAACGGATTCAAGCTGGTGCGCAGGGGTGCCGTTCCCGTCAGCGGAGATTCCGGTCTGCAGAGCATAAGGGAGCGCGTGTCATCGGATTCCGCCATACGTTCAGAACACAGAGGGCATTATGCCGAGGCTGATTTCAGAGACGATTATGTGGATCATCTGCTGAGCTACGTTCATCCGGATTCCCTGCGTCCTTTCCGCATTGTGGCCGATGCGGGAAACGGAACGGCGGGGCTGGCGATGAGGAAGCTTGCGGAGCGTCTTCCCTTCGACATCATGCTCATCAACGGAGAGCCTGACGGTTCCTTTCCCGACGGCGTTCCCAATCCTCTGCTGCCTGAAAAGCGCACCCGTACCGCGCAGGCTGTGCGCGAATACGGGGCGGATTTCGGACTTGCCTGGGATGGAGATTTCGACCGCTGTTTCTTTTATGACGCGCAGGGACGGTTCATTGAGGGATACTACCTGGTGGGGCTGATTGCAGAGGCACTTCTGGAACGGCATCCTGGAGCGAAGATCATCCATGATCCGCGCCTGATCTGGAATACGCAGGCCGTGGTCGAAGCGGCGGGAGGCATCCCCGTGGAATCGAGAACGGGACATGCCTTCATCAAGGAACGCATGCGTGCCGAAGATGCCCTCTACGGCGGTGAAATGAGCGCCCATCATTATTTCCGCCGCTTTGCCTACTGCGATTCCGGCATGATTTCCTGGCTTCTTGTGGCGCAGCGGCTCAGCACCACGGGCAGGACGCTGGCTGAATGCGTGAACGACAGAATGAAGGCCTTTCCCTGCAGCGGAGAGATCAATTCCCGGGTGGAGGACGGTCATGCCGTGATGGCTCGCGTGGAACGACGGTACGCCGCTGCACCGCATGCCGTCGTATCCCGTATTGACGGCCTGTCCGTAGCCTTCCCCGACTGGAGATTCAATCTGCGGCTTTCCAATACGGAACCGGTGCTGCGCCTCAACGTGGAAAGCCGCGGCAACGGGACTCTCATGAAGGAGAAAACTGAAGAACTGCTGGCCATGATCCGCCAGTAACGGAGAACAGGCATGAAACGTGCTCTTATTACCGGCATCACCGGTCAGGACGGCTCCTATCTTGCGGAATTTCTGCTGGACAAGGGATATGAAGTATACGGCATGGTCAGGCGTTCCGCTACCGAAAGGCGGGAGAGACTTGCGCATCTGGAGGGAGAAGCGAACTTTCATCTGCATTACGGAGATCTTGCCGACTCTTTGAGCATCGTGCGCATCATCGGCATGGTGAAGCCTGATGAAATCTATAATCTGGCCGCACAGAGCCATGTACAGGTAAGCTTCGAGGTGCCGGAATACACGGCCGACGTGGTGGCCACCGGCGTGCTGCGTGTGCTGGAAGCCGTGCGTCTGTGCGGTCTGGAAAAGACCTGCCGCATCTATCAGGCATCCACGTCCGAGCTGTACGGCAAGGTGGAAGAATGTCCGCAGAGCGAAACCACACCGTTTCATCCCTATTCCCCCTATGCTGTAGCCAAGCAGTACGGCTTCTGGATCACCAAGGAATACCGCGAAGCCTACGGCATGTTCGCCTGTTCCGGCATTCTGTTCAATCATGAATCCGAACGCCGCGGCGAAACCTTCGTGACCCGCAAGATCACTCTTGCCGCCGCCCGCATCGCCCAGGGTAAACAGGACAAGTTGTATCTCGGCAACCTTTCTGCTCTTCGCGACTGGGGCTACGCCAGGGACTATGTGGAATGCATGTGGCTCATACTCCAGCAGGAAGAACCGGAAGATTTCGTCATCGCCACGGGTGAGCAGCATTCCGTGCGGGAATTCTGCACTCTTGCGTTCCGTGAGACGGGCATCGAACTGGAATTTCGCGGCGGGGGCGAAGCGGAACAGGGCATAGACAAGGCGACCGGCCGCGTGCTCATCGAGGTTTCCCCCGAATTTTATCGCCCGACGGATGTCGTGAATCTGTGGGGAGATCCGACGAAGGCACGCACGAAGCTGGGCTGGAATCCTACGAAGACTCCGTTCGAGGAACTGGTGAAGCTCATGGTGCGCCATGACATGGAACTCGTGAAGCGTGAAGGGAATCTTGAGGCATGATCACCTTTCTTGAACCGGATTTTTCCTTTTCCGACGACCGAGGATTTTTGGTTCAGCTCTGCCGCAACGGCTGGAAACAGATCAATGTCAGCGGCTCCGCGGCCGGAACGCGTCGGGGGGGGCATTATCACAAAAGCAACAGGGAAGCCTTTTTCGTGATCGAGGGCCGTATCGACATGGAACTCGAACGGCAGGGCGAGCATCGTTCGTGCTCCGCAGAGAAGGGCGACTTTTTTGTCATTGATCCGTATGTGAAGCACTCTTTCTTCTATCCCGTGGATACCGTGACGGTCGCCATGTACGACAACGGCGTGGAAAACGCCGACGGTACGAAGGATATCCATTCTTTGTGAGGTCTGGTCATGTATGCGGTTATAGGCGCCGGCGGTTTTCTCGGAAGCTATATCGTCAGAAAGCTCATGGAAAAGACCGATGAGGAAATTCTGGCGACGACAAGAGATGAAAGAGATATTGTCGATGGAAGAATAGAATGGATGTTCTGCGATGTGTCGGATGACGATTCCCTGCGCAGGTTGACGCGGAGGATCAATGCAGGAAGGCATGTAAAAATCATATATCTTCCGGCATTCTTCAATACCGGCAAGGAATATGATCGGCGCGCCGCATGGAATACGAACATCGTGACCTATGCGCGGTTCATAGCTCTGCTTGACGGATTCGACGTGTTTTACAGCATTTCGACGGACATGGTGTTTTCCCTGGACAGCGTGATTCCCTACAAGGAAAACGATGCCGTTTCGCCCTTGAATGACTATGCGCGACAGAAGCTCGCGGAGGAAGCCATGGCTGCGGCGGCGGGAATCCGCATCGTGAGGCTTCCCGTCATGATGGGAAGGAGCCTTTCACCGCACAAGAAACATTTTTTCGACGAGATCATCGAGCGGAATCGCAGGGGGATTCCCATGAAGTTCTTCATGGATTCATGGAGATCCATCATTGATTTCAGCACTGTCGCCGGAGCCGTCCTCGATCTTATGGAAAGCCGGGAAGCCGCCTCTTGTCCGATTGTCAACATAGCGGGAGATGAAGCCCTCTCCAAATATGATTTGGTTTTGCGCATGGCGGAACGATATCACCTTGATGCATCACTGATGCTGCCGGTTTCCATGCATGAGGACAGGGAAATATGGAAGGAGAAGAGGCCGGGAAGAATCCTGCTGGACAATGCCCTGGCCAAGAAGCTGCTTCACCGGAAAGAGATGAAGTTTTCTTTCAGCGACATATAAAACACGGCCTCAAGGAGATTGTCATGAACGCCGAGGTTCCGAACATACCGGTTTTTTTTGTGACCAATACGGACATGGTCGGCTATACGGCCACGACGATGGTCAGTGTGGCGGTCAATACCGAACACAGCGTCAGTTTTTACATCATGGACTGCGGGCTTTCCGATTTTGACAGAAGGCAGCTTCTGAGCCTCCGCAACGGTTTTCCGAACATAACGAAGATGGAATTCTGTTCTGTCGATGTAAAGAGATTCGAAGGACTCTCCGTCTGGTACTACGGACTTCTCGATGCATGGGCCATGCTGCTCTTTCCGGAGAGCTTTCCGGAAGTCGACAAGGTCGTGCACATTGAAAGCGACACCATCGTTCTGGATGATATCGCCAAATTGTACAACGAGGATCTTGAAGGCTTCACCATCGCGGCCTGTCCGGATATCGCCTGTACCTTGCGTGAGGACATTGATCTCGACTGCCGCAGGCATGTCTATTTCAATCTGGGCATGATCGTCATCGACTGCGTGAAGTGGAGGGAGGAGAACGTTACCGAAAAGTGTCTCGAACTCGGGAAAAAGTACGGGGAAAAATTCCGCTGTCTTCATCAGGACGCGCTCAACATCCTGTTCTCCGGCAACAGATACAAGATCCTTCCCAACCGGTACAATCTCGGGGAACGCAGGAACTATATATGCCAGATTCATCCGGAATATGATGAAGATTACTTCAGAGAAGAATGGAAACATCCTGTGATCATTCACTTTTCTCCAAATAAGCCGTGGAGGACAAGTTCTTCGTTCTATACTCTCAGGACAGTGAAGTATTTTGAGGAATGGTGGAACTATGCCGCCATGACGCCGTATTATCACGGCATGCAGAACGCATTCATCGCCCGGAAAATAAAGGACGAGATCAAGGGAATGCAGCTCGGTTTCGACAACTTCGGAAACAGCCTTCTGGATACGCTGCCGGACGGACATCCCTTCAAGGGCATTGTCGGCGAAGGAAAAGTGGTGGCAGGCAACCGGTTGATTGATCTTGCCGCTGCCGCAGAGGCTGCCGATGTTGCCGCTCCCCGATGCCGAAGATACCGGCTGCTGGGGCTTCCCGTTCTCAAGGTGAAGATTTCCGGTTCCGGCAGCAGGAGATATCTGCTTTTTGATCACATTCCGCTGATGAAGATCGAAAAGAGAAACAACGGAAACGCCAGGACCTTCAAGCTTCTGGGCTTTCTTCCCGTGCTGAACATCAGGAAGTGAGACGGATCATGGTCTACGATTTCATCATACTGGGCGCGGGAGTTACGGGCATCACTCTGCTGAAGGCCATGCGGCGCAGGGGCATACGGAACGTCATGGCGCTTGAAGCCGAGGCTGAGCCGGGAGGACTGTGCAGAAGTTTCCATGTCGACGGCCATGTCGTCGATATCGGCGGGCACTTCTTTCAGACGAAGTTTCCCGACGTGGAGGAGTTTCTTTTTTCCTCCTTTCCCCGGGAGAAGATGTACAGGATCGATCCCCGCATATCCAAGATCAGCATGGAAGGGATGGACGTCGATTATCCTCTGGAATCGAATCTGTGGCAGCTGCCCGAGAAGAGACAGATAGAATATTTGATCTCCGTCATACGGAACGGAGAGGCACTGGGACGTCCCGAACCTTCCAACTATGAGGAATGGATACGCTGGAAGCTCGGGGATATGATCTGCGACAATTATCTGATTCCCTACAATATCAAGCTGTGGGGCATCCAGCCGTCCGAAATGGATGTGGACTGGCTGTACAAGATTCCGCGCGTCGAAGTGGAGGAGGTGCTGCGGTACTCGCTGGAACGTCGTCAGGACGTGGAGAAGTATCCCTGCCACAACAGACCATACTATCCCGTTTCCGGCGGATATGGAAGAGTCATGGAGGCGCTGGCCCGCGAGGAACTGCCGAACATTCGGCTGAACACGCCGGTACGAACGCTTTTCTATGACGAGGCTGCCGGAGAATGGCTCGTCAACGGTGAGTTCAGAGCCAGAAACGTCATCACCACCATTCCCTGGCCTTCTCTCTATGAGGCTCTCGGGCGTCCCGAGGAAATACGTGCGCCCATGAGGCTCATCCTGTACAACAAGGTCGTCATTTCCTTGTTTGAAACGGACAGGAACGACAACAACTATCACTGGCGCTACCGGCCGGAAATGGACCAGCAGCATCACCGGGAGCTGTTCATCTCCAACTTCGTCAGGGACAGCAAGCAGTTCGGCGTTTTTACCGAAACGAACGCCGACCGCTTCGATGCCTTGAAACTGACATTCCCGGGCAGGAATCTTTTCAACTATACGACTCCGGCCGCCTATCCACTTCCGCTGATAGGAAGAACGGCCGCCATCACGTCCATTCTGGACCGGTACAGAGAAAAGCGTCTGTTCGGCATCGGGCGGTGGGGCGAGCATCAGCATCATAATCACGACGTGTGCATCAAGCATGCGCTGGATTTCGTCGCGAGCCTGTAGAGGGTGTGAGGTCGTATCATGCGTCATCCGCTTGTTTCGATCATTACCGTGACGTTGAACTGTCTGAAGGACGACAGGAGGGACTTTCTACTGCAGAATTTCGAGTCCGTGCATCGTCAGACCTATGGTGCAGTGGAACATATCGTCGTCGACGGAGCGTCCACGGACGGCACGGTGGAATTTCTGGAGGAATTTCGTCGAAAAGGATGGATATCCTATGTCAGTCATAAGGACCACGGCATTTATGATGCCATGAATGAGGGGCATCGGCTTGCAAAAGGCGAGTACGTGCTCGTGCTGAACTCGGATGACTGGTACGCTTCGGATGACGTCATCGAGAACATGGTGAAGGCTGCCGTGGAACATGACGCCGACTATGTTTACGGTCATCAGATGTGCTGGTCCCGCGACGGCCGGGAAAGGCATCTGGAGAAATGTCATCCGTATTCGTTCTGGTATTCCATGCCGTTCAATCATCCTGCGCTCATGATAAAGAAATCCGTGGTGGAGCGGCAGGGCTACTACAGAACGGACTTCGATACTGTTGAGGACTACAGATTCGTCATTCAGCTCATTCTGGATGACTACAAGGGAGTCATGCTGGATGAGGTCGTCGTCAATTTCCGACTTGGAGGGGTGACGCAGCGATCGGGAGACAGAGCCGATCATTATGATCTGTATTATCGGCGACTCGCGAAGCTGTATCACTGGTTCTACGGGAAGTTTGACGATCGTCTGACGGAAGACCGCATCGTCTCGGATTACATAGGCGATATTGGAGGAAGGTATGATGAAATCTTCTTCATTCGACTGATACAGTTCATGCTGAAGCTGAGGCTGCGGCATTTCGACTACGAAGGCTTTCTGGCGTTCATTGAGCGCATTGCCGATCTTCAGGGGAGAAAAAAGCTGCGGAGGACCTTCTTTTTCCTAGGAATCCCTCTGCTGACGATAAAAAGCGGCAGGAACGCCGTAAAATACTATCTGTTCGGCGTCATCATGTTTCTGCGGGTGAAGAGGGAGTACGTCGGATGAAGAAAAGGACCTTCCTCGACATATACTGCCGATATCTGGCTGCGTGGTATTTGCGGTGCTTCCGAAAAAAATATGCGGCCGAGTATGAGATGGTACGGTCTGCGCTGGAAGAATCCCGAATACGAACCATGTATCTGTGCGGAGTTTGCGTGCTGAGGGTGTGCGAATACGGACAAAATCGCATGGTGTTTCTGTTCGGTCGGCTTCCCGTGCTGCTGATTTCTGACGCAGGGCAGAAAATGTGCGTCCACCTCGGCAGGGTCGAGCTTTGGAAGATACGGAGAACGGGGAGAATTCAGCTGCCGGGGAATCCTGCTCTCATGGAATCGCGCGGCGGGGGCAGGCCTCGTCTGTTTTACGCTGTCGGCGCCCTTGAGGCGTCACGGGCCGGAGCCGGGGTGCCGAGAGTGGCCGGAAATCTTCTGGCGGCGCTGTTGAAGGAAAGAAATTGTCCATATGAAGTTGTTCCCGTGCGTTCTCGAGAAAACGAGCCGGGATTTTTCCGCGCCTTTGGTCTGATGCGGGAGGCGTTTCCTTTTCTGAACGTCGTCGGCGAGGATGGTCCCGTTCGTTTTTCGGCAGGCGATGTGCTGCTTTGTCCCATTCCTGATGTTCGAGAGGTTGAAACACAGTATCACGTTTTGAAGTTTCTGCAGGAAAGAGGGGTGCGGATATGTTTTATCGTTCATGACATCATCGTCATGCGTCATCCCGAGTTCTTCAACGCCGCTCTTCATGACGACATGGAACGGTGGCTTCGGCTTGTTTCGGAATTCAGCGGCATACTGGCGGTTTCCCGGGCGTCCGAACAGGATTTTCTGGCATGGCAGAGAACGCATGTCGCCGGGCGGAATCCGAGTTTCTTCACGTCATGGTTTCATCTTGGCTCGGATTTGAGAACGTCGGCGTCGAGTCGGGGACTGCCGGAATCCGGCGATGGACTGCTGAGAACGCTGAAAGAAAGGATCACGTTTCTGGAAGTGAGCACCATAGAGCCCCGCAAGGGATACGAACAGGCGTTGGACGCTTTTGAGAATCTTTGGAACAAAGGCGTGGACGTCAATTTCGTCATCGTCGGCAGGAAGGGCTGGAAGATGGACGCCTTTCTGAAGAGGCTGGAATCGCACGTCGAACGGGGCCGTCGCCTGTTCTGGCTGAACGGCATCAGCGACGAGTTTCTGGACAGCATTTACGATGTTTCGTCGGCGGTGCTCATGCCGTCGGAGGCCGAGGGGTTCGGTCTTGCGGTGGTGGAAGGGGCAAGGCACGGCAAGCCTTTGATTCTGCGCGATCTTCCGGTGTTTCGGGAAATTGCCGGAGAGCACGCGACGTATTTTTGCGGGCGGGAGCCTGCAGTGTTGTCCGCCTGTCTTGAGCAATGGATGCAGGATCATGCCAGGGGCGTCATCCCCGCGTCGGAAGGAATCAGAATCCTTTCCTGGGGGGAGAGTGCCCGTATGCTGCTTTCCGGCCTGTATGACATGGAAGCGCGGACCGGAAAGCATTGAGGAGCGTTTTATGTATCCGTTTTGGAAGTATGCTCTGCACAGGCGTTTTCCCCGGCTGAACATTCTTGACGAAGAGACGGTCGGGCGTATGGAGCGGCTGTTTGCCCGGGCCTCGGTCAGAGACTGGTACGTGGCCGGACTCCGTCTTGTCCGCGTTCGGACTTTTCCCCGCCTGCAGAGCGTGGAGATCTGCGGATGTCCTCTCGTGCAGATTCGGCGGCATGGCTATAAGAAGTGCTGGAGTTTCGGTTCGTTTGAAATCCTGAAGCTCAGGGTTTCCGGTCCGCAGACGGGAAGCTCGCCGACAGGACCGCTTGTTCTGGAACACGCGCGCGCAGGCAGACGCCGACTGTACTGGAACATCGGATCGCTGGCTTTTGCCGACGACGTCTCAGGCGTGCCCAGAGTGGCCAAAAGTCTTTTGCACAGTCTGATGTCGATGTCGGATTCCGGGTATGAGACGTGTCCTGTTTATACTCTGGCGGAGCAGGCAGGCTATGTGCACGCCCGCAGCTTTCTTGGAAAGATGAGTGGAGACGGGGAGGACGAAGCGCTGGATGAGCCTGTCGTCTTTCGGGACGGAGACATTCTTCTGAGTCCCATTCCCGACGTCAGGGAGGTGGAAACGCATATCGGCGCGCTGAAGGCTCTGCAGAGCCGGGGCGTGAAGATTCTTTTTTTGGTGCATGACCTCATTCCTCTGCAGCATCCGGAGTTCTGCCCCGAGGGGTTCCGCAACGATTTCGCCCGCTGGCTGCCCCTGATTTCCCGTTTCGACGGCGTGCTTACGGTTTCCGCCGTGGTGGCCGACGATTATCGGGCCTGGCGCAAGGAACATGTCAAAAGCGACGCTCCGTTTTTTGTGAACTGGTTTCATCTCGGCTCCGACATGGAAAAACACTTTGCCGGCCGCGGTCTGCCGGAGGACGCGTCTGCCGTGCTTGCCGCCATGAAGGCGCGTCCGACATTCCTGTCGGTAAGCACGCTGGAGCCGCGCAAGGGCTATCGGCAGTCGCTGGCAGCCTTTGAACGGCTGTGGGAACGGAACATCGACGTCAATTTCGTCATTGTCGGAAGGCAGGGATGGAATGTCGAAGATCTGGCGGAAAAGATAACGCGGCACCCTGAAAACGGCAGACGTCTTTTCTGGCTCCGAGGCATCAGCGACGAGTTTCTGAACCGCGTGTATGCCGCATCAGGCTGCGTGCTCTTTGCCTCGGAGGCCGAAGGGTTCGGACTGGCCGTCGCCGAGGGGGCGGGGCACGGAAAGCCGCTGATTCTGCGGGATATGCCGGTGTTTCGGGAAATCGCCGGAGACGGGGCGACGTATTTTTCCGGGCGCTCGGCCGAGGCGCTGGCCGACTGTCTGGAGGCGTGGCTTCATGATCGACCAAACGGCGCGCCTGCGGGAACAAACATCCATGTGCTGTCCTGGGATGAGAGCGCCGCCATGCTGCTTTCCCGTCTGGATGAGATATAAGGGAGCCGTCATGCCGTCATTCGTTCCTTTCTTTGAAAAAGCCTGTCATCAGGTGGCAAAGCTGCAGGCCGCCTATCCGGCACGTCCGCGGCTGGCGTCTCTGAAGCTTGCCCTGTGGGCGTTCGGCAAGGCGGCGACAGGGCATATCCTTGGAGACGTGACCTTTACCCATGCTTCCGGCGACAGTGACGATCTGCATCTTGCGTTCATTCTGCGGGGCGGCATCGGAGATGTGATCATCAATCTTGCCTGGGTCGATGCATTGACGGTCCTGGCCCGGACATCGTGCCGGGTGGATATCTTTACCAACACCCCGGGGGACTGCATCACGGCGCTCTGTTGGGGCAAAGCCTATGTCCGCAGCATCATGACGCTGAAGCAGGAAATTCCCCTGGCCGACTATGACGCCGTGTTCGACGTCATGCAGAATCCGCAGGTCAGAGCCGTCTGCCGGGAGCGTCTGGCGGCCTTGTCTCCATCGCTCTGGGACTATGTGCAGCGTCTTCTTGCCTTTCAGTCGTCCCACGCCTCGTTCTACATGGACGAGAATCAGGCCATGGGTATTCATTATGCCGA
>CALUTB010000082.1 GCA_944323575.1 uncultured Mailhella sp. | reverse complement strand
GCTGGTGGGGCGTGCCGGCGTCATCTGCGGCAGAGCCGGCGGCACGCTTTTCTTCAAGCGCGGCGATTCCCGCGGCAGCAGTCCCAGACAGAATCCTGCGGTCGGATGGTTCTTTCCCCTGCTCATGGTGGGGCTGCTGGCGCTGTATCTTGCCTTCCCGCAGGTTTCCGGCCAGCCACAGAGCGGTCCTCTCTTCTATTCCGTCAGCGGTCCCGGAGCCTCCCATGCGCCCTTCCTGCTTTCCTTCGTCGTGGCCCTCGCCATCGGTGCGCTCGCTCAGCGCAGCCGCTTCTGTACCATGGGTGCCTTCCGTGACCTCATTCTGTTCCGCTATGCGCATCTTTTCCTCGGCGTTGTGGCCATGTTCGCGGCTGCCGTCATCGCCAATCTGCTGACCGGCGGATTCCATCCCGGTTTTGAAAATCAGCCCGTGGCTCACACCGACGGTCTGTGGAACTTCCTCGGCATGGTCACGGCCGGTCTTGCCTTCGCACTGGCCGGCGGATGCCCCGGCAGACAGCTTTTCATGGCCGGTGAGGGTGACAGCGATGCCGCCGTCTTCGCCCTCGGCATGCTCGCCGGCGCGGCCATGGCCCACAATCTGGGCACGGCCAGCTCCGCCACGGGCATAGGCGTCTACGGCGTGCAGGGAACGCTCATCGGTCTTGCCGTCTGCCTCGTCATCGGCTTTGCCTTTTCCAGAAAAGCCTGATCATTAAGGAGAATACTCATGCTTATCGATACCCGCGGACTTTCCTGTCCCCAGCCTGTGCTCATGGTCTATCCCCATCTTTCCGGTTCCGATCCCATCGACGTTCTCGTGGACAACACCACGAGTCAGGAAAACGTCAGCCGGGCCGCCCGACGCAGCGGGTGGAGCATAGAAGCCCGGGAGGAAGGAGACGGCGTCGTTCGTCTGGAGCTTCGCAAGCAATGCTGAAGCAATTGACAAGCTGGCTGAGAAAACGCGGCGGAACGCCTCCGGACCCCTCTGCTGCGGACAAGGGTTTTCTGGTCTTTCAGCATACCGGAGAGGTCATCCGGGCGGAACGCAGTCTTCAGGCGGCCGGCTTTGCGGTGGAGGTCAAGGGACCTCCGCCGGAACTGCGAACAGGCTGCGACATGGTGGTGACGTTTCCGCTCATCATGGAATCCGCCGTGCGCCGCGTTCTGGAGAAGGAACATCTTTCTCCCATGAGCGCGGTGCCGGTGAGCGGCCCTCTGCTGGAACCGGTGTCGCTGTATCGCGTGAAGGATTACGGAGACTGGTTCATGGTGCAGGCTGCCAACGTGAAGATCACCGTGGAACGGGCTTCGGGCCGCATCGTCAATGTTTCCGGAGGAGGTTGTCCCGACGTGCCGTATCTTGCGTCCGTACTGACGGGACAGAGCATCGAAGGAGCCGAGGAACCCCGGGTTCAGGGACATACGCTGTGTTCCTACGCGCTCCAGAAGGCGTTTCTTGAAGCCCGCCGTCTCTGGCGGCAGAAGGGGGACGGCGCATGAGCTGGCTGATATGCGGTACCGTTCCGGACGATTCTTTTCCCCTGTGCATGGGGCAGTGGCGCTTATCCGGCAACCGGCTGGAGCCTGTGCGCATGTCTTTCTGTGAGACGAACAGCGGGCAGCCTGAGTCCGTTCCCGTACTCCGGGGGACGCCTGCGCTGGTCGCCGCCGCCGTGCTGGCTTCGGAAAGGCTGGAGATCGAAGCTCCGACGGTCCTTCTCGTGGGAGATCAGGGTACGTCGGAAGGAAGTGTCAGACTGTACGGTCATCTTGCGTCGTGGCTGTCTTCCCCTGAATCCGCGTCGCTATCCGGGGTGACGTTCCATTATCTTTTTCCCAGCGTGGACGGGCATAACCGCATACTCATGGCTCTTGAGGCGCGGCACGCTCCCGCGCCTGCGCTCATTGCTGATGCCGGATTCATGTATGCGGCAAAGATGAGCGGATACGCTTCGCGCTACGATGTGTTTACTCCCGATGCCGGAGAGCTGGCCTTTCTGGCGGACGAAAAGGCTCCGCATCCTTTCTATACGAGAGGATTTCTTCTGTCGGAATCCTGTCGTGCGGACGAACTGTCGAAACTGGCATGGGAGCATGGAGACAGTGCGCGGATGCTTCTTGTCAAAGGCTCCGTCGATCTTATCATGGAAGAAGGGCGCGAGAAGGCCCGCGTGACGGAGCCTTGTCTGCCGTTCATGGAGCCTGTGGGCGGAACGGGAGATCTGGTCACAGGACTGCTGACCGCCTTTGCTGCGGCGGGGATTCCGCTGCTTCGCGCCTGCGTGTTGGCCGCCCGGGGGGCGCGGTTCGCGGGTGAGCGCACGCAGCCTGTGCCCTCGACGAGCATAGCGGAGTTCATGCCCTTTGTGGCGGAAGGAGTTTCCGAGGCATTGTCTCGGACCACACATGAAGAAACACTGTGCGCACGGAGATGACATGGCGACATTCTGTCTGATGGACAAGACACGGGGAGCAGGCTGAGCGGCAAAGACGGCTCCGGAGTTGCTGGAGCAGATTCTGTCCGACATCACACCGCCGCCCGACAGGGAAGGACGCATCCTGCACGGCTTTTCCAATAATGAAGATGCCGTGCTGGTCAAGGCGCCGCCTGCCGGTCTGGCGCTCGTGCAGACCGTGGACATTCTCGGTCCCATAGGCAATGATGCCAGACTGTTCGGACAGACGGCGGCAGCCAATGCGCTTTCCGACATCTATGCCATGGGCGGATGGCCATGGTCGGTCATGAACATTGCGGCTTTTCCCTCTCCGTCGGCATCGTCGGACACGCCGCTTTCCGTGCTGACGGACATCCTGTCCGGAGCCATGGAGAAGGTGGCCGAGGCCGGCGCCGTACTGGCTGGAGGACACACCCTGGATGACGAGTGGATCAAGTTCGGTTTGTCCGTCACGGGGGTGATAGACCCTTCGCACGCAGCCAGAAACAACGGACTTGTGCCCGGAGACGTGCTTATCCTTACCAAACCTCTGGGAACGGGCGTGCTCGCCACGGCCATCAAGGCAAAATGGCACGACAGCGACAGGGCCGAGAGGGATATGTATCACTGGACCACCCGGCTGAATGCTCATGCCTCGTCCCTCATACGGGACATGAATCTCAGGGCCGCCACTGACATAACCGGATTCGGTCTCGGCGGTCATGTGCTGGAGATGGCCGAAGGTTCGGGCGTCAGCGTGGAACTTGACACCTCCTCGCTGCCGCTCATCGACCAGGTGGAGGATTTCGCCTCCTGCGGACTGATTCCTGCGGGAACCTACCGCAATCGTGACTACTGTTCCTGTCGGACGCTTAAGGCGGACAGTGCGGACGAACTGCGGGCGACGCTGGTTTTCGACGCACAAACGTCCGGAGGTCTTCTGCTGGCCGTACCGGCCGAACGCAGACAGGAGGCCTGCGAACGTCTGGAGGCTCTTGGGGAACCGTCATTCTGCGTGGGGCGCGTACTGCCGCCGCGGGAAGACCGGGAGAAGCTCATTCTCGTCTGAATCGTTCATCGGCCCCGGAAGGCGCATGCCGCTTTCCGGGGTTTTTCATGTCGGAGCGGAACATTCCGAACAGGGACGATGCATCGGCGGACCGGCGCAGACTGTCCGAGGAAAGCGGAAACCTTTGCCGGACAGAGTCCGGCAGGAGGACCGATGTGTGCCTGATGATCCGTGCCGGAGGAAAAGGGCCTCCCTTTCCGCACGCTGTTTGTCTCACTGGAAAGAATTCAGCAGGAAGAGGCGGACGCCGTCGCTTGCTTCGTCAGGAGTGCGACGGCCCGTTCGTATTCCTGCGGCGTGTTCATGTTGAGAAAAAAGGAACCTTCCGGACGCGGTATGAGACGGTTTCCCTCAGAGGGAAGGGCGGACCATATGCCCAGCCTTCCCAGAGAAAGCGCCTCTTCCAGCCGAGGCAGGCAGGCAGCTTCATAAATGCCGATCAGAGATTCCAGAAAACCTTTCTCGTCTACGAACGTGGTGCGCAGAAGGGCCGGTCCGCCGTTGCGTTCCCGTTTCTTCAGTGTCTCGTTTCTCGCCCGGACAAGCAGGGCGAGGACGTCGGATGTCATGAACGGCAGATCGCAGGGGATCACCAGCAGAGCGGAGCGCGTTTTTCTCAGAGCGGCCACAAGCCCCCTCAGGGGCGTGGGCTGTCCGCCGTCATCCTCGTCGGGAATGAGAACTACCCCCTTCTCCTTCAGATAAGCCAGCTGATCCCGTCGGCAGGAGACGGCAATTCCCTCATCCACGAGCGGCGCGAGCAGTCCGATGGAAAAATCCACCATGTCGCCCGTGCCGCCGGGGAGCACGGCGCGGGATTTGTCGCTTCCGAAACGGGAGGAGCGTCCTCCTGCCAGCACAAGGCCCTTCATTATTTACCGAAGCCGCATTTTGGGTAGGTGCATACGGAACAGCTCATGCAGTAGCCGCCCTCGCCGAGCCTGGCCAGCTCTCCCCTTGTGATGCGTCGTCCCGCCAGAAGACGGGGAAGCAGCAGATCAAACACCGTGCTCTTGAAGAAAAGCGCACAGGCCGGCACACCCATGACCTGAATGTCTCCGGAAGCGGAGGGCATGCGTCCGACCATGGCCATGGCCCCGGGCAGTATCGGCATGCCGTACAGCACATCCGTGAGTCCGGCATCCAGAAGCGCGGGCCTCGTCACGTCGCCGGGATCCACGGACATGCCACCCGTCGTCACGAGCAGATCGACGCCGGCCTCCTTCATGTTCTGCACCTCGGCGACGATCTTCCGTCTGTCGTCGGGCACAATGGCGGTACGGAGTATGTCGCAGCCGTACTGTCGGGCCTTGTCCTTCATGATCGGAATGAACTTGTCTTCGATGAGACCGTTGAACACTTCCGTCCCCGTGACCAGAACGCCCATGCGTGCACGGCGCAGCGGTGTCACCGTGAACAGCGGCTCTTCCCCGAGAACGGCAAGAGCCTGACCGAGACGTGCCCGGTCGAGGAAAAGCGGAATGGCGCGGGTTCCGGCAATCTTCTTGCCCTCCTGGACCAGCGTCGCGTCCTGACGGGAGGCGCACATGACATCCGGCACGAGATTGAAACGCTCCAGTTTCTTCACGTCCACGGAAAGCAGGCCGGAACAATCGGCCACAAAGTCGATCTTGCCTTCTCTCGGCGGCAGCGCATAGCGCACGCCTCTGCCTGCCATGCGCCGGGCAAAACTTTCCGCCGCCTCGTTTTCATGGGCTGCCGCTCCTCCGCTCTGCACGGGAGGGTCGTCGTCGACCACGGCAACGTCGAAGCGGCCGATCTGCTGAAGTCGGCAGAGATCCCCGGGGCTGACGGTCTGTCCGGCCGTGAAGGCCGATCCTTTGAACTCGCCGGGTACGATACGAGTCATGTCATGAACGAGCACCTTGCCGACAGCTTCCTCCGCAGACACGATGCGTACGCCGGGCATCGCGGCGCCCGCCTCCGGTACAGCGGATCCGGACTGAACGTCGTAGTAGCGTTCTCCCTGACAGGCACGACAGATGGGTCCGTCCTTTGCCGGATATCCTTCACCGCAGACGGGGCACACCGCAACCGTGCCGCTGTGGGCATGACCCAGAAGCTCGCTGTGTACGGATACCTGCTCAATGCGGCAGATGCCGTCACCGGCGGCCTCGATTTCACGCAGCAGCTCTTCCTCGTCCTGTTCCCTTTTCGGCTTTTTTTTCATGAGCCAGTCATGATATTCCGGCCACGCCTTCAGCTTTTCGACGTCGATGCTGACGCGGACGCCTTTGCCCGTATATTTGTCGTACAGCGTCACGGCGTAGCGACCGAGGTCGCGCACCTTCACCCAGTTGTTGCCCATGCTGCACAGCGACAGAAGCTGCACGGCGTCGGGCAGACATTTGCGCGTTTCGGAAATGGCCTCGAACAGCGTGCCCTCCGGCAGATGTCTCTGTGCCAGCGCCACCATGTAGCCGCCGAGAAGAAGTCCCGGTGCGGCATATCCGTGAAAGCGTTCGGCCATGGCCTTGAATTCCTGAAACGTATGATTTCCTATATTCATGAATCGCTCATTATGTTGCGGTTGACGGGAAAATCGCTTCCGTCGTCGGGAGAGGGCGGAAAATCGGCGTGGACGCACCCACGCGCTGCATCCATCGGTAGATATATAATAAGGTTACTGCGTTGCGGCAAGTTCAGAGATAATGCAGACATGAATCCGGCGTGTTTGTTCTTGTTTATTCACAGCATGGAAAGCATACCAGATTCTGCCGCAGGGCCAAGAACGTCCTTTTTTCTGGAAAATCGGGATCGCTTCTGATAGGTTCCCCGCATAGGCGACGATAGGGAGCTGCTTGAAAAATGCGCGTGAATACTGTTCTGGATGAAAGAAGCATGAGGCACTTTCTGCAATCCTTCTACCACTGGTACGAGGCGGCGGATACTCCTGGTCGCCGATGCTCGCGTTCACGCGTTCTTCTGGCGTGTCTGCTCATGAGATTTGGCGGACTTCGTCTCGGCGAAGTTCTTCTTTTCGACGACTTCTCCGACATCGACAGACAAAGAAGTCTGGTGCACGTGCGGGGACGGTGGTCCAGAATTCTTCCCCTGCCCCGGCCTGTGCTGAAAAGAATCCTGGAGCTGTGCGAGGCGCCCTTCAACGTGAGAGAGCGGGGGCGTCTGTGCCGTCTTGACCCCGCCTATGTGCGACGTGTGTTCGCCGTGCGTGCCGGAGAGGCGGGGCTTGAAGACGTCAGTCCGTCCTGCCTCCGCAGATTCCGCGAACAGGAACTGCTCCGGCAGGGGGTTTCCTTGACGGCTGCCGGGTTCTTTCTCGGTCGGAGGGAGGGCGAAGTCGGCTCCGAAGAAAAGGAACAGCTTGAAAATGCATGCCGGCAGTGGGAATACGTTCATCAGACAGGACGACACAACATGGTTCGTGGAGAACTCAGAGTTCTGCGGAAGGGAGAGTTTTCCAGCGATCTGGAAATAAGTACGGAAGGCGGTACGAACTTTGCCGTGCGCTGCTCGACCCGCAGCTTCATGAGACTTGAACTTGAGGCAAGAAAGAATGTCGTCGCAGTCGTGCATTCTTTGCAGATTCAGGTGCTTGCACAACCGTGTCCGGAGAAGAACTGTCTGTCTGCCGTTGTTCAGGATATCGTGGAGAGGGGAGGGGAGGCAAGGGTCATGCTGGCCTTGAAGGATGATCCGCAGCAACGTTTTTGTACAATTCTTCCACAAATTAGTGTAAAGACGCTGAAATTATTTCAGAACAGTCCGGTCTGGATTCTGATTCAGCCGGAAGACTTTACGTTTCGAAATGCGGAAACGGCTGTCCCATGGGAAAAATAGCGGTTTTCAGGGAAATGATGACGAAAGCTCTTAACAAAATCATAAAAATAGGATATAAAAAAGACGCCGCTCTATATGCCTGATAAAAAAAAATTATAGTGAAGACTTGACATAAGAAGAACATGCAGGTATTAGTCCCTGACTAGTTTTCGACCTCTATTTTCAGGAGAATGTGTCATGGATATCAAGCGTATTCTTGCCTGCTTCGCTGTCGCCGCCCTCTGCCTTACCGGCACCGCCGTTGCCGCTGAAAAGGCCAATCTGAACAGCGCCACGGAAGACGAACTCGCCGCCGATCCCAACATCGGTGCCGATCTCGCCAGAAAGATCGTGGAATATCGTGAAAACGTGGGCGACTTCGCCAGCTACGAAGAACTGAAGGAAGTGGAAGGTATCACCGATACCAAGATCAAGGAAATCAACGAACACTTCCAGATCGAAGGCGTTGCCAGCTTCGACTGCAACTGCTAGTACCTTCGTTCGCATCATTCCAAAAGTCACGTATCTATAATTCCGGGATTTCATTGGGAAATCTTGTATTCTGCCGGAGCGCGGCCCGGACGGCGCAGAACGTCCCCGACATGTCTTCGGCGGACCGGAATTACCCATCCAAGGAGTTCCTATGAACATGAGTGCTCTCAAGGGCCTCGGCAAGCTGTCTCTTGCTCTGCTGCTTGCCGCAAGCCTGAACGGAGTAGCTCTGGCCGGAGTGGCGCCTGTCGAAGGCAGTGCCGCCATGAAAGCTCCTGCCGGCAATGCAGCCGTGGTGGCAAAGCTGATCGGTCTCGTGAACAACCGTCACGAAAAGACCATGACCGGTCTCGAACGCACCATCAACGACGGCATCGTCATTCGTCAGAGCTACATCAAAGACGGAAAGATCATCATTCCTTCCGAAGGTCTGTATACCACTGCCCGTTCGAGCAACTGGTATCCTTTCGACAACGAGCCCATCACCATGGCCGGTAAGAACTATCGCGTCATCGTGGATCGCTATCAGCGCGACGTGGTCCGCAACGTTGTCATGAAGAAGGGCGACATCATCACCAGCAACAATGACAAGTCCCGTGGCTGGGAGCTGACCTCGGTCGGCGGATGGACGACGTATGGTCTGGCCGACGGCAAAAGCGCCGAATTCAAAATTCTGAAGACCACCGGCAACTACTACGGCACCGCGTTCCCCGTTCGTGTGGGATCCAGCATCAGCAACGCTGCTGCCGACGGTTCGCTGGTCAAGGGTACTTCTCATCCTGAAGGCAGCACCGTACCTGATGAAACGAACAACCTGTCCCGCTTCGTTTACGGCAACAACGTTGCGACGACCGGTCGTTCCGTGGCGATTGTCGACAAGATCGATGCCGACGACAACGTATACGTCCGCGAGCTTGCCACCGACAGCTGCACCGATCTCTATATGTCCGCCACCAAGCCTGTTGTCGGCACCTACGGCAACAACGACACCTTTAAGATCGGCGATGCCAGCGTGACGGTGAAGAACATCGGCAAGGACAGTGTGGATATCTCCATCACCGACAAGTCCGGCCAGGTTACCGAGAAGAAGCTCTACATAGACTCCAAGAACGCTGACTGGCTCTTCATTTCCATGATTGAGCGCGACAAGTGCTATGTGGTCTCCAAAGACGGCAAGACGCTTGTCCACCTGAACATCCGCCCCGGCAATCCGTTCAAGGACGGCAAGGTTGATCTGGTTGCCTACACTGATGTCATCGACGTGCAGAACGGTTCCGACTGGGTTTCCGACCCTCGGTTCCTGGCACGTCCCGAGACCTGAGCTAGCTGCACCTATCCGCACGAAGTCATGATCGCCAACAAGGAACCGATCGTGCTCGACGGCGGAGCCAACAACGTGTTTGTTGGTCCTGACAACCAGTTCAAGATCGTTATCGATGAATTTGACGGCAACACTGTGAAGGCGTGGCACGTTGAGACCGCCAAGGCCAAGACGGGCAACCTCGCAGCTCGTGCCGAGGGCAAGAACATTGACCTTGTGGTAAGCAAGGCCTGCCGTTCCACCGTTCACTTCATCAGCCGCTGGTACGGCCAGATGTATGATGAACTGCTGGCCGGCAAGGACGTGTTCAAATAGCATCGTTTCAGGCACGGGAATTCTGCGGTTCCCGTGCCTTATTCTTCCCGCTGAGGTAGGCATGTCCGTTCATGCCTGATTCAGCAGAAAAGCCAGGCTCGTACTGGCTTTTCTTGCCCATACGCAGTCGGATGTCGCCGGGAAAGCTCTTGCATATGCATAACCACCGCGCTACATTATACCAATGAGGTTCGGCAGTGAGGACGTGTCGTCCGCGCTGTCCGGGCAGGGGTTCCCGAGCGGGGCTTCTGCACCGGAAAAAGGAGTAATTCACAGCATTCAAGTTGCTTCCACCGAAATCTGAATCCGGCGTATCTTCCGCGGAGATTTTCTGCGCAACAAGTTCAACAGGCAGGTTCATCATGCCCGAAGGTTACTCACGAAGAAATTTTCTCAAGCTCAGCGCTGCTCTTGTCGCGGGCGGGGCGGCCATAGCCGCCCCTGACAAGGCTCGTGCCATAGGCTATGTCCCCCCGAAGGGAGGCGCCATAACGGAAGTCAAGGGGTACTGTCCTTTCTGTCAGGTCCGCTGCACCTATACGGCGCGCGTACAGGATGGCAGAATTCTCAGCATTACCGGCGACAAGGACAATCACTGGACCGGCGGTGCCATGTGCCCGAAGGGCATGTCCATGATCGAACTGCTGGACAGTCCTTTCCGCATCACGGAACCCATGTATCACGAGCCTGACGGCAGCTGGCGCAGAATCACGTATCAGGAAGCGGTCGACATGGTAGTGGAACGCATGAAGGCCGTCAAAGACAAATACGGAGCCAAGGGCGGCAATCGCGTGGCCCTGACCATGCCCCTGTGGGACTGCCTGGAATCCGAAATTGCGGCACTCATGGCTCTGCGTACGGTGGGCAGCGTGCAGGCCATGCCCCCCGGAGAAACCTGTGTATCCACGGCTTCCAACATGCTCGGACTCATGCTCGGCGTCAACAGCGGATCCACCCAGGTGGATGAACTGCCCAAGGCCGAGACCATCGTGCTCTGGGGCGCCAACGTCAATGATCTGTATCCTCCGTATACCCGCTGGCTGAAGGCCGCGCATGACGGCGGCACGAAGATCATCTACGTCGATCCCCGCAGAACCCGCACCAGTCTCTGGTGCGACAGTCAGCTGCGTCTCCAGCCCGGTACCGACGGTATTCTTGCGCTCGGCGCCATCCGCTACATTCTTGAAAAAGGCGCCTACAGTGAGGAACGAGCCCGCTTCCAGATAGAGGACTTCGAGAACCTCGCGCCGCAGACGGAAAAATTCACGCTGGAATATGTGGAATCGATCACCCGCCTTTCCAGAGAACAGATCGTCGCCTTCTATGATGCTCTTGCCGCAAGCAACAAAACCATCGTATGGCTGGGTGGCTCCCTGTCCCGGCAGACCAATGGCATCACCACTGCCAGAACCATCATCCTTCTGCAGGCGCTCAGGGATAATCTGATCGGCGAAGGCAAGGGCATGCTGACCTTCCAGAGCGGCAAGCCCGGCGGCGGCGAGGAACTGGTGGATCATTACTTCGGCGAGAACAAGACGCCGAAGATGAACTTCCGTCGTCTCCGCTTGGCTATGGAAAAGAAGAATCTCGACATTCTCTTCCTTAATTCCAGCTATCGCCGCAATCCCGACGCCCTCGGCGTGCGCAAGGCCATTCAGAATGTGCCCTTCGTCGTGCATATGGGCTTCTTCCTTGATGAAGAGTCGGAAGTGTCCACGCTGTTCATTCCCGCCGCCTTCGGCCCGGAAAGTCAGGGCTGCGGATACGGCAACGAGAATCAGGTCGCCTGGCGCGAAAAGATCGTTCAGGCTCCCGGTTCCTGCGTTCCCGCATGGCAGTTCTATCGGGACATCGGCCGCAAGCTTGATCCCGAGCACTATCCCGACTTCAAGGACCCGGAAGAAATCTGT
>CALUTB010000081.1 GCA_944323575.1 uncultured Mailhella sp. | reverse complement strand
GCCTATCCAGAAGCGTTCGAACACGGGCACGGTCTTGTCGCCGTCGGCCTTGTACACCGCACCCACGCGTCCGCGCACATGCAGGATGTTGGAGTCGTTGAGACCGTAGTAGAAACCGGCTTCCACAATGGGCTTGAAGAAGCTGTCGTCGCTGCCGGTCCACGGTCCGCTGTACTGCATGTTGAGGGACACTCTGGTACCTGCGGTGGGGAAGGAGGCGCGGTTGGTGGTGTCGCGCGTGATGCCCATGGACACCGTGCTGGCCCAGTGCTTGCCCCTGTAGGCGCGGATGATGCTCGAAGCATTGTCCGACATGTGATAGAGGTTGTAATGCTCGAACTTGTAGCCGAAGTTCACGCTGGTGTATTCGCCGATGGGATGGAACAGACCGAGACGCACGCCGGTGGAGCGCTTGTAGAAGTAGGACCATTCCTCGTCTATGGTATAGGGACTCACGGAGAAGCCCCAGTAGGTGTCGAACAGACGCGGGTTCACGAAGGAGGCTTCGAGATACTGTTCCTTGGAGGCGGTATAGCCGGACAGTCCGAGGGTGTAGCCGCGACCGAAGAGGTTGTTCTCCGTGATGGAGGCCATGACGCCGAACTTGTCGTAGGTGGAGTAGCCGAAGCCCACGCTGACCACGCCGGTCTCGGTTTCCTTGACGCCCATCTTCAGATCGACCTCGCCGGGCACGCCCGTGGGCACCACGGTGGGGTTGACCTCGCTGAAGTAACGGGTCTTTTCCAGACGCTGGGCGGAACGGCGCATCTTGGCGCCGCTGAACTGCTGACCGTCGGCCAGACGCATTTCACGCAGGATGACGTTGTCGCGGGTACGGTCGTTGCCTTCGACCTCCACGCGGCGGATGTACTGCCTCTCGCCGGGCTTGACGGTGTAGACCACATCGACCACGCCGTCTTCGGGACGCGGACGCGGATCCACGTTGATGTCGGCGAAGGCGTAGCCGTAGTCGCTGTAGAAGTCGGTGAGGGCCTTGACGTCGTTCTGGAGCACCTCCACGTCGAAGAAGTCGCCGGCGGCCTGATGCTCGTCCATGGAGATCTGCTCGCGGATGCGCTCCTCGGTGTCGATGAGATCGCCCTGAAGGATGACGTTGCCGACCTTGTAGTGCACGCCCTCCCTGACGCGGAAGATCACGCGGATGCCGTCATCCTCGTACTGGACTTCGGGAGCGGCGACCTGACCGTCCACGTAGCCGTTCTTCATGAAGTAGGCGCGGATGGCCTGGGAATCGCGTTCGAGCAGGTCGTCCTTGAGCACGCCGGAACCGGTGAACCAGGAGAACAGCCCTCTTTCCTTGAGGGAGAGATAGTCCTTCACGTCGTCGGGAGAAATTTCCTTGAGGCCTTCGATGGCCACTTCCTTGATGTAGAGCTTGCTGCCTTCCTTGACGTGGAGCACGAGGGCCGCCGCGGCGCCGTCGGCGCGGGGCTGGACCTCGTAGGTCACTTCGGCGAGATAGAAGCCCTGCTTGTGATAGAGATCCGTGACCTTCTGCAGATCGTCGGCAAGAAGCTTTTCGTTGAGCACGTTGCCGGTCTGGGTGGACATGGCTTCCTTGATGTCGTCGATGCTCACGGCCTCGGAGCCTTCCACGCGCACGTCGTCGATGCGGGGTTTCTCCTCCACGGTGAACACCAGCACGGTGCCGCCCGCACCGCTTTCCACGTCGGCGCGCACGTCGTTGAAGTAACCGAGATCCCAGATGTTGCGCACGTCCTCGTCCACGGTGTCCTCATTGAGCGGCTCGCCGGTGCGGGAGCCGACACGCACGAGCACCCTGTCCTTGTCGATGAACTTCAGCCCGCGGACGTCGATGTCGACGATGCCGCCGCGGGCGCTCTTTGCGGCCGCGCGCACGGGAGAGGCTGTATCGAGTTCGATCACCATCTGATCCACGAGGCTGTTCACCGCAGGCTGCAGTTCCAGAAGATTCGCGCCCTCCCTGTGGTAGACCCTGGTGGAACCGCTTGTGGCGGAAACCACCTGCATGTCGAGACTGAAGCTCTCGCCGAGCTGGCTCAGACTGCCGAACACGGCATAGCCCGCACGGGCGGAGCGTGCGCGTTTTCCGGCGCTTGCGGCATCCTGCGCGGCGGTCTTGTCCGACGCCGACGTGGGAATGGCCGTGATGCCGCGATCCTCAAGGCTCTGACGCAGCAGCGTAGGGACGTCTCTGGCAAGCTGCGCCTGCGCCGACGGCGCATTGACGACGAAAGGCAGCACCAGCACACGGGTTTCGGCCGCGTCGGCCGCCGCAACCCGCACGAGCAGGCACAGGACCAGCAGGACCAGACTAGAAAGCATCTTGCGCATAAAGTTCTCCCGATCTCAATTCAAGGCTGCGGTCCATACTGTCCGCAAGTTCCCGGTTATGCGTCACTATGACGAGCGTCATGCCCGTGTCGCGGTTCAGACGTCTGAGCACCTCGGCCACGCGCTCGCCCGTTTTTTCATCCAGATTGCCGGTAGGCTCGTCGGCCAGCAGCACCTTGGGATGCAGGAGCGTGGCACGGGCGATGGCGGCACGCTGCCGCTCGCCTCCGGAAAGCGTGGTGACATGATGATCGAGTCTGTCGGCAAGGCCGACGGCCTCCAGGGCGGCGGCAGCCCTTTCCAGGGCCTCATGCCGGCTCATGCCCGCAATGACGGCCTGCATGGCCACGTTTTCCACGGTGGTGAACTCAGGCAGCAGATGATGGAACTGAAACACGAAACCCAGCTCCCTGTTGCGGAAATGCGCGGCCTCTGCCGGAGAAAGGGCGGAGAGTTCACGGCCTTCGAAGAGCACGCTTCCCCCCGTGGCGCGGTCGAGCGTGCCGAGCAGATGCAGCAGCGTGGACTTGCCGGATCCCGATGATCCGACCACGGCAAGAGCCTCTCCTGCCTGCACCTCGAAGGAGACGTCGCGCAGAATGGTCAGCTCGCCTGCCGGACTTTCCACCGTTTTCCGGGCATGCCGCACCAGGTAGAGCGGTTTGTTGTCGAAGGGAGCATCCATGTCGTTACTCATAGCGGAGAGCCTCGGCAGGCACGAGACGCGATGCCTGCCTGGCGGGATAGATGGTGGCCACAAAACACATCAGCATGGACACTGCTCCGATGATGAGAAGATCCAGCGGTTCGATGATGACCGGAAGCGTGTCCATCATGTACACGCCCGGAGGCAGCTCGATGAACTGATACTTCTTGAGGAGCAGAGCCAGCACGATTCCTAGCACATAACCTATGCCGGTGCCAACAGCCCCGATGATGGCTCCCTGCAGCATGAAGATGCGCCTTACGCCTGCGCCCGTAGCACCCATGGACATCAATATGGCGATATCCTTGGTTTTTTCCATGACGAGCATGACGAGAGACGTAATGATGGAAAAAGATCCGACAAGAATCACCATGAGCAGCACGATGAACATGCCGAAGCGTTCGAGCTGCAGGGCGGCGAAGAGATTGGCGTTCATGTCTATCCAGTTCCTGGTATAGAAGGGAGCGCCGAGTTCGGCGGCCATGTCGGAGGCGATGTCGCGGGCCTTGTAGGGATCCTCGACGAAGGCCTCCACGCCGGAGACGTGTCCGTCGGGGTACCCCATGAGATCCTGCGCCGCGGAAATGGGCACGTAGGCGAGACGGCTGTCGAAGTCGGACATGCCGGACTTGAAGATGCCTTCCACGCGGAAGGAACGCAGCTTGGGCACGAAGCCCACGGTGGTGCGCTGTCCGGCCGGGGACATGAGATTCACCCTGCTGCCCACGCTCAGACGGAAACGCCGCGCAAGGTCATGTCCCACGAGCATGCCTGCCGGGCCCTCTTCGCGGGCGAGGTTGTCCACGCTTCCGCTCTCCAGATGCCGGAGCATGGGCATGGACTCCGCGGCCAGTTCCGGATCAATGCCGCGCACCACGAGACCCGTGGCTCCCTGCGGCGTGGAAAGCAGCACTTCCGCGTAGAGGAAGGGCGTGGCTGACACCACTCCCGGTGTCTCGCGGATGCGTTCGATGACGTCGCCGCGACCTTTCGCGGCCTCGGGTCCGAAGGAGCCGGCCTGCATGGACATGATCATGATGTGGGGATTTGCACCGAGAATCTTCTCGCGCATCTCCTGCGTGACGCCGTTGTACACGCTCATGACGATGACGAGCGCGGCCACGCCTATGGCCACGCCCAGCACGGACATGAGAGAGATCACGGATATGAACGTGCGCTTGTTCCGCGAGGTGAGATACCGCGAAGCGATGAACAGCGAATACGACATGGGATCCTCATTCGTGCAGGCTCCGGAAAGACGCCGGAGCGTCATGTCCGGAAGACTGAGGCATGTGCGCAGGGGCGGAACGGAAAAAGCGCGTTCCGTGCCGGAGAGCCGGGCATCGCGATCTGCCGGCGGCCCTGGCCTGCGCGGGTTCTGCGGCGGCCGCGAACGGACCGCCGCATGGAAAGCTAGAGTTCGGGCCTGAGCAGCGGGAAGAGAAGCACTTCGCGGATGGAAGGCTCGTCGGTGAGCAGCATGGTCAGCCGATCAATGCCGATGCCCTCGCCGGCGGTGGGGGGCATGGCGTACTCGAGAGCGCGCAGATAGTCGTTGTCCAGCGGACAGGCCTCGTCGTCTCCGGCAGCCTTGGCCTCGACCTGGGCCTCGAAGCGCAGACGCTGATCCACGGGATCGTTCAGCTCGGAGAAGGCGTTGCCGTACTCGCAGCCGCAGATGAAGAACTCGAAGCGGTCGGTGATGTCGGGATTGGCGTCGTTGCGGCGGGCCAGCGGGGATATTTCCGCGGGATAGGCGTAGATGAAGGTGGGCTGCACGAGCTTTTCTTCCACGTCAAGATCGAAGAGACGGGACTGAAGCTTTCCTATCCCTTCGCTTTCCATGTATTTCTCTCCGCGGGAACGCAGATAGGCGCGCACGGCCTCCATGTCGTTGTAGAACTCGGGGGCATGACCGCCCACCTGTTCAAGCGCCTGATGATAGGTCATGCGCTTCCAGCGGCCGGGCGTGAGGTCGAGCTGCCGTCCCTGATAGGTGATCACCGTGCTGCCGCAGACCTCGCGCGCCACATGGGCGAACAGCTCCTCGGTGAGATCCATGAGATCCTCGAAGGTGGCATAGGCCCAGTAGAACTCGCAGGAGGTGAACTCGGGATTGTGACGCGTGTCGATGCCTTCGTTGCGGAAGCAGCGGTTGATCTCGAACACGCGCTCCATGCCGCCCACGATGAGACGCTTGAGATACAGCTCCGGCGCGATGCGCAGATACAGATCGGTGTCGAGCGCGTTGTGATGCGTGACGAAGGGCTTGGCCGCGGCGCCGCCGGCAATGGGGTGAAGCATGGGCGTCTCCACTTCCATGAAGCCTCTCTGCTCCATGAAGCGGCGGAACTCGCGCACGATGAGCGAACGCTTGCGGAAGATCTCGCGGGCACGGGGATTCATGACGAGATCCACGTAGCGCTGACGGTAGCGGGATTCCACGTCGGTGAGTCCGCTGTGCTTGTCGGGCAGGGCGCGGAAGGCCTTGCTGAGCAGACGCACGCTTTCGCAGCGCAGGGTCAGCTCACCGGTCTTCGTACGGAACAGGCTGCCCGTCACGCCCACGATGTCGCCCACGTCGAGCTTTCTGAAGGCGGCAAATGCTTCGTCTCCGAGCACGCTCTTCTCGGCGTAGCACTGGATGCGTCCGCTTAGGTCCATGACGTGGAAGAAGATCACCTTGCCGAAGGAACGCGACGACATCATGCGTCCGGCCAGGGCGAAGCGCTCGTCAAGAGCGGCCAGTGCCTCGTCGTCCAGAGCGCCGTACCGTGCGACCACGTCCCCGGCGTTCTGCTTTCGCTTGAAATCGTTGGGATACAGGGGAATGCCCGCGTCAAGAAGATCGCAGGCCTTGCCTACGCAGTTCTTCACGACCTCGTTCAGTTCCCCGTGATCGGCGAAATTTTCCAGCATGGGCATGAAATATGCCGCGTGTTCCGACTTGGTGGCAAGCTTGACGGGCTTGCGGTTTTTCTTCTGCGATTCCAAAGGACTCTCCGTAGACGGCAGAACATCTGCCTTCTTTCATATGGGATGCGCAGTCGCGCCTTCCTGCGGAAAGGCCGCAACGAAAGACGCGCTTTCCTGCGTCGTAAAAATATGGGCGTAGGACAAATACGCCCGCCCGTCAAGTGTCGTTTCCGCGTCCCCGCCCGCTGCGCCGTCACGTCCGCGCAGGGTTTTTCTTGCCCATCCTCAAGGAGTAGCATACAAGTAAGGACATGAACATCGTCCGTTCCCTCATTTTTCTGACCTTCTTTCTGCTGCTGCCCGTCACGCTCGCCGCAGAACAGACGGAACCCGAACCTACCCGGCCGGGTCAGGACATTCTCTGGATGCATCTGGAGGAAGGGCTTGACACCGCGCGTCTCGCCTACGTCGAGAAAAAGGACAACGAATTCTCAAGACGCATCATCATCCGCGTGCTGCGCTTCGACACCGACCGCTTCGACTTCCGGCTGTTCAGCTCCCGCTGGGAGAATCTCGGCGTGCCCACCATGCGCGAATGGGCGGAAAAAAAGAATCTCGTCTCGGCCATCAACGCCAGCATGTACCTCAAGGACGGACAGACCTCCACCGGCTACATGCGCAGCGGCGAACGCATCAACAACGGGCGCATCGTCAGCCGCTACGGCGCCTTCTTCGTCGCCGGCCCGCGTGAAAGCGGTCTGCCCCGCGCCGCCGTGCTCGACCGCGACACCGACGACTGGCAGCATCTTCTGCCCCGCTACGACATCGTGGTTCAGAACTTCCGCCTCATGGGTCCCGAGGGCGTCCAGCTCTGGCCCGAAAACGGACCGGAACACGCCATCGCCGCCATCGCCGAGGACATGAACGGCCGCATTCTCTTCCTTCACTGCCCCGATCCCGCCTCGGTGCACGACTTCGTCAATGCCCTCGCCGCCCACGCCGAACTCAACATCAACAGCGCCATGTACGTCGAAGGCGGCAGCGAAGCCTCGCTCCTTCTGAGCGTGCCCGGCATCTTCCGCCTCTGGAACGGCATGACGCCCGCCTCCTATATGTTCTCCTCACGCGGGGACGCCATCCCCCTGCCCAACATCCTCGGCGTGGTCCGCCGCTGAATCCTCGACGCCGACCTCCGCATCCTCCTCGATCATGTCACGGAGCCGGCGCGCCGCCACGCTCAGACTGTGTCCCTCATATTCCAGAAGGCTGATCCGCCTCTCCGGCAGTGTCTCGCGCGTGCGCACCTCGAAAAGCGCGCCCTCCGTCAGTGCCGCTTCCGCCGCGCCATACGGAAGAAAGCCCACGCCCAGACCGTGCCGCGCCAGGTCCAGCACCAGTTCCGACGTCTCCGGCTCCATGGCCGGATCAAATTCCAGACCGTGTTCCTTGAACGCCTCCTCCAGAAACTCGAACGTCAGTGAACCTCGCCGATGGCAGATCAGCGGCTCCCGCGCAAGTTCCGCCAGCGGCACAGCTCTTCCTTTAAGATGGGAAAATCCCCTCCCCGCCACGAACACGTCCCGGAACGAACACAGCCTCGTCTCCCGCAGCGGCGGAAACTCGCCTCCCGATACCGCCGCCACCGCAAAATCAATGGCCCCGGACTTCAGCTCCTCCATCGCCTCCCGCGACGTCCCGCCGTGCAGACGAAGCCTCACCCCCGGATACATGGCGTGAAAACGGTTCAGACGCGGAAAAAGCCATCCCCTCACCGCCGTCTCCGTCGCTCCCACCGCAATGCTCCCCGACTGCAGTCCCACCGCCTGCGCCACGGCCTCACGTCCCCGGCGGAGCTGCTCGTACGCCGCCTCCACATGCGCATGAAACAGACGCCCCTCCGGCGTCAGTTCCACGCCGCGCCGGTTCCGTATGAACAGACGGCACCCAAGTTCCCGCTCCAGCGTCGACATGGCCCGCGACACCGCCGGCTGACTCGTGAACAGCAGCGTCGCCGCCCGGCTGAAATTGCGGCAGCGCGCCACCTGATGAAACATCCGGCACAGTTCCCAGTCCCGCTCCATGTCTGCTCCTGTCATGCATTTCTGATATAACTGCCATATCAAATGAGTATTTTACCGTATCATTCCCCCCTGCTATAGGCAAGAAGGAAGCACGGCAGCAGCACATGACGCGTCTGCGCCCCAAAACGCTCGTCCGGGCAGGAAAAATTCCCATGAACCGCGGATACGTCTTCATTCTTCTCGCCACCATATTTTTCAGCTCCATGGAAGTCGCCCTCAAAACCGTGGCCGACGACTTCAATCCCATGCAGCTCACCTGCACCCGTTTTCTCGTCGGCGGTCTGCTGCTCATCCCCTTCGCCCTGCGCGGACTGCGTCAGCACGGCGCAACGGTCACCCTCGACGCGTGGAAGGGCTTTGCCGCCCTCGGCTTCATCGGACTCGTCGTCAGCATGATGCTCTATCAGCTCTCCATCCTCTACGCGCCCGCCTCCGTGGTCAGCGTGCTCTTCAGCTGCAATCCCGTCCTCGTGCTGGGTTTCGCCTTCCTCATCCTGCACGCCGACATCCGTCCCCAGCACATCGCCGCCCTCGTGCTGGAAGTCGTCGCCGCCGTCATCATCATCGACCCTCTGCACACCACCCTCGATCCCACGGGCATTTTTCTCATCCTGCTCTCCGCCGCCACCTTCGCCCTCTACGCCGTGCTCGGCAAAAAGCAGTGCGCCCGCTATTCCGGCGTGGCCGTCACCTGCTTCAGCTGTCTCGCCGCCAGCGCGGAAATGATCGTGCTCATGCTCCTCAGCCACGCGGACTTCATCGCCGACGCCCTCATCGCCGCCGGCGCGCCCATGTTCGCCGACATGCCCTTTTTCACCGGCTACACCGCAGACAACATCCTGAACGTTCTCTACATCTGCGTCTTCGTCACCGCCGGCGGCTACGCCTGCTACTTCATGGGCATGGAAGCCACCTCCGCCATGCAGGGCTCCCTCGTCTTCTTCTTCAAGCCCGTCCTCGCCCCCATCCTGGCCATGATCGTTCTCGGCGAGAGCATTCCCTGGAACATGTGTCTCGGCATCGTCCTCATGCTCATCGCCTCCGTCGTTTCCATGATCCCCACGTGGGAAGTCCTCATCGCCGCGCGGCCCTTTGTCGTCCTCAACTTCCTGCACAGACGCCACTAGGCCGATGGCGGCGTCCGGCACGTCCGGAACACATGCGCCCCGTCCATCCTACCCCTGGGGAACGGACGGGGCGCACCGTCTCCGCTTCCTGAAAAACACAGACCGCCGGAAGAAAACCTCTTCCGGCGATCATCGCACCAGTCTCTCTTTCCACTCAGAATGCCCGGGCGCGCCCGGCAGCCTTCCCTGAAGATCTAGAAGGCATAGCGCAGCAGCAGCGCCGTGCGCCAGTCGTCATCGAACGAGCCGGAACGGCCGTGCGCCGCCTTCGTGTCGAAATCTTCGATGATGTAGGCCAGCTCCAGCGTGGCGCTCAGATTCCGGTAGAGCTCATACGTGGAAAGCAAATCAAGCTCCACCGCGGAGTCGTCGCTCGTGAGATAGTCGTATCCCTCGCCGTAGCTTCCGTTGTTCCTGCTGTTGGTTCCGGCAAAATAGGTCACGGACACGTCGTGGGTCAGCCCCTCAAGAAACGAGATCCCGTTCACCTGCGCGCTGACGCCCCATGTGCCGCCGAAACTGCAGCGATGTCCGCCCACGATTCCCTGCGTCCCGTTGAAATAGGTGCTCGTTCCGTCGTAGTCGCCGTAGATGATGGGGATCTGACCGGAATGCATGGCGCGTCCGGAACCGTCTCCCGACGCATACCATGCCAGAAGCGACGGCTCGCCGAAGCTCATGGCGTACGACGCCCGGCCCACCGCATACCAGCCTTCCTGGTCCGGGGATGCGCCGTACGAGACCCGGCCCCAGGCGCCGTCCAGCGCCAGCGTGACCGGATCGGACGGCTTCCACTCCATGCCCGCGCCAACGATCACGACGTCCGCACGGCCGCTGCCGCTGAGCGTGCCCTGCTCAGTCAGTATCGACGGCTGAAAACTTCCGCCGCCCTCATCCTCGCCGTCGCCCTTCGAGGCGTAAAGCACCCACGGCGACACCGTGACGCGCTCAAAGGCCGCCGTGCCCGCCACGCCGAACAGATCATACTTCGGAGCGCTCACGTCGGACACGTCCCCGAGATGCGCCCCGCGCGCCATCCGCGTCCAGAACGCCGTGAGATCCATGTTTTCTCCGAAGGGAACCGACACCACCACGCCGTCCGCCACCAGATCCGCAATCATGGGCGAGGTGCTCGCATACGCGGGAAGATCAAAGGCATGACGCCCCATGCGCACCTTCACGTCCGTGCCCGGCAGCGTCCAGTCCACATAGGCCTGACGCATGCTCACGCTGCCGTTCGCTCCGGCATATTCATCCTCGCCCCAGTTCCATTCTCCGACCTGAAGCTGGAAGTAGCCGGCAAGATCCTCGCTTGCGCTGAACGTCAGACCGAGACGCAGACGCTGCATGGCATAGTCCGTGTTCGCTCCGCGGAACCCCTCGGCGCCGCTCTGATACTGAAAAAGATACTCGCCGTCCGTCTTCACGTCGACGGCAGAGGCAGGAGCGGCGACGGTCAGCGTCATGCCCGCCGCAAGAAGAAGTGTCTCAAGCTTTTTCACAGGATACCTTCCTATGGCTGTGCCGCACTCCCGTGCGGCCGGAAAACGCCTCCGCGCGGAAAACGTTCTCCGGCTCCCCTGCCTTTGCTCCCGTTCATGCCTGCCGCGCGGTATACAAAACGTGATTCACACACTCCCGCAAAATCATACGCCTGTCAAGTTAAATGAAAAAGAAATTCATTTTCATTATCTTTCATTTTCCCTGGAGCCATCAGCGCGTGCCGCGCCTTTCCCGCAATCCCGCGCTTTGAAGCTCCCTTCACGGGCGCCGCAGTTTCCGCGGCTTCCCCGCTTGCCGGGCGTTCCCGATGCGGAAGGACGAGCTCCGGGCAATTCTTCCGCGCCGTTCGCCGGCATTCTTGTTTTTCCCTTTCCGCGCGCAACGCCGATGCAAGGCATTGCCGCTTGTCGACGCGCCTCTCACGGCAGGGCCTCACACGCATCACCGGGATCCGTCCAACATCCGCAACTTCGTTTCCCTCGGCGTGTCCTTTTCCTTTCTTCTTCTGCTGCCCGGCTCCGTCGTGCTCCGTCTCGAGCCGGAAAGCCGCATCCCGGATCGACCGGAGCCTTCTTCTGCTCGGCAAAAACCGTGGAGCGCCGTGCATCACCGACGGCATGCTCTTTCTGCTGTTCTCCTTCCGGCACATGGTGCTGAACGTCCGTCATCTCCGCTCCCCTCTCACCGTCGGGAAGCCTGTCAAAAACGCCGTCTCGTATTGACCGGCCGATGCGAGTTGCGTATCCTGAAGCAAAGAACTGTCACCCTCTAGCGATAAGGAGAACGCCCCTATGCGGTACGTGTATCTGTTCCATGAAGGGAATGCACAGCT
>CALUTB010000080.1 GCA_944323575.1 uncultured Mailhella sp. | reverse complement strand
GACATCACCTGTCTCCATATAGTGCGCAGAATCGGAAGAGTATTTACCATAAGAAAGGCGCAGTAACATCTTTTACATATAACCTCTTAATAAACCATGACTGTTTCCACATCTGCATTCCGTGTCCGTTTTCAAAAAAAAATGCTTGACTGGGAGTGCCGTTTTTTCTATAACCACACCTGCGTCAAGCGTATGGGTCACTAGCTCAATTGGTAGAGCAGTTGACTCTTAATCAATTGGTTCGGAGTTCGAGTCTCCGGTGACCCACCATACAAAAGACGGATGTCGTCATGGCGCATCGACAGGTTTTTTCCCTGTCGCACATGGGTCACTAGCTCAATTGGTAGAGCAGTTGACTCTTAATCAATTGGTTCGGAGTTCGAGTCTCCGGTGACCCACCATGTGATTTCATGAGGCTGTTTACACAGCCTCTTTTTTTGTTTAAAAGAAGCGACCCCCGGTATGCGGCCGGCAAGGGAATAGACCTCAGCCTCTGGATGTCATCATGTCTACTGTACGGACGGTCCTGTTCCGTTTTTTCCGATCCTTTCTTGTCTTTTTTCTGCTGTGCTTCACGGTTGCCTTTCTCATCATGTCGAAGCGGGAATTTGATGAGGTGACCATCAATCAGGTGCTGTTCCATATGCAGCTCATGCGGGACAACATCGTGACCATGCCCGGCGATTTCATTCAGGTCTTTTTCTGGCACGTGCGCAATGCCGTTCTTTGTGCATTCACGTTTGCCTTCATACGCGTCCTGCCGTTGGAGGGCAGGGGGCGGGCAGGTCTGCCGGCGGCGTGCTGTCTTGTTCTCTCCGCTCTGTGGTTTCTTGTGCCGGGAACCTTCATTGATGATCTTTTCGTCAAGGTACGCTGGCTGATCGTCGCGTTTCTCGTTCTGACGGCGGCCGGGACCGCAGGCTGGCTTGAAGGGCTTTCCATGAAGGCACGGCGTCTTTTCTGCTGGACGTTTTCAGGCAGAAGACTTGCCGTTCTGTGGGGCGGCATTCTTGTGTATTCCATGTTCTACGTGAACTTCTTCACCTTTTTTCAGGAGCAGGCCGTCATCGGCGATTTCTATACGGAAGGCGCCTATGTGGATCCGCGAACCGTGAAGGTTTCCGGAACGGGCACGAAGAATCTTCTCATCATCTACTGTGAGAGCATTGAGGACACCTTCGGTCGTGCCGAAATCATGGGCGAAGATCTGCTTGCGCCGATCCGTCCTTCCATCCGGACTCCAGATCTGCGCATCGATCAGATGCCCGGTGCCGATTTCACCATCGGCGGCATCGTGGCATCCCAGTGCGGCATACCGCTCAAGTCCATATCCATTCTCAGCGGCAATCTCACCGGATGGGCGCTTGACCGCTATCTGCCGGGAGCCGTCTGTCTGGGAGACTATCTGAAGGCCGACGGGTATCATAACGTCTACTACAACGGCTCCAGTGGCGTTTTTTCAGGACTCGACAAGTTTTTCCGCAGTCACGGATATCAGGAATTCATGGGCAAGGAAGACTGGATCGAAAAAAAGCATGTGGATCCCGCCACCATGAACACATGGGCCATATACGACAGCGACATGGTTGACCGCAGTATCGAGCGTATGGACGAACTGATGGCTGAAGGAAAGAAGTTCAGTTTTGCCCTCTCCACCATGGATACCCATGAGCCGGGCTTTCTGTCTCCTCCATGCGTGGATCAGGGCTTTCCCGAAAGCTGGGCAGGCTATGTGAAATGTTCCCTTTCTCAGGTGGAGCGTCTGCTCAGACACATCCGCGACAAGGGATGGGAGGATCGGTTCGTCATTCTCGTCATGGGAGATCATGAGACCAGAATGCCGGAAATGGACGGCGTGGATCTCAAGCATGTCAAGGGCCGCTATGTACTCTGTTCCCTGACGCGGGATGCGGAACTGATTCCCGTGCGTTCCATCATCACCCATTTCGATCTTTTTCCCACGCTGCTTGCTGCGCTGGGCTTTTCCGTGGAGGGGGACAGACTCGGCTTCGGATACAATGTCTTTTCCGCGGACGTGCAGCCTGAGAAGAATTACAGGGACAAATTGAGGAAGAGAGTGCTCAGTCACAGCAGATTCTATGAAAGCCTGTGGCTGCCGGAGTATGTCGGATCGGAAGAGTAGTCCGGTTCCGGCACATTTCCGTGAAAAAACGCTTGCCAGAGGACACCGTTTCCGCTATAAGCATTTTCGCATCGACATTAACTGCACTTGCTGCAGTAAACATATTTGCTGGTGTCCATAGAGAAGCGGGTACACCCGATCCCATTCCGAACTCGGAAGTTAAGCGCTTCATCGCCCATGATACTGCGCATTTTTACGTGGGAAAGTAGGCCGATGCCAGCATTTTTTCAGCCCCTGCAGATTCTGCAGGGGCTTTTTTCAGATCGAAAACTCCCCGCTATGCATGGAGTTTCAAAATGCGAAGCCTTTGAACAAGTCAGAAAATGTTCCTTTGTGAGATAACCAGGTGTCTCAACTCGAAATCTATGCACAAAGGAGCCTCGGCAACACAAGTTCGGCAATCGCCATTTCTGGTGCAGCGGTTATTTTGTCAGCGCAGTGGGAGTAGATGAGGCGGCGATCGGGGACAGGAAGAACGAGACAAAGAAACCGCTCGGTACAGATTTGGTAGAACGGCCCGTCAGCTCGCTTACGGGCAGCAGAAAACAACTCTACGCAAGATTCGAGACAGAGCCCCCTCAAGAGGGCAGCCGGGTAACATGGTCCCTTATAGGGCCAAACAAAACGCCCCTTGAAGTGCGGTCCTGACGTGTGTTGTTTGCAGAAAAACGGAAGAGACGAAACGCTGGTAATGATTTCCGTTGCGGAGCGATGAAGCACACAGGGACCGCGGAGGAAAAACGTCATGGAAAAGGCGACCAAGGAAGTCATGGGTGCGGTTTTCTTTGAGCAGGGCCGCATTCTCGTCATGCGTCGTGCTTCGTTCATGAGCTGTCCGGGAAGCTGGGAATTTCCCGGAGGAAAGCTGGAAGCGGGAGAAACGCACGAAGCCTGTCTGGCCAGAGAGCTTCGCGAAGAACTGCACATTGAAGCCCGTATCGGCGCTTTTCTAACGGACAACCGGCATGAGTATGAGTTCGGCACCGTACATCTTTGCGTGTACCGCGTGCTTTCCTGGACGGGAGATATCGCGCTTACGGTGCATGACGACATGCGCTGGGTTCCGTACAGGGAACTGGCATCCTTTCCGGGACTGCTTCCCGCCGATGTACCCGTGGCCTGTGCGCTGGAGAGCATTCTGAGCTGACGGAGCCAGTTGTACGGCCATCTTCCGTCCCTGTGCTGCAGCAGGCGCTCTTTGTCCGAGCGGAAAGAAAGATGCGGATCCGGAAACGGCGTTTTTCGGAAGGGGTGATGAGGACGCCGTCAGGACGGATCTGTCTGGTTCTGCAGTGGGAATGGGCGTCCTGCGAGTCTCCGGAGGCGGGAAAGGGATGAGAAAACATCCCCTTCCCGGATGTTCGCCGGATCAAAGAAGAGAATCGGAAGTCAGGCTGTTTTCGCAGTCGATGCACAGTTTTCTGCCGTTCACGTCCCGGATGCGGGAGGACATGACGCCTTCGCCGCAGCCTTCGCATCGGATGGTGGGCAGTCTTCTTGCCGTTCCGGGCATGTCGCAGAGCGGCTCCTTGATGGCAAATAATTCCTCGAAGGGGGCAGAAAGCAGATGCTCTATATGCTGCTTCCTGAGCGCTTCGCGTTCCCTTTCCAGTTCGGCGCGTTGTTCCGTGGACAGCGCGGGATCTTCCAGTATGCGTGCCGGCGCTCTGGTCCTGCCGTCATCCTCACGAAATATCTGAACGATGCGGGCCTTCATGCCGTCGCTGCGGCGGAAAAAGGAGAACGCTACCTTGCCGCGGTCACGGAAGATGAGGTTTCCCTTGCCGAACGTGCAGCCGGTGAGTGCCTGAATGGCGTCCACGGCGCACATGTCGGTTTCCGTGACGGCAACGATTTCTTCATCGGCGGCCGTACCCATATGCTGCATGACCCATGCCGCCACCCGTATGCCGATACTGAGACCGGGGCACCAGTGTCCGTGAAAGGCCACAGCCTTGTCGATGAGTTCCTGAGCAATGCCTGGAGCGTACATGCTTTCTCCTTATGTTTGATCAGATGAAGTTATGGCCTGCGCGGACAGACCATGTCCATGTTTTCCGTGGAAATACGCACGCACTCCGGACCATAGATATGCTGAAGAATATCCTCGGTGACGGTCGTATGCACCGGGCCGGATGAGAAGATCCGGCCTCCTGACAAAACGGCGGCGGTGTCGCAGAACCAGAGAATATGATTGGGGTCATGACAGCAGACCAGAATGGCCACGCCCTGTTCCGCCACTTCGCGCAGAACTTTCCATACTGCGAGCTGATTGCTGAAGTCCAGTGCGCTTGTCGGTTCGTCCAGCAGAATGAGGGGAGTCTGCTGCGCCATGGCTCTGGCGATGAGCACGAGCTGTCGCTGGCCGCCGGAGAGCTGATTGCAGGCAGTGTCGGCCAGAGCGGTGATGCCTATGCGTTTCATGGCCTGTTCCGCGGCATCCCTGTCTGTCCTGCCGATGCGGAACCAGCCTTCCATGTGGGGAGAACGTCCCATGAGCACCATGTCCCGGACGACGAACGGGAAGGGCTGTTTGTGCTCCTGAGGCACATAGGCCACATGACGGGCCAGCTCGGAAGGCTTCATGTGCGCTATGTTGACGCCGTGGACGTGGATGTGTCCCTTTTCCGGATGCAGAAAGCCCATGCAGCAGCGGAACAGGGTGGATTTGCCGCTGCCGTTGGGACCGAGCAGCCCGCAGATCTGTCCCGGACGCACGACCAGACTGACGTCCTGCAGCACGTTTTTTCTGCCGTATGAGAAGGACAGACTTCGTATGTCGAGGGCATATTCAGGGGATGGGGGTGCGGATCGGACATCGTCGAGCCTACTGCTGAAGAGATGACGCATCTTGTCGACGAGTCCCTGCTCCCTTCCCTGATGAAAGGTAAGAAACGAAGGCGTTTCACCGGAAGAAACGGTTTTGCGGGTCGGGCCGGGAAAAAAGGTTGCGGTCATGTCATGAGCCATAGAGTTCTCTTCCCTTTGCGCGGAGCAGCCAGAGCAGATAGGGCGCTCCGACGATGGACGTGATGATGGCGATGGGGATTTCCGTTCCCGTGAGCGTGCGGGCGAGAGTGTCGCAAAGCAGCATGTAGACGGCGCCGAGCATGGCGGAGCCGGGTATCACCCAGCGGTTGTCCGGACCGAACATCATGCGCGCCGCGTGCGGCATCATCAGTCCCACCCATGCGATGATGCCCGCCACGGAGACGCATATCGAGGCTGCCAGAGTGGCCAGCACAATGAAAAGTATGCGCAAGCCGTCGGGATGAATGCCCAGACTGCGGGCCTCCTCGTCGCCGAGGGAAAGAAGGTTGAGCTTCCAGGACAGAGCTGCGAGCGCGGCGAGACAGGGAAGCACCGTACAGGATGTGACCAGTACGTCATGCCAGTTCGCGTAGTAGAAGCCGCCCATCATCCAGAAGGTGATTTCCCGCAGTTCCACATCGGAAGCCAGATACTTCATGATGCCGAGCACGGCCGAGAACAGGGAGCCGACGATGATGCCGGAAAGGATCAGCGTGACGGGCGGCGTTTCACCGCGACTGCGGGCGAGAAAGAAGGAGATCAGCACGGCGGCCATGCCGCCGAGAAAGGCGGAGAGCTGTCCGTTGGGAAGAAGCGCGGGAAAAACGATGGCGAGAGCCGCTCCGCAGGAGGCTCCCGACGACACGCCGAGGATGTACGGCTCCACCAGCGGATTGCGGAAACAGCCCTGATAGACAGCTCCGGAAACGGCCATGGCCATGCCCGTCATGGCGGCCAGAAGCAGACGGGGGACACGGATGCGCCAGACGATGATGTCGTGCATCCGAGGAGACGTTCCATCTCCGAACCCGAGATGCGAGGCAAGAATATGTCCTACGTCTCCGACGCTCATGTCGAACTCTCCGGAAAGCATGGCCAGAATGAAGGCCGCCATCAGGGCAAGGCAGAGCAGAAGAGCGAGTGCGGCGCGGAAGGTTTTCATGGGAACCTCGGACGGGAAGTCTTTGCGTCAGGGCGGTCCGGACGGCTTTTCGAACCGAGGGAGCGAAAAGCCGTGCATAAAATTAAAGCAGAGCTTTAAGAATATCAGAAGTTGCTGTCGGCCATCCAGTCGAGAAGCTGCGTGCTGCGCAGTCCGCGAGCCGTAGACTCATCCACGCCGTACACGTCCTGATAGAACTTCAGCGCGAAATCGTATACGTTGACGTCTGCAAAGCGTTCGGGATAGGCGGCCTTGGCGATGATGAGCATGTCAAGGGGATATTCCACGCGTCGGGAGGCGTTCATGGGCGACCAGGGCAGGGCATAGACCCGGTGTTGCTTCACGGCGCGCAATTCCTGAAGATTTTCATAATACGGAGCCTCGTAAAGCTCGAACGGCGGATGGTAGCCGTTGGCCGTGGGCAGTATGATGACGTCGGGGTCGCACGCATAGACCTGTTCCGCGCTCATGGGAACCCCGGTGCCGGTTCCCTGGTAGGCGTTTCTGGCGTGGACGACCTGCTCGATGATGTAGGATTCCGGTGTGTCCGTGCCGTGCACCGATCCGGCTCCTCCTTTTTTTCTTACATCCGGGTGAAGTCCGAAGAGAAGGACGGAAGGCCGTGCATCTTCGGGAATGTCCGCCGTGCGTTTGCGGATCATGCTTTCCGTCCCGGCCAGACGGTCGGCCAGCCGTTCCGCCTTTTCCTTCTGCCCGAAGATCTCTCCGATGATGCCGGCTTCCGTTTTCATGCTGGAGAGATCCGAGGAGCGGTACCATGTGGGGGAATAGAGCACGATCAGCGGAAAGCCGAGAGCTTCAATGGTATCCACGGTGCGTTTCACCTTTTCCCTGTCCGTTCCCACGGTGGTGTCGCCGACACGCAGAAGAACCACGTCGGGTGCGGCGGAAGCGAGCGTTTCATAACTGATGATGTTTCCCTGCGGAGAGTTGACGCACGGCAGATCATTCAGCCAGGGGTGAAGGTATTTCATGGTGTTCCATCCCCGGTATTCGTGACTTTCTCCCGATCGGGACGTGATGACATAGCGGTAGTCCCTTTTCATGGACCAGGAGCCGATGACCTTGACGCGGTCAATGACGCCAAGGTGCGTCATGACTCCTTCAATGAATCCGTCGTCGATGGTGGCCACGGCCTTCGGATCGTCGGGGACGGTGACGGCCACACCGCGCATGTCGGTCACGGTTCTGGCCTGTACGGCGGAAGACATCAGCGCCAGAAGGACGACGGCTGCAAGGGCGGAAGTGGATCTCATGAAAACTCCGTTCTGGAAAAGGATTTTGGTGACACAAAAAAAAATAACGTGTTACCGAAAGGGGAATAGCACGATTTTTTTTTAAATGCCATGAGAAAATACGGGACAAAAAAACCCGTGACCTGCGCCACGGGTTGTCTGCGGAACAAAATCCGGCAGAGACCTCATTTTTTGATGATGATGCACTCGTTGAGAGGACGTTTCGGCACGCAGTGCTCGTCGCGTTCATCCCTGTAGTAGGTAAGACTGCCGTCCGGACGGGGGGCGACGATGCGGCGTATTTCGTCGGGTTCGCCTATGGCGAGGACCAGACGGATCTGCAGGTCTCCGGGCAGACCGATGAGTTCTGCGACTCTGTCCCTTTTGACGGCGCCTATCATGCAGCAGGCAAGACCGGCTTCACAGGCGGCGAGGTTGATGCTCTGCGCCGCAATGCCCACGTCGATGACGGCAAAATCGTCCATGTGCGCAGGTCCGGCAATGACGATGAATCCTCCCGGATGCTGGGTTGCCGCGGCACGCTGTTCAGGGGTGAGGGATCCCCCCATGACCACGAGGTTGTTCAGCGCCTCGCAGGTGTCACGGTCGGCGATGGTGGCGAAGCGAAGCACCTGCCTGTTGCGGGCGGATGCCGACAGGCGGGCATGATCGACGAGGTCGGCGAGCATCTCGGAAGAGACTCGTCTTTCTCCTTTGAAGCGGCGGCAGGTACGTGCCCGGGTAATGAGATCTTTCAGATTCATGAGCATGCTCCATAAAAACAGAACTGACTATCCGAAGGAAACAGTCGAAAAGTCCCTCCATCATAGGATGGAGGGACGAAAACGGCAAGAAACTGCAAAGCGTTCGGAGAGCAACGTGGTCATGCTGTCATGGCGATCCGTACTTCTGTCCGGCATGCGGACGCGGATGAAATATTCCGTTTCCGGGATGCAGCCGTTGCCGTCGTCACGCGTCGAAGGTCATGCCTCAGCGGGCATAGCCGCAGCCGTAGCCATGATGATATCCGCCTCTTCCATGATATCCATGATAATAGTCGCCGCAGGAGGCATGATATCCGCTTCTTCCATGATAGTAACCGCGGCAGGGCAGGCCGGCCTTGTCCATCTTGACAAAGAAGTCGTCATTCACGGCACGGATCTGCTCATGCAGTTTGGTGATCTCGGCCGTGAGAGCCTTCAGTTCCTCAGGCTTGACATTAGGGTTGGGAGAAAGCGCGTGCAGTTCCATTCTCTTCTGAATGAGCTGATCACGCAGCGGCTGAAGGGCGGCGCGGTGTTCTTCACAGAACTTGTCCATCTGTGCGATCTGATCCTGACTCAGCGCAGGAGCCTGGACATAGGCACCGCGGCCGTCATGATGACGTCCGTATCCGGGATGTGCCGTCGCAATCACGGGAAGAGAAGTGAGAACGACGGCGGAAAGAAGAGTGAGAGCCAACGTATTCTTGATCATGGGAAGTTCCTTTGAGGTTTGAATGTGTGATGAGTTCAGGAGGAGTACAGGGTCAGTATATAGAAAAAGGGGATGTCTTTGTCACGTTTCAAAGTGTTGCAGATCCGTTCCGGCTCTGCAATGCCGCGTAACGTATGTAAAAATAAGGATGTCAGAGTCGTGGGAGCGTGGCGCTTTCCCATCATCCGGGCAGCAGGCGGTGCAGCTCCCGGGCCACCGCGGCGGCGAGTCTGGCATGATCCTCCTCATCCAGATGCATGCCGTCCGGGCCGTGGGCCTCGCCGTACGGATCACCGGCAAGAACGGCGGCCGCGTCAAGAAACGCCGCACCGCAGGCGTCGGCCACCTGCCGGTACAGCCCGGCGAGTTTTCGGGATTTTTTCGGAGCATCGACATAGCGGTCGCCGGACAGACGCATTTTCCGTTCTCCTATGAGCGGAGGGGAAATGATCAGCAGGCGGGGGTGCGGATACTGAAGAAGGGCGTCCCAGGACAGATGAAGCACCATGTCCGCAAGAATGGCCATGCCTTCGGCAATGTCGTATTCCGTCCGCCGCAGCACGGATTTCATATCGTTGCTGCCGAGCATGATGACTACGGCGTCCAGAGGCAGATGCGACAGCAGACAGGGCGGAAGGTAGTCGGCGGCGCTGAGTCCTGCTCCGGGAACGTTCACGCCGCTGCCTTGGGCGAATCCGTCGCGCAGCGTTCGCCCGCCGAGACCTTCCTCCACGATGTCCCAGTCCGGACCGAGAATGGAAGCCAGACGTCCCGTCCAGCGGACGGAGGGCGGATAGCGTCGTGTCGGGGAGCCTTTGGAGGCTATCCATCCGTAGGTATTGGAGTCTCCGAAGCACAGTATGCGATGTTTCATGATGTCTTTTCCTTTCCGATCAGAAAAGCCACTGAACCAGGGCCATGTAGCAGAGCGTGCCTCCCGCTATGGTGACGGCCATGTTCTTTTTCCATGCCTGCAGGGCTATAGTGACGATCGAGGCCAGCACTTCGGGCATGCCGTTGCTGCCTTCCGCGAGAGGACCGTTGCGGAAACAGTAGACCACGAGCATACCCCATATGGCGGAGGGCAGCACGGTTCCGAGATAGGTCACGACGGCGGGCGTCTTGCTGCGGAACAGAAGAAAGGGCAGCCAGCGCGTGATCTGCGTGGCAAGGGCGGCCAGAGCTATCATGATGCAGATCTGCAGCGTGGTCATGATACGGTTCCTGTGATGGAAGAGAGTTTTTTCCGGAAAAGAAGCAGAAGCACGATGATGAAGGTCATGGCTGCCAGAAGAAAATAGGTGGAGCCGAAGGCAAGAAGACAGCAGAGAGTGATGCCCAGTCCGGCCAGCGAACCGACATGCTGCCTTTCCTGCTGCCAGCTGCTGACGAAGATGGCCAGAAAGAGGGCGGGAAGCACGAATTCGATGCCGCGGGTATCCAGCGGCAGATCCGCGCCGAACACGGCGCCGAAGGCGGTGGAAAGCACCCAGTAGGATTCATTGAACAGCGTGACGAAAAAGTAGTACCAGCGTCTGTCCGCGCCTTCGGGAACCTCTCCTCTGCCAAGAATGGAAAAGGTTTCATCGATGAGTCCGTAGATGAGAAACGGTTTCATGGCGCCCGTGTCCCGATAGCGGTCGAGCATGGCGATGCCGTAGAACAGATGCCGGGCATTGACGAGAAGACCGACGAGAAAGGCGGTGAGCGGGGCAAAGGGACCGGTGATCATGCTTGCCATGATGAATTCCAGCGATCCGGCCAGAATGGTCAGGGTCATGACAATGGGAAATATCGGCTCGAAGCCGAGCGAATGCATGTACAGACCGTAGGAAAAGCCGCAGAAGCCGAAACCTATGAGAATGGGTACGGTGGCGCGGAACGCGGCCCTTGCCGAGGCCGCCGCAAGTTTGACGGACATGGAATACCCCTCGAGATGAATTTTTTGATGTTATCATGGGTGAGAAGGCCGTGCAACCTTGCGGGGAATCATCCGGAAGGCACGTCCGGCACAGCAGAACGTCCGGGAAACATTTTTCACGGGCCGTCCGTGCCGGAAAAAGGCAAACTCCCCATGCTCTGAAAAAAGATGTATTTTTTTCGTATGGTCCGAGAACGTGACAAGAGAAGAAAAAGAAGAACCGTTGCATCATCTGCGCGAGCTTTCCTGCTGACGTTTTCAGGTATGCTGCATGGTTTTCTTCCCTCATATCCTCATGGCAAGAGATATTTTTCTTGCAAGAAGCATGTCCCGGCGTTATAGTTCAAGAAAATCTTGTCAGGGGATACCATGTCCGCAATCCGGTCTAGAAGGCTTATGCAAGCCGTCTTTTCCGTGGAACGAGAGTTCCGCGGCGGTACCTGACGCGCGTCTGCAGCGGAACTGGAAGTTCCCTGTATCTTCGGACGCGCATGAAATGGATTTTCGTCTGAATTCGGCCTCTTCCTTCCGCTGCCGTTGTGCGTGACACACGGTATGCACCGCGGTTACGTCTGTCGTTCCGGCATGGCTTCGTAACACATCTTCAGGAGGGAGGAGTCCTCATGAACGGTAAAAATCCCTTTGCCGGCACAGCCGGCATCATCTTTGTCGGCGCGATCATCGGTGTCGCAGCCATCCTGCTGCAGAAATTCGGCAATCCCGCCAACATGGGCATATGCGTGGCCTGCTTCGAGCGTGACATCGCGGGCGGTCTCGGTCTGCATCGTGCCGCCATCGTGCAGTACATTCGTCCCGAAATCATCGGCTTTGTGCTCGGGTCCATGTCCATGGCGCTGGCGGCCGGAGAATTCCGTCCGCGCGGAGGTTCCGCTCCGATCGTGCGCTTCGTGCTCGGCATGGTGGCGGCCGTCGGTGCGCTGGTCTTTCTCGGTTGCCCGTGGCGTACCATTCTTCGCCTTGCCGGCGGCGACGGCAACGCGCTGTTCGGTCTTGCCGGTCTCATCTGCGGCATAGCCGGGGGCACGCTTTTCTTCAAG
>CALUTB010000079.1 GCA_944323575.1 uncultured Mailhella sp. | reverse complement strand
ACGGGGAAGATCACAAGGCATTCATCAATCACGACATCTGCGTGGGCTGCGGACGCTGCATCGCCACCTGCAACTTTGACGCCATCTCCAACAACATCGACGCCGACAGCAGCATCCTCAACCGCCGCATGGCCGAATACACCAAGGCCGTGGTCCAGGGACGTCCCTGCTTCCACATCAGCATCGTCAATCAGGTTTCTCCCTGCTGCGACTGTCATGGAGAAAACGACGCCGCAGTCGTGCCGGACATCGGCATGTTTGCCAGCTTTGATCCCGTGGCGCTGGACAAGGCCTGCATCGACGCCGTTAATGCGGCTCCCGTCATCTCTTCCAGCGTGCTCGGTCAGTGCGATCACAGACAGCATGATCACTTCACCAGCATTCATCCCACCACGGACTGGCGCAGTCAGATCAGGCATGCCGAAGACATCGGCCTCGGCAGCAGCGAATACGAACTGATCACCGTGTAACACTCAATCACGACTCATGAAAGGGGCCGCTTTCTCAGGGAAGCGCCCCTTTTTTTATCCTCCGTATGCCTACGAAGTCGGAGCGTTACGGCGGAACATCCGTTGATGGCGATTCCGTCTTTTCCGACGTCATGTTCTCAGTTCGTCGGCCCGACATGACGGTATGGCCGTCAGCCTTGCTTTTTCTGAAGCATCTCGGGAAACTTCCCCACCACTCAAGAATACTGATACTTTTTCCAGTCCACAGCCAGACCGGCCTCCAACAGCAGATCAAGAGGGCGAAAACACAACGGCCGTCCCCGCATCTCGCAATGCCGTCAAGGCAAAACGCATAGCCCATGCCCTTTTCCGCAAGTATAGACGCATTGTGCAGAAGATTATAGGTAGCCGTCACATTCATGCCGTCGCAACTTTTCCCAACCAGCCGGCAATGTCGTTGACTAGCAGCATCTGCCGGAAACAAAGGAGCGGCAGCGACGCCACATATTCGGGACTCAGAGACTGTTCTGCGGCAAAGGGTCATCTTCCGCCCTCTCCGGAGAAACAGCCTCCACACAGTCTCTTCCTCAAGATCCATGAGATGTCTGGAAAGCGTCGGCTGCGTGATGTGCAGCAGTTCCGCCGCTCGTTCTGTGCCCTCTTCCTGTGCAAGAGCCAGAAAATATCGCAGAACCCGCACAGCTCCATCACGCTCCCCTTTTACCGTCGGCAGACGTGAGTGTCTGGATTCCAGCATCATTTCGGACGGCTTCCGGTTCCCCCCGGGAAAGTCTATCGTGTCACAATATGTTTATAAAGCATGATTAATTATTCAATATGAGTATTTGCTATCATGCTTTCATTTTTCTATAACGCCTTCATCTCGGAACATTCCTTTTTATCTTGAACAACCGGCCTTTTCCAGAAAGCATGCCGCATCGCAGAAATCGCCGTATGCCGCAGATGCCCCGCATGGCAGCATCTGACCGGCTGATCGGCTCATCCATTTTCCGGCAGGCACCAGGGCATGAAAAAAAGACGCCTGCCGAAATATCCGCGCGTCGCATCCGGCTTCCGTATGAAGGCCACTGAAACCGTCCCGTACCAGGAGCATGGACGGCACCATGTTCCTTCCGGCCTCTCCGAGAGCCGCATTTCATCTTCAAGAAAAACCTGAAACACAAGTCTGAGGTACGGCAGGACTTCTTTCAGATCTCTTTCCGGAGCCATTCATGGATCATGCCATCTCTGTTCTCTCTGAAGAAAAAGCCCGCTGGTCGGCGGTGTTTTCCCTCTTCATGGGCGTCACCTGTCTCATTTCCGCAGAATTCATTCCCGTAAGCCTGCTCACCCCCATTGCTGAAGGACTTTCCATTTCTGAAGGCATGGCCGGGCAGACCGTCACCTCCGTCGGCGTCCTTGCCATGCTGACCAGCCTTCTGCTCGCTCCGCTTACCCGGCACATCGACAGACGGCGCATTCTGCTTATTCTTTCCCTTCTGCTCATTGCCTCCAATCTGCTGGTAGCCTCGGCTGAAAACTACGGTATGCTCCTTGCCGGACGAGGTCTGCTCGGCGTCTGCGTAGGCGGGTTCTGGTCCATGGCCTCGGCCGTCACCATACAGCTCGTCCCCGCCCGAGACATTCCCCGGGCGCTGAGCATCATCTATGCGGGCGTATCCGTGGCCACCATCATCGCTCTGCCTCTTGCCAGCCTTCTCGAAAAAAGCCTCGGCTGGCGCAACGTCTTTCTTCTTTCCGTCATTCCCGGAACCGTTTCCCTGCTCTGGCAGTTTCTCAGTCTGCCCTCGCTTCCTCCCCGTCCCGGAAACGATTTCCGCGGCATGCTCTCTCTTCTGAAAACACGCTGGGCTCTGGCAGGATTCGCAGCAACCATTCTCGCCTATGGCGGATACCATACGCTCTTCACCTATCTGCGTCCCTACCTTCAGCACGGACTCGGACTGGAGACAACGGCCCTCTCTTGCATGCTTCTGGCCTACGGCGTCGGCAATACGATGGGAACGTTTGTTGCCGGAAGCGTCCTGCACAGAAGCTTCCGCAACACCATGATCGGCATACACATTATTCCGGCTCTTACGGCCGTACTGCTCTTTTTCTTCACCGGGCAGATCGCCGTCAGTCTGCCGTTGCTTCTGGTATGGGGATTCATGTTCGGCATGCTTTGCGTAGGCTGGACGGCCTGGATAGCTCTCACCCTGGCAGACAAGGCTGAAATCGCCGGTGGACTCTCTGTTGCCGCCATACAGTTCTCCATAGGCATGGCGGCAGGCCTTGGCGGCAATCTGTACGATGCCACGGGCATGCGGGGCATTTTCCTTACCGCGGCGGTTATCCTGACGGGAGCCGTGCTGCTCACGCTTGCGGAGTTCCATCTCTACTTCCGCAGCACAGGAAAAAAGCTCGACTGAAAACTTCCTTGCCCGTAGATTCCGTACCATTCCCTTCCGACAGTCTTTATCCACAGGCGGAAGAATCGTGCAAGAAATCGAGAGATACGGATCTGTTCTCCCGGATATTTCAGAACTATCGTAAACAAAGAAGTGAACGGATCTGTTCCTCCTGCTGACGTCGATTCGAACGGGGCCGTCAGCAATAAAATTTCTCGCGTACCGCCCGGAGTTCTTCCATCACAGTATCCAGAGGAGCATACATGAACACCATTACCGATCTTTTTCCCCGCGGCGAAGCCAATACCGCATACGCCAGATACTTCACCGGCAACAGCTGGCTCAATATGCTTTCCACGGAAGGCGTAGTCATCGGCAACGTGACCTTTGAACCAGGATGCCGCAACAACTGGCACATCCATCATGCCACCCGCAGCGGCGGTCAGATTCTGCTGTGCACGGCCGGTCGCGGCTGGTATCAGGAGTGGAACGGCAAGGCCCGGGAACTGCACCCCGGCGACGTTGTCATCATTCCTGCCGGTGTAAAACACTGGCACGGCGCAGCAAAGGACAGCTGGTTCTCTCATCTGGCCGTAGAAGTTCCAGGGGACAACAGCTCAAACGAATGGTTGGAGCCTGTAAGCGACGCCGAATACAATCAGCTTCCGTAACGGACATCTCCCGAACGTTAACTTTTATGCACGGCATATTCCGTGCTCTGCAGCAGGCTCCCGTCCCACATGGACAGGAGCCTGTTTCATTTCAGCATCCTCTCTCAAAATTTTAGCAAGCCGAATTTCCGTAGTAACGCACCCGCCAGAGTATCGGCTCCGTTCCTGAAAAGCAAAAAAGAGACTCCACGATACCTCCATTCTGCGTATCCCCCTCCCGAAGCCTTTTCACATCCCATATCGGTACCGGTCATGCACGGATCGTTCCGGCGCGAAGGCAGACCATGCAAGGCTTTTCGAGCAGATGTAAAGAAAATCCGAAGGTTTCGGACATTAGGACTTGACATTTTTGAAAGTGATCTATATAAGGATTTCCAGATATAGAGTTATATCAAAGGCAGGCATGACATGGAATACTTCATCGATCTTCTTGACGAGCGCATGTGCAGGGGCGAACCATCAGTCGCACCGATCTTTCTTCATGCCTGAGCCATGCTGGCAGAAAGCCCGTGCGACAAGCGCGGGCTTTTTCATTTTTGTTCACAGGCCCTTCCTGTTGTGCCTTCCGGAGGAACGTCGGCAGGCACAACAGGAATACAAACACGATCTGAAGTTTCACAAAGGATATCTCATGAGCAAGCATATCGAAACCACCTGCGTTCAGGGCGGGTACACTCCCGGCAACGGCGAACCCCGTCAGATTCCCATCATCCAGAGCACCACGTTCAAGTACGATACCAGCGAGGACATGGGAAAACTGTTCGACCTTGAAGCCAGCGGCTATTTTTATACCCGTCTCCAGAACCCCACCAACGACCATGTTGCTGCCAAGATCGCCGCTCTTGAAGGCGGTACTGCCGCCATGCTCACATCCTCCGGTCAGGCGGCCTCGTTCTTCAGTGTGTTCAATCTTGCCGGCGTCGGCGATCACGTCGTAGCATCCTCCACCATCTACGGCGGCACCTACAATCTGTTCGCCGTCACCATGAAACGGATGGGTATCGACTTCACCTTCGTTTCTCCCGACTGCACGGATGAAGAACTGGAAGCAGCCTTCCGTCCCAACACCAAGGCCGTGTTCGGAGAAACCATCGCCAACCCCGCCCTTGTAGTTCTCGACATCGAGCGCTTTGCCAAAGCGGCGCATGCCCACGGCGTGCCTCTCATCATCGACAATACATTTGCCACGCCCGTGAACTGCCGTCCCATCGAATGGGGCGCGGACATTGTGGTGCACTCCACCACCAAGTACATGGACGGTCACGGTTCTGCCGTCGGCGGCTGCATCGTGGACTCCGGCAAGTTCGACTGGATGGCTCATGCCGAGAAGTTCCCGGGACTCTGCACGCCCGATGAAAGCTACCACGGCATTACCTATGTCACCAAATTCGGCAACGGTGCGGCCTACATCACCAAAGCCACGGCACAGCTCATGCGTGACTTCGGCGCCATTCAGGCTCCTCAGAATGCCTTCCTGCTGAACCTCGGTCTTGAAAGCCTGCACGTGCGCATGGCCCGTCACTGTGAAAACGGTCTGGCTGTGGCCAAATATCTGAGCCGCAGCGACATGGTCGACTGGGTGCGCTATCCCGATCTTCCCGGAGACAAATACTATGAACTCGCCCGGAAGTACCTGCCCAACGGCTCCTGCGGCGTGGTGAGCTTCGGCGTGAAGGGAGGCCGCAAGGCTGCGGAAAACTTCATGAAGCATCTGCACATCGCCGCCATTGAAACGCATGTTGCCGACGCCCGCACCTGCTGTCTGCATCCGGCAAGCGCCACTCATCGCCAGATGAACGATGACGAACTGCGCAAATGCGGCATTCTGCCGGAACTCGTGCGCTTCTCCTGCGGCATAGAGAACGCCGAAGATCTTATTGCCGACATTGATCAGGCTCTGGCCGCCAACCGCTGATGCCAGGGGCCTTCCGATATCCGGAAGGCCCTTTCTCAGCCCGGACGCCCTTCCGAATCTTTCCATTCCTTACCCGGGAGAAAGCCATGCCCATCAAAATTCCCAACGAACTGCCTGCCGTAAAGACGCTCAACAATGAAAATATCTTCGTCATCACCGAAACGCGTGCCATGACTCAGGATATACGCCCGCTGAAAATTCTTCTGCTCAATCTGATGCCTACCAAAATAGCTACGGAAACACAGCTTTCCAGGCTTCTGGGCAACACTCCCCTTCAAGTGGAACTTGAACTTATCCATACTTCCAGTCACGAGTCAAAAAATACCCCCCGCAGTCATCTGCTTTCCTTCTACAAGACCTTTGAAGACGTCCGCCGCAACTACTATGACGGCATGATCATCACCGGTGCTCCTGTAGAACTTATGCCCTTCGAAGAGGTGGAATACTGGAATGAGCTTTGCAGCATCATGGAGTGGAGCAAGACGCACGTGCACAGCACCTTCCATATCTGCTGGGGCGCCCAGGCCGGCCTGTACTATCACTACGGCATTCAGAAACGCCTTCTGCCCCGGAAGATCTCGGGAATCTATCCCCATCATGTCGATCATGCCGGATCCATTCTCTTCCGCGGCTTCGACGATGTGTTCATGGTGCCCCATTCCCGCAACACCACCGTGGACAGAGTCGATGTGGAAAGGGAGCCTTCCCTCAAAATACTGGCTTCCTCTCCGGTAGCGGGGCTTTATGCCATCTCCACCGACAACGGAAAACAGATCTTCATCACAGGACACTCCGAATACGATGCCGATACTCTGCATAAGGAATATACCCGGGACCTGGCTGCAGGCATTCATCCCGACATTCCGGAGAACTATTATCCCGACAACGATCCAAGTCAGACGCCTCCCATGACCTGGCGCGCCCATGCCCATCTTCTTTATGCCAACTGGCTCAACTATTTCGTCTATCAGTCCACACCCTACGACCTTGCGGAGCTTGAGAAACAGGCTTCTGCCGCCAGAAGACCGGCCTGAACATCCGACATGGAAAACGTCTGACCGCTCCCCTCATGCCAGTCTGATCAAGGACATGACAAAGGCTCCGACCACTCTTCCAAGGCGGCCGGAGCCTTTGTCATCATTCTTTCAGCGGCTCTCTTCTCCGGACTCCGTCGCGTGCATCCGCACTGAAGGGCGGATGTTGCCTGCCGAACGAAGCTTCATCTTCGAAAGTTTCCTCCTTTCCGGCAGTCTCAACAGCGGTGTCTGCCGCTGTCAGGCGTGAAGAATGTCGTGCATGCTCAATATGCCCAGAGGTCTGTGCTTCTCATCCACAACAAACACGCAGGTGATCTTGCGTTCTTCCATGATGCCCTGAGCCTTGGCGCTCAGAGCGTCGGCATCGATGCATACGGGATTTCTGGTCATCAGTCCGGAAGCCGTACTTTCAAGAATGTTCGGCCCCATATGTCTGCGCAGATCGCCGTCGGTGATGATGCCGACCAGCGTCTCGCCGTCCACGACGCCCACACAGCCGAAACCTTTGCGCGTCATCTCCGCAAGAACGTCCATCATGGGAGCATCGGGATGAAGCAGAGGCATGGCATCCCCGGTATGCATGAGATCCCGCACGAGGGAAAGTTTCTGCCCCAGCGATCCCCCCGGATGAAAACGACGGAAATCCTCCTTTCGGAAACCGCGCGCCGTCAGAAGACACATGGCAAGAGCATCTCCGAGCGCCATCTGCACCGTGGTGCTTGTGGTGGGAGCACAATCCAGCGGGCACGCCTCATGCAGCTGAGGCTGCAGCAGAAGATAGTCGCAATGCTTGCCCAGAAAGCTGTCTGCATTTCTGGTTATGGCAACAAGCGGCATATTGTTCTGTGAAGCGTAAAGAACAATGTCCGTCAGTTCCGCCGTATTGCCGGAGTTGGAAATGGCTATGACGGCATCATCGGGGGTCATCATGCCGAGATCGCCGTGACTGGCCTCGGCAGGATGAATGAAATACGCGGGCGATCCGGTGGAGGCCAGTGTGGCGGCGATCTTGCGCGCCACATGACCGCTCTTCCCCATGCCGGTCACAGCAATACGGCCCTTGATGCCGAGAAGACAGTCCACAGTTCTGTCAAAGCATTCACCTAGATCATCCGCCAGAACGAGAAGAGCCCGGGCTTCATCCCTCAGCACCTGTCTTGCCTCATCAAGATAACGCATCGTGCTCATCGTCCGGCCCGCTCCATGAAAATGCGACGCACTTCTTCAAGATCCTCGGGAGTATCCACGCCGGGGCCGGAGGGTTCAACCTCCAGCACCCGGATGGCAATCCCGGCCTGAAGCACACGAAGCTGCTCCAGCTTTTCCGTGTTTTCCAGGGAAGACCAGGGAAGATTACCGAAATTCATCAAAAATTCCCGACGATACGCGTATATGCCGAGATGACCGAAATAGGAAGGCGCGATGCCTCCGGAGCGCGGAAAAGGAATGGGACTGCGGCTGAAGTACAGGGCATTGCCGTTATGGGCGCGTACGACCTTCACCAGATTGGGATTCTGCGCCTGCTGCTCGCTGACGGGATAACAGAGTGTCCCCATCTGAAGATCGGGGTTTTCCAGCATGACTTCTGCCAGTTTTTCAATAGAGGAAGGTTCCACCAGCGGTTCGTCGCCCTGCACGTTCACATAAATGTCGGCCGGATGAGAAGACGCAACCTCGATGAGTCTGTCGGAACCGGAGGAACAGTCGGGACTCGTCATGCAGGCCTTGCCTCCGAAGGCCGTTACCGTACGCACAATGCGTTCATCATCCGTGGCCACCAGAACTTCGTCGAAAAGGGAAACCTGCCGCACGTGTTCATAGACATGCTGCACCATAGGCTTGCCGCAGATGTCCACAAGCGGCTTTCCAGGAAGACGCGTGGATGCATATCGGGAAGGAATGACGGCAATGATGCTCATGCATGCTTCTCCTTGGCAACGGCGTCAAAGGCCTTGATAAGGGAAAGGAATGCGGGCAGATCCTTAATCGCCAGCATGTTGGGACCGTCGCATGGAGCCTTGTCGGGATCGGGATGTACTTCCATGAAGATGCCCGCAACCCCGACGGCAGCCGCAGCCCGGGCCAGTGTGGGGACGAATTCCCGCTGGCCGCCGCTGCATGAGCCCTGCGCACCCGGAAGCTGAACGGAATGCGTGGCATCAAAAACCACGGGCGCAAATTTTTTCATGATTTCGAGACCGCGCATGTCCACGACCAGGTTGCCGTAGCCGAAGCTTGTTCCTCTTTCACATAGAGAAATGCGGTCATTTCCCGTGGAGCGCGCCTTCCTGAGCACATTTTCCATCTCCCACGGAGCGAGGAACTGTCCTTTCTTGATGTTCACGGGTTTCATGGTTGAAGCCGCTGCAAGAATGAGATCGGTCTGACGGCAGAGAAAGGCAGGCGTCTGAAGATAATCCACCACTTCGGCGACGGGAGCTGCCTGGTCGGCGGTATGAATGTCTGTGAGAACTGGAATCTGTCTGCTCTCCCTCACTTCCGCAAGAATGGAAAGCCCCTCCTTCATGCCCACCCCACGGAAACCGGCGCCGGAACTGCGGTTCGCCTTGTCGAAGCTGGACTTGTACACGAAGGAAACACCTGCGTCGGCAAAAATTTCTTTGAGAGCAGCGGATACTTCCAGCGCATGCACACGACTTTCTATGGCGCACGGACCGGCTATGAAAAAAAGAGGCAGATCATTGTCCGCTCTGAGATACGGCCTGCCGTTGAATGCTAGTTCGAACATGGAATCTCCCGGCCCTTCGGGCAGAAAAAGAAACAATAACGCGGGAAGTATAAGCCATGACTTCATCGACTTCAAGTCGGCCCCGACACCAAGGGAAAAAGAACATTCAACTATCCGCAGCGTTCTTTTCCTGCCAGCAGGCAGTCTCTGTCCAGCGTGACGGAATGGTGCCACTGAAGCATGGACGCAGACGCCGAACCGGGTTATCATGCTTCCGCTGCTGTGAAGAGCCTTTTTTCGCGTCACAAAAAAACGGAAGGTCCCCCATGTCTCCATTCTCCGAACGATTCCAGCCCATAGAACTGAAACCCGTTCTCCTTCACGATGTCGTCATTTTTCCGGAACGATACGGTTTTTCCGGTGCATGGTGCAACGGGCAGCCCGTTGCTCTTGCGCATATGTGCCGAAAAGGGCGGCAATATCGACGTCAGGTTCCCTTCAGTGCTCCTGTGCGTACGGTAGAAGAGCCATGCATCTGGGGAGGTCTCTTCCAGCATCACTACGGACACTTTCTCATTGAATCCATGCAGAATCTGTACGCTTTCCGCCAGCATCCCGAACGCCGCATCGTATGGCACAACGCCACGAGGGAGTCCATCACTCCCTGGCAGCATACCCTGTTTCATCTCACAGGATGCGACCGCAACGGTTATGAGTTCGTCAACGAAGCAACGCTGTTCAAGGATATTCTCTTCCCGGTTCCAGGACTGATGTGCGATGTATGGCTGACACAGGAACAGGCCGACGCCTTTGCCGTCTGCAACGTGACCGTTAAAAAAAAAAAAAGAATCTGGATTTCCCGTTCCCACGTGAATTCCGACAATCTGGTCTTCACCAATGAGCGGGAACTGGAAGATATGCTGGCGTCCCGCGGATGGATCATCTTCCATCCGGAAGAGCACTCCGTGGAAGAACAGCTTGAAACCATGGGTTCCGGGGAAGTCGTCATGGGCTGTATCGGTTCCGCCTTTCACTCCCTGCTTCTGTTGAAGCATCCCGGTTCACGCTATATCGTCATCAACAGGATGAACGGCGAAAGCGAGGCTCACAATCTGCAGTTTGATCTGATCGCCCGGGCCAGAACCGACAATTATTATGTTTGGGAGCCTCCCAAACACGACGCCCCGGCATTGTACCGGCGCAAGACGCACCATTCCTGGCCATGGTATGCCTTTGATCTTGAAGCCATCCGACAGGAACTGGACAGCAGAGACGATTTTCGTGGCGACATGAATGGCTGTCCCGGCATGACGGCCATCAGAGACAGAGACGCCGTCAACGCCGTGGGAAAACCCATTCTCTTTCATCTGAAAGGTTCCCCTTCAGACCGCCTCTACCATCTCTACCGTTACCTTCGTCAGCGCTGCCGTCCCGTGAAGGAGTTCTGGATAAGGCTTCAGCAGAGCATCTGGAAGAAGTTCAACAGTCGCTGATTCCCAGCCCCGGATCACCCGTTCCAGCATCCGGGGGAGACAGATTATCCTCCTCAGAAAGAAAAAATCGTTCCTCATCCGGGCATATTCTCCGACAGCACCCTCATGTCTGAGGCCCGGCGCGAAATTTCATATAACCCAGGTCCGTGCACTCTCGCTGAAACTCTCCACCAGCCTGATCTGCCCCGTCGTTTTTTCAAGATCGGTACATAATTTTCCATAATGGCACGCAGTCTATGCGCATCGTCTGAAATACCGAGATTGAGACGCTGGGGATACTACGGAAGCAGAAATCCCACCACGACGACCGGTCCCCTGAGATTGATCAGCGACACCGGGTGATCGGCAATTGAAATGGGCTGTCGCCCGCTCCGACGGCATGAGGGAATACGTATCACGCAGATCCTTCAACCTGAGACAGGCCGGAGGCGTAAGCGTGTTCTGTCCCCTTCCGTCCATGAGAACAGAACAGCAATCCATAGGCATACCACTCTCACGGCCAGAGCTGCAGCATTGACACCGTCAAGGGCATATCCCACATGACCTCGCGCCCCACACAGAAAAAAAACGGCATGATCTTGTGGTGATTCCGATAAAAGTGATGTTCTCTCAAAAAGGTGCATAATCCGGCAAGAGTCCCCGTATTCCCACAGAACAGCTTTCCTCGGCGGGGACCAGAAAAGCAGATTGACGCCAAGCTCATCGCGGTGACGTACCATGTACGCAAAATACGCCATAAAGAACTATGCCAGCCTTCATGTCCCTGAAGCCCGTCTGAGAGTCAGTTTCTTGTCATGAGATCACCCCGTTCCTTCATCGGAAATGTCGCGTTTTCCTATGGCGGCCGTATAGGCATCGGAATCAAAGGCAAGATCGCCGCAGACATCGGTATCCACGACGTCGAAGTGCCCGTTCGGAAGCACTTTCCGGGAGACCGGTTTTCCGGTCGAACGAAGGCCAGAACCGCCTTTCCGTCAAGTCCTCCCTTTACGACGGGGAGTAGGAGCAGATCGTCAGGATGGTCCAGAAAGAAACATTTCTTTTGCATGATAAAAGCAAATAAAATATATAACTATGTAATTTATATAATTTTATTGAAATCAGAATCTAGGTTCAGGACTCATTAAATATAAAAGATGACAATGGCAGCGAGACAAATGGCCGAAAAGAATGTGTGGGCAC
>CALUTB010000078.1 GCA_944323575.1 uncultured Mailhella sp. | reverse complement strand
TGAACGTCCAGAGCGGCGATCAGTCTCCCTGAACTGCGCAGATAGCAATTGCGCACGTTTTCCGTAATGACGTCGCCCTCGCAGGCATTGCCGAACTGGTCCTTCTGCGCAATTTCATAAAAGGCTTCCCATGAACCGAGATCGCTCCACCCGCATTCCACGGGTACCACGGCCGCCCTGTCCGTATGTTCCATCACGGCATAGTCGATGGATATGGCCGGAGACTGGCAGAAATTCTGACCGGGACGGACGAAGGAAAGATCCGTCCTGCGCCCTCCCCATGCAGAACTGGCTGCATGCCAGACGTCGGGAGCAAACTTTCTGAGTTCTTCCATGAAGACCGACGCCCTGAAAAAGAATATGCCGGAATTCCAGTAATATCCTCCTTCGGCAAGAAAAGCCTCCGCCTTCGCCTTCTCCGGCTTCTCCAGAAACTTCGCAACTCTGAACACGCCGTCTCCGGACAAGACCTCGCCTTTGCGGATATAGCCGTATCCGGTTTCCGGCGATGACGGCTGTACGCCGAACATGACGAGAAATCCGCTTTCCGCGGCCTGACGCGCCTTTTCCACCGATCGGCAGAAGCTTTCCGGCTGTTCGAACTTGTGGTCCGAAGGCAGCACGAGCAGAAGACCGTCGTCATCCTCCTCCAGAGCGGCACAGGCCGCCAGCGCAATGGCCGGCGCCGTATTACGACTCTGCGGTTCAAGAATGACGGTTCCTTCTCTTCCCTCCTCGCTCATGGCCGCGCTGACAAAAAAACGACAGGCGTCATTGCTGACGATGACAGGAGGTCTGGTCTGCTCCAGGTATTCCGTTCTCCGGAGAGTTTCCTTGAAAAGCGTGCTGCCGTTCCCGAGAAGCATGAACTGCTTGGGATACCTGGTTCGCGAAGCAGGCCATAGTCTTGTGCCGGAACCGCCGCAAAGAATGACAGGCTGTATCTTTAACATGGAAGATCTTCATCCTCGAAAATCCGGACGGATTTCCGTTTAGGTGCCATGGAAACCACCGGCAGAGCCTCTACCGTCGGGGATGTCCGCTGCCGGTCCGTTCACTATCGACAAATCATTCCTACACAAATCAGAACAACAGTCTTCATGAACCGACGAATAACAACATCTACTTTCCATGCACTATATAATACGTCTATTTTCAACTCAATTATATTTAAAAAATATACGTAAAAAATGACTTCATTAAATATTATACTATCCGTATTATATAATGTTTGGCATATTTATAATTATAATAATACATTGATGAATTATGTATTATGTTATAAAATATGACATTTTTCAGCATATACACAATAATATACATACGCCATGCATTTTCCGGCGACGGACAAAAAATCCTGACATTCTGTGCCGTGCGGTCATGCCGGAAGCTTCGCAATTCTTTCGCCTTCGACGGATCAGACTTTTCCTCGACTACCCTCCGTCCTCCTGATCCGTTATGAAGGCTTCTCCAGGCTTGATGATACTATCAGAAGTGATACTATAGTCCCATGTTTTATCAGAAAATCTTATATGATTGAAAAATGGAAAAATATCCCTATCTGAACGAGGCGGTTGCCTGCATTCTGAGCCGGAGACGGAATGCGCTTGCCATGAGCAAAAGGAAGCTCTCCGAAGAGGCCATGATCGAACGGGCATACATATCCAGTTTGGAAGCAGGAAGGAAATGTCCCACGCTGAACGTACTTTTTTATATCTGCGAGGCTCTGGATATGTCTCCCGTGGAATTCATGACCGAATTGATGAAAGAAATCAGACGATTTGGAGATGCTGTCCAGAAACAGAACCGAAAAGATGCTCAGGAGAACGGCCTCTGAAACGACACGGGCCCGGTTCATGCCGTTGAACCGGGCCTGTACTACGAAGGAACATATTGCAGCAGCATATCTTTCGTCTCAGCAGAAATGCTGCGAAGCATATCCGACATCAGCAAAGAGACACCGGAGCCGCCGGAAAGATTTCACGGTGAACTTGTTCCGCCATTAAAACAGACCGTCCGCAAATGCGGACGGTCTGTTCCACAAAAGATGTTTTCAAGTCTGCTACTTGATGGCATCCTTGAGGGCCTTGCCGGGAAGAAACTTCACAACGGAGCAGGCGGGGATTTCAATCTTCTCGTTGGTGCGAGGGTTACGGCCGGTACGAGGTGCGCGTTTGACAACCTTGAAGCTGCCAAAGCCCATCAAAGTGATGGAATCGCCGGAAGCAAGGCACTCAGAGATGGCGGAAATCACAGCGTCCAACGCTGCTTCAGATTTTACTTTCGTCTCAAGGCCGCTTTTGGCGTAGATCTTCTCGACCAGTTCAGCTTTCGTCATGGTTTCACTCTCCCAAAAATTTTTTGACTCTTCACTGAGTTACTTTTCAGTAGAATGAGAATCCCCGTATGTCAAGCTCAGCTCCGCTAACCAGAGAAGATTTTTATGAAAAAGCCTCTCCTTGCGCGTTTCGGAGCATCCGTCACAAAGGCTGTAAACACAAGAGCCGCAAGCCTTGTCTCATGATGAGGCCTTTTCCCGCCACTCTCTGAGGTTCACCCAGGTCAACTCATGCTTATTGCATGAAAGATGAATGAGTTGCGAGCCGGGAACGGCACGAAACGCCTGGACGACGGCATGATCCGTACGTCCCTGAAGCTTGATCGTGCAGACGAAATTGTCTGCGGCGTCCGCCGCAATCCACTGCGTCACCGCACCGAGAAGTCGTTCGGGGTAACAGGCCATGTCGGAAAAGAGCCAGTCCACTCTTCCCGCAGTCTGAGGCTCCAGCCCGAAGCCGCTGCCGAGACAGTGATCCACGCCGGGCATAGCCGCCACACGCGGATCAATGGGGGACTTGTCGATACTGAACACCCTGGCTCCCATGGACGCCAGAACCCATGTCCAGCCGCCGGGAGCGGAACCGAGATCCACGCACAGATCCCCGGAACGCGGACTGCGTCCGAGAAGCGTGAACGTCTCCCACAGCTTGAGGTAAGCGCGGCTCGGAGGGTTGATTCTGTCCTCCTCGAAACAAACCTCGCCGTCGGGAAAGGCGGAGCTGCATGTTGCGGAAACCAGCAGGCTATCATGATCCCACAAGGTCCAGGACCCCAGCGGCGAGGTCGGCGCAGGCTGTCCAAAGGCCAGCGGACGGGACTTCACCGGAGGAAGCTGCTGTTCGATGAGCGCGGCTCTCCGGTAGAAATCAACGGGATGCAGTTTCCAGTTCCGCTGAATGGACTTGAGCGTGCGCACGGCGTCGCCCACGGACGTCACAGGCTGAAAGAACGGCTCCAGCCATATGTTCTGCGCCCATGCGGAATGAAACAGTCCCTCGGCCAGTACCAGCCTCTCCTTCACCTCGCGCACATGCACGCCGTGAAGATCCAACTCATCTATAAGATCCTGCTCAAAGCCGCGTGCCGCCAGATAGACGATAAACGGCCTACTTGACATTGGGGAACAGCTCCGCAGCCATCTCGCGCAGTCTGAATTTCTGCACCTTGCCGTTGGCCGTCTTGGGGAAGTCCTCCACCACGGCCACATAGCGCGGAATCTTGTGCCACGCCACGCGGCCGCGACAAAAGTCGCGCACATCTTCCGGTCTGATGGAGCAACCGTTGCGGGGAATGAGGAAAGCCGCCACGTCCTCGCCGTACCGGCGGGACGGAATGCCCAGTACCTGTACGTCGCGCACGGACTCCATCTCCAAAAGAAACTCTTCGATTTCACGGGGATAGATATTCTCACCTCCACGCACGATCATATCCTTGATGCGACCGGTGATACGCAGATAGCCTTCGGCATCCATCACGCCGAGATCTCCCGTATGCAGCCAGCCGTCCGCATCGATAGTTTCGGCCGTGGCCTCGGGCATGTTGAAATATCCCTTCATGACATTATAGCCGCGGCAGCAGATTTCCCCCTGCTTGCCGGCGGATACGGTCTGTCCCGTTACGGGATCACGCAGCTTCACCTCCACGCCGTCCAGAACCCGTCCCACGGAACGGCAGCGATGCTCGTCGCTTTCCGTAATGCCGGTCATGGTGATGACCGGAGAACACTCGGTGAGTCCGTAGGGAATGACCACTGCTTCCAGCCCCATGGCCTCCATCACCTGACGGACCAGCGGCTCGGGACAAATGGAACCGGACATCAGGCCGAAGCGCAGACTGGAAAAATCGTACTGACTGAAACGGCGATGGCCCAGCATGGAAATATAGGTGGAGGGCACGCCGTACACACCGGTGCATTGCTCATCCTGAATGGCGGCCATCACTCTTTCCGGCGAAAAGGTCTCCGTGATGACCATGGTGGCTCCATGACTCACACAGGCGAGCACGCCCACCACGCAGCCGAGGCAGTGGAACAGAGGAAGAGGAATGATCACGCGATCCTTTTCCGTCAGTTCCTCCCGTTCTCCGACCCAGTATCCGTTGTTTCCGATGCCGACGTGCGTCAGCATGACGCCTTTTGGAAAACCCGTTGTTCCCGATGTGTACTGCATGTTCACCACATCATACGGACCGACGAGTGCCTTGCGCGCCTCATACTCGGCGTCGGTTACCTCCCCCGCTCTCTCCAGAATGGCCGACAGCGGCAGCACCCCCGGATGAAGAATATCCTTCAGACTCATGACGCGGCGCAGATGGGGAAACTTTTCGCAATGCAGCTCGCCCTCGTGCTGATCCTTCAGATTGGGAATGACGCGATACAGCGCGGCAACATAGTCATAATCGAGAAATCCGTCGATGCAGAAAAAATTCTCACATTCCGACTGACGGATGAGATACTCCAGTTCGCTGTCACGGTAGTTGGTGTTGACGGCAAGAAGCGTGGCGCCGATGCGGGCGGCGGCGAACATGAGCGTCACCCAGTTGGGCACGTTGGTGGCCCACAGCGCTATTTTCTCACCGGGCTGCACGCCCAGTGCCATCAGGCCCCGTCCCAGCCTGTCCACAGTATCGGCAAACTCGCTCCAGGTCTGCCGATAATCGTGCCCCACATATACAAGGGCCTCACGATCAGGAAAACGCCTGACGGTTTCGTCCAGCATCTGGCCGAGCGTGCGTTCCTGCAACTTGAATTCTGACATATTCCGTTCCTTTACATCAGTGCGCGGAAAATTCCGGGGTCATCGACGGGGCAAGCCGGGCCGTCGTCATGAGCGCAGACCTCGATATGGAGGTTCCCCGGAGGAATCTGCCTTTTCGTCCCTTTCTGCTGAAAAACGGACGAAAAAACCTCTCGCGGCAAATTCCGGTCCGGTCATAGTATGTTATTGGAAAGTCTTTCTCAAGAAAAAATACACCACCGGCGTCGTTCGAAGACGGACTTCCCATCATCTCCCGCGAAGGCTATACTGCTCTGCGGAGGATACCATGACGGCAAGGCACAGATACATCGTGACAGGTCAGGTTCAGGGTGTGGGATTCCGGCCTTTCATCTATAGAGAGGCATCGGGACTCGGTCTGACCGGCGTTGTGGGCAACACTCCGGAGGGTGTCTGCATTGAAGTTCAGGGAGAGGAAAACGCTCTGACGTCCTTCTCCGGCTTTACCGACCGCCTTCCCCCGCTTGCGCGCATCGTCTCTCTCCGAAAGGAAGAGATACCTGTGATCTGCCATGAACAGACATTCCGCATTCTGACCAGCCGCGGTGGAGAACACCACGGACATCACGTGCTTGTCAGTCCGGACATGGCTCCCTGTGAAGCCTGTCTTGCCGACATGGCCGCCCCCGGAAACCGCCGCTTCGGCTATGCCTTCACCAACTGCACGAACTGCGGTCCCCGCTATACCATCACGCATTCCATTCCCTATGACAGACCGGTAACCAGCATGGCCTGCTTTCCCATGTGCCGCCCCTGCAACAGGGAATATCACGACCCGTCCAACCGCCGATTTCATGCCCAGCCGAACGCCTGCCCGGACTGCGGTCCCATGCTCTGGCTGGAAGGAGGGAATCTCCCTCCTCTTCCATCCACACGAAACAGCGAGTCTTCCGTCCATGAATCCAGGAAAGCGCGCTACGGACTCTCTCCTGAAGTCGTGACGGGCAACGACGCGCTTCTCATGCTGCTCTCGGCTCTGCGGCAGGGAAAGATCGCGGCGGTCCGGGGCCTCGGCGGCTTTCATCTTGTCTGCGACGCCCGCAATGCCGACGCCGTCAGGGAACTGCGCAGACGCAAGGCCCGTCCGCATAAGGCACTTGCCGTCATGGTCGGCGACATCGCCTCCGCCGGTCGCTTCGCCGAGATCGGACAGGACGCCGCCGAATGCCTTGCCTCTGCGCGCCGTCCCATCGTCATCTGCCCCCGCAGAACCGTCTTTCCCGACGGAAACGACGCGGATGCGCTTCCCTCGGTCCTTGCCCCCGACACGTCGGGCATCGGTCTGATGCTTCCTTCGACGCCGCTGCATCATCTTCTTTTTCATCCGGAATGGGCCGGAGGCTCGAAGGACGACGCTCTGCCCGCACTGGTCATGACATCGGGCAATCCTCACGGCGCCCCCATCTGTCTGGGCAACAGGGAGGCGAAGCAGAGACTTTCCGGCATGGCCGATCTCTTTCTTCTCCACGACAGGGATATTCTCGTCCGTGTGGATGACTCCGTAGTCTTTCCCGCCGGGGAAGACCCCCTCCTTCATTCTCCTGTTCCCGCTCTTATGGTGCGCCGTGCGCGCGGCTTCGTGCCCGAACCTCTGCCGCTGCCCGACCGGCCTTCCCGCAGAGACGACGACTGCGTCTTCGCCGCAGGAGCGGAACTCAAGCATACCTTCTGTCTCACCCGCGGGCGGGAAGCGTTTTCCAGTCAACATATCGGCGACGTCAGTCATGCGGAAAACCTCGCGTTCTTCGAGGAAACCCTGCGTCACATGCTCACGCTGCTTGAAGTTGAGCCTTGTCTTGCGGTACGGGATCTTCATCCCGACTACCTTTCCAGCCGCCTGGCAGACGCCTTTGCCGGGGAGCGGAGCCTGCCGGTACTGAAGCTCCAGCACCATGTCGCCCATATCTGCGCCGTCATGGCGGAACATCGACGAAGCTCCCCTGTTCTGGGACTGGCGCTGGACGGTTCCGGACTGGGAGAAGACGGCACCATCTGGGGCGGAGAACTGCTGCTCGTCCGTCCCGGCGGTTGGAAAAGACTCGGCCGTTTTTCCCCTTTCGCTCTGCCCGGCGGAGATGCCGCCATACGGTCTCCCTGGCGTACGGCCCAGGCGCTCTGGCTTGCGGCGGATCTTCCGGACCGGAAGCAGCCGTGGCTCGACAGCGCCCCGGAGAGAGAAAAACTCGCGCCCCTCGTGAACGAAATGCTCATGCGAAAGATCCGCTGTCCGCTGACCTCAAGCTGCGGCCGTCTCTTCGACGCCGTATCGGCCCTGTGCGGACTGTGCTTCGACATCACCTACGAAGGGCAGGCTGCCGTGCGTCTGGAGGAAGCACAGGACAAATACGAACAAGGGGCCTACGAGATGCCCGTGCGCGAGAAGGAAAACCTTCTGGAGGCCGACGTCATCTCTCTGTTCCGCGAAGCCTCTCAAGACAGAAAAGCTCCCGGCAGACTGGCCCGCCGCTTTCACCGCGGCCTTGTCCTCGGTCTGGCACGATGGGCCAGGCTCGGCGCAGACAGAACCGGCGTCACGAGCGTGGCTCTCGGCGGCGGCGTGCTCAACAACCGTACGCTCCTTGCGGAACTGCCCGTCGAACTGCGCAGACTCGGTCTTGATCCGCTGCTTCCCTCCGCCATGCCCGCGGGAGATGGATCCATAGCTCTCGGACAGGCGCTCTGGGGCGACTGGTTTCTCGATCAGCCTGAGTAAGGAAAGGAAAAGCGTCCGACAGTCATCGTCTCTTTCCCGCATGTTCTGTTCCGAAAAACAGGCGACCATCCGGGGCAGCGCATACGCTCAGGCAACGTACGCACGACACGCCGCATTTCCGCCCGCCGGCCGTCATGGCCGGTGTCACCGGTCCCATATGCGTGTTTTTCTTCAAGATCGCTCCAGATCGGCGATGCGTCTCCCCATGCGGCAGAATTCAACCGCCCGGATCGCTCCGCGGACGCTGCGGATGCAGACATGTTCCGGGTTTCTTGACTATATGAGGATAACCAGATATAGTAAATCGATAAATCTTGATATTTCTTTCATCACTCCCTGCCATGAAAGCTCTTCGATATCTCAAAGCCTTGTCGGATGAAACCCGCCTGCGCCTTGCGCTGGTTCTTTTTCACTATGAACTGTCCGTCAATGAACTGGTTTCGCTGCTCAACATGGGGCAGTCCCGCATATCGCGCCATCTCAAGATTCTGACGGAAGCAGGTCTGCTCCGGTCGAGGCGGGACGGTCTGTGGGTGTTCTACTCCGCAGAGACGGAAGGACAGGGACATGATTTTCTGAGCAGCGTCATCAACTTCATGCAGGATGACGCATCCTGCCGGTCCGATCTCGACATGGCCTCCCGCATCATCGAGGAACGCGCTCTGAAGACCAGGCAGTTTTTCAATGAAATCGCCGATGACTGGGACGAAATGAACCGGGAGATTCTCGGGGACTTTTCCCTGCCGGACGTCATTCTGCACGCCATGCCGGAAGACTGCGGGGTCGCGGCCGATCTCGGCTGCGGCACGGGAGAGGTTCTGGAACATCTTCGCGGCACGTGCCGCGAACTCATCGGCGTGGACGATTCTCCGCGCATGCTTGAACTGGCAAGACGCCGCTTCGGAGACAACATGAACGGCATTTCCCTGCGCATAGGCGAACTGGACTATCTTCCCCTGCGCGACGGTGAGGCCGATTTCATATGCATCAATCTGGTGCTGCATCATCTTTCCCGCCCTTCCACCTCGCTGGCGGAAATAGCCCGCGTGCTGCATCCGGGAGGACTCGTGCTGGTCACGGACTTTGATCAGCACAATCAGGAATCCATGCGCACCATATACGGAGACCGATGGCTCGGCTTTTCTCTGGACGAGCTTTCCTCCGCCATGGCCAGAACGGGACTCACCATCGTGGATTACCGTCGCCAGCCGGTGAAAAAGGATCTGGCCCTTCATCTTATACTGGCCCGCAAAAGTCCGGCCGGCACGCCCGTCGCCGAACTGTGATTTTTCTAACCCCTCATGGAGTCATCATGTCCGCCAAGAATCTCGATTTGTCACTGAACTGGAAGGTCGCCGACATTTCCCTTGCCGACTTCGGCAAAAAGGAAATTCAGCTTTCCGAACGCGAAATGCCCGGTCTCATGGAACTGATCCGCCGCTACGGAGACGCCAAGCCCCTCAAGGGCATGAAAATCAGCGGATCCCTGCACATGACCATACAGACGGCCATGCTCATCCGTACGCTCTACGAACTCGGCGCGGACATCCGCTGGGCATCCTGCAACATCTTCTCCACCCAGGATCACGCAGCCGCGGCCATCGCGGAACAGGGCATGGCCAAAGTATTTGCCTGGAAAGGCGAATCTCTGGAAGACTACTGGTGGTGCACCGAAATGGCGCTCACCTGGCCCGACGGTTCCGGCCCCGACCTCATCGTGGACGACGGCGGCGACGCGACCCTGCTCATCCATAAGGGTGTGGAGGCGGAAAACGATCCTTCCGTGCTTGAGCATGCTCCTTCCTGCAGAGAAGAAGGCATCATCATGGAACGCATCGCTCTTTCCCTGAAGAATGATCCCCGCCGCTGGCACCGCGTGGCCGCAAACGTGCGCGGCGTGTCTGAGGAAACCACGACCGGCGTCCATCGTCTCTATCAGATGGAACGGGACGGCAAGCTGCTCTTCCCGGCCATCAACGTAAACGACTCCGTCACAAAGTCCAAGTTCGACAATCTGTACGGCTGCCGCGAGTCTCTGGCCGACGGCATCAAGCGCGCCACGGACATCATGGTGGCGGGCAAGGTCGTGGTCATCTGCGGCTACGGCGACGTTGGCAAGGGCTGCGCGGCCTCCATGCGCGGCTTCGGCGCACGCGTGCTCGTGACGGAAATCGATCCCATCTGCGCCCTTCAGGCCGCGATGGAAGGGTATCAGGTCATCACCATGGAGGACGCCCTGCCCTACGGCGACATCTACGTCACCTGCACCGGCAACTGCGACGTCATCACCGGCGAACACATGATGGGCATGAAGGATGAAGCCATCGTATGCAACATCGGTCACTTCGACAGCGAAATTCAGATGTCCTGGCTGGAAGAAAATCCCGAGTGCCGCAAGATGGAAATCAAGCCGCAGGTAGACAAGTGGTTTCTGCCCTCCGGCCGCTCCATCATCGTCCTTGCCGAAGGCCGTCTCGTGAATCTCGGCTGCGCCACGGGGCACGCCAGCTTCGTCATGTCCAACTCCTTCACCAATCAGGTGCTGGCCCAGATGGATCTGGCCGCGAATGCGCATGAAGCCCGCGTGTATACGCTGCCCAAGAAACTCGACGAAGAAGTAGCGAGACTGCATCTTGCCCGTCTCGGCGCCAGGCTCACCACACTGACGCAGAAGCAGGCCGACTACATAGGCGTAAGCGTGGAAGGTCCCTTCAAGAACGACATGTACCGCTATTGATCCGTTCCGACATCTCCCGTTTCTTATCGAGGGGAACCATTGCATGACAAGAAAACGGACTTCCGGATATCGGAAGTCCGTTTTCTTGTCTGCTTGCAGTCGGCGTTGCCGCAAAAAGCAGCGCCATGCATGCCGGAAATCAAAATTCGGTGTAGCTTCCGCCTGTAAAGGGCATACGCAGAGAGGGCAGCGTTCTCTCCAGCAGAACGCCGTCGCGATGCGGCATGTCATAACCGTAGGTGGCCTGTATGCCCAGATAGACGAAATGGACGGCTCTGTCCACGGCCACGGGAAGGGAATCTCCAAGAAGAAGACTGCCTGTGAGCACGCTGGCAAAGGCATCGCCGGTCCCCGGATAGAACGCGTTCAGATGTGGAACTTCCACCTTCCAGAACCGCCGTCCGTCAAAGGCTACGGTGGACATGTTCTCCGCGCATGAAGCCGGAGCGCTGGTGATGACCACGGCGGAAGGTCCCATGCCGGCAAGAGCCCGGAGCTGATCCCGCAGTCCCTGCAGACTGATATCCGGCCTGTACGGCTCATTGAGCAGAAAAGCCGCTTCCGTAAGATTGGGCGTGATGATGTCGGCCTGACGCACAAGACTGCGCATGGCTTCCACCATTTCCGGCGTCTGCGTGGGATCAAGACTGCCGTTGTCGCCGAGAACGGGATCGACCACGGCTATGCCGCCCGGCGCACGAAACTCGCGAATGCATCTCCCGGCAAGCCCGGACTGATCCGGACTGCCGAGAAAACCGGAATATACGGCGTCGAACTTCAGACCGAGACGCGCCCAGTGATTCATCATGGGAGCCATCTGATCAGTGAGATCAAGAAAGGTGAAATCGTCGACTCCGGACGTCTGTGAGGAAAGTACCGCCGTGGGCAGCGGACACACCTGAATGCCCATGGTCGCAAGAATGGGAATGGCCACGGTCAGAGAAGCTCTGCCGAAACCGGAAAGATCGTGTATGGCCGCAACGCGGAGAACCGGGACGCCCTGCATGAGTGCTCCTTTTTGCCGCCGAAGCGGCCTGTCTTGTCGGGGCAGTCTATGCGCAAACGACGCCTTTGTCATCCGCACGGCGCTGCTACACGACGGCGGAATACGACAAAAAATGAAGAATGCCCTTTAAATGCTTGCCCGGAATCATCCGTCGGCATACACATAGGCCTTGCAGCGTCCCTCCCATGGGAAGCTTGAGACGCGCCCTCAGTCTTTCCGACTTGACGGAGGAGGCAAGGCGCGCTATACCCGAATGTTCCAATCTCAGTAAGGAGACCGCGCGTCATGAAAAGAACGTATCAGCCCAGCAA
>CALUTB010000077.1 GCA_944323575.1 uncultured Mailhella sp. | reverse complement strand
CAGCTTCTACGGCAACTTCCGCGTGGTGGTACGCGCGCTCACCTACATTCTCACCCTTGGCCGCGAAGGCATCCCCGAAGCCTCGGCCTCGGCCGTGCTCAACGCCAACTACCTCATGAAGAAGCTCTCCGGCAGCTACGACATGGCCTATGACGAGCTCTGCATGCACGAATTCGTCATGACCCTGGAAAAGCTGAAGCATGACACCGGCGTCTCCGCCATGGACGTGGCCAAGTCCCTGCTGGACGACGGCATTCATCCACCGACCATGTACTTCCCGCTCATCGTGCACGAAGCCCTCATGGTGGAACCCACCGAAACCGAAAGTCCCGAAACCCTCGACGCTGCGGCCGACGCCTTCCTCGCCATTTTCGAGAAGGCGCACAGCGATCCAGCCTGCCTGCACGACGCGCCGCACCGCTGCCCCATCGGCAGACCCGACGAAGTGAAGGCCGCCCGCACCCCCGTGCTGCGCTATGACTTCGACGCCGCCGGCAACTAAAACCTTCTGACATCCTGCGGGGCATCCCCCGTCTTCAGCGGCACGCCGTTTCTGCGGTGTGCCGCTTTTTTTGCCTTTTTCCGCCGCGAATGCCTTGGGATTCACTTGCCGGTCAGTATGCTGAAAAATATATGCAACACAAGAAAAAAATACATTCATAGCTACTTAAAACTGAAAACAACTTATTGCTGAAAATATAACATAGCGAAAAAGTGTACTTTTATGTCGCCATTTTTCATGCAGTATTTCCGCGTCGTTTCTATCACAAAAACCATGAAAATTCCAGAAAAAATAATTTCACATTCCTTTGAGTTCACAGCTATCCAAAAAGTACACTTTTTTGACGCTCGACATCGAAGGAATTATGAGCACAATAAAGAAAAATATCGAAGGGATATCTGCTTCGAACGATGCCATACTTCTGGAAACGTTCGTCCGCGACCGGTATCTTCCCTTCATCCGGGAACACAAGAAAAGCTGGCGAACGGATGAACGATATCTGACAGGGCACATACTGCCGCATCTCGGCCCGTATCCCCTGAAGGAGATTTCCGAAGAAACGCTTCGTACATGGCTCTGCACGCTGGAACTTTCGGGTCTTTCCCGCTCCTCCTGCTGCCGTCTCTTCTGGCTCGTCAAATACATGCTGAACTGCGCCGTGCGCCGGGGACTGCTCGAAAATGACGACGCCTTCCGCAACATGGTCTTTTCCCGTGAGAAAAAACGCGCTCCGGAACTTCTTTCCGCCGAAGAATTTCTGCGGCTTCTGCACATTCTCGACGAGTACGCCGAGCGCCCCAGCGCGCAGGCCATTCGTCTGATTCTGCTTACCGGCGCGGGAAAATCCGAAATACTCTCCGCCCGCTGGGAAGACGTGCAGCTGAAGGATGCCGTTCTTGCCGCCACCAGCGCCTTTACCGGACGCAGGCGCCTCATTCCGCTGAACGCGGAAGCCGTCAGACTCATCCGCAGTCTTCCCCGGCGCGAGCAGGTTCCGTGGCTTTTCGCATCAAGCTCCGGCCGGCGCCTCAGCTCCGTGTTTCACACATGGAATCTGATCCGCATGCGTCTCGGCCGTCCCGACCTGCGCCTTCAGGATCTGCGGTACAGCTTTGCCGGATTTCTCATGAACATGGGCGTCAATAAAAGCAGTCTGAAGTTCATGCTGGGAAGCTACAGCGTGCGCACTCTTGAGCTGGTACAGGAAGTATATACTACGGAAGTGAACCATGCATGAAATGATTCATGTCGTTCTTGCCGCCGACGATCACTATGCCGTGCATCTCGGTGTCGTCATGACTTCCATTCTTCTCCACCGCGGCGGAGAATCCGTGACGTTTCACGTTCTTGACGGCGGCATATGCCATGAAAACAAGGAAAAGCTGCGCGTTGTGGCAAGAAGCGGCAATGCAGAACTCTCATTCCTCTCCGTCAATGCCGATCTTTTCTCACGCCTGGATCTGCGCATAAAGGAAGGCGATCACGTGACGCAGGCCGCCTACTACCGCCTGCTTCTGCCAACCCTGCTGGAGACCCGGCGCTGCCTTTACATGGACTGCGACATGATCTGCCGAACCAGCCTGAAGCCGCTCTGGGAAACGGATCTCGGAGACTGTCCGGCCGCGGCCGTCCGGGACATCGACGAAGACAGGCATGCCGCAAGACTCGGACTCGACCGCTACTTCAACTCGGGCCTTCTTCTCATGGATCTGGACCGCATGAGAACGGAAGGCCTGCAGCAGCGCTTTCTCCGCTGCATGGCGGAACAGGCGGAACGCATCGTCATGCACGATCAGGATGTGATCAACCTCGTTCTTCAGGGCCGCATTCAGGAACTCGACATGACCTGGAACTGCCAGGTCGCACGCACCCGCAAGTGCCGGGGAACAGGCTTCCGCGCCCTGAGCCGCACGGCGGCCGTTCTGCACTTCATCGGCCACAGAAAGCCCTGGACGCGCGGCTGCCGTGCGCCCGAACGACGGGAGTACTGGAAATGCCTTCAGCACACTCCCTGGAAAGAAAGTCCTGCAAGGCACCTGTTGCGCTGGTTCTGCTGACAGGCGCTCCCCGTCTGCTCCGCCGATCCATGCATTTCCAACGCCTTTCAACCGCTTTTTTTTACAGAGTCCTGTCATGAAAGCCATGTTTCATCGCTCACGCTTCAAACTGATCCTGCATATCCTTCTTTTTCTCCTCGTGAACATCTCCCTGTTCGGAGAAATCTCCTACCGCATCATCAAGTACGTCTTCGGCACCGTATCCGTCGATCAGATTCTGTTTCACATCAATGCCCCGGTCGATACCGTGGATACCTCCATCCTGATCCCCATACTGGCCGGAGCGCTCGTCTACGCCGTTTTCATAGGTCTGTACGCCTATGTCGTCTTCCGCGTGGCCATCATCAAAAAGCCCCTCACCAGCTATCACACGGAAAAAATATACATCATCTACAAGAACATCTTTACCGGCGACACCAAAACAAAAACCATCATGCCGCCCGCCTACACCGGCATCGTCTGCTACACCGTCGCCTGCCTGAGCATATTCGTGCTTTCCCTTCATCATATCGACAGGCGCTATCACATCGTCGACTACCTGAACAAACCGACGTCCGACTTCATCGAAAAGAACTACGTCTCTCCCGCCATCAGTTTCGGGCAGAAAAAAAATCTTGTGCTCATCGTTCTGGAATCCATTGAAAAGGGATACAACAACAAGCTCATCTTCGGTCAGAATCTGATTCAGGAGCTGGACGACCTTACCATCGACAACATTTCCTTCTCAGGACACGTGGAAACATACGCCTCGGAGTGGACCCAGTCCGCGCATGTCAATATGCTCATGGGCATTCCCATGCTGTCCATGGCAAAAAACTCCTCCGTTCCCTCCGACCTCTTTCTCGGCCACGCATGGTCCGTGACGGATGAGCTGAACAGGCAGGGCTACGACATCGCCTGCTTCTTCGGAGCCACCGGCCAGTTTTCCGACATGAAAAAGCTCTTTCTCTCCCACGGCGTGAAGGACGTAAGAGAGCGCGACTACTTCGACGCGAGAGAAAAGAATCCTTACCTCCACTACGGAACGAACTGGGGATACAAGGACAGCTATATCTATGCCCGCATGTATGAGGAATACGCCAGGCTGCGTCAGGAAAGCCGCCCGTTCTGCCTCATCATGCGAACGGTGGATACGCATTTTCCCGGCGGCTTCGTGGAAAACTCGAAGAAGGTCTACGGCGACACGAGAGACGCCATCATGGAAAGCAGCCGGATGTGCGCAGACTTCGTTTCCGCCATACGGAAATTCGGCGATGATACCGCCATCATCATCGTGGGCGATCACCTGTGGATGGACTCGCCGCTGGACAACTTCACGAAGTTCACGGAGCAGCTGAAGCACAGGGAAATCTACAACGTGTTCATCAATACCGTGTTCGACCCCAAAAGCGTCAATCCCCGCCGAAAATTCGCCACCTTCGATCTTGCGCCGACCATTCTTGAAAGCATCGGCGCCCAGGTGGAGGGGCACAGGTTCGGTCTCGGCACCTCGCTGTTTTCCGAAGAAAAAACGCTGTGCGAACGCTACGATCCGGACTGGATCAATCAGGAGTTTCAGAAACGGCATCCCTTCTACCAGAAGCTGTTCTAAAAGAGGGACGGGCGGCCCGCAACGCCGCCTTTTTCCGGCCTTTTCCGGGGACGGACGATGATTTTGGCCTTGCGAAACGGCCGAAAAACGGCTACATGACTCTTTTGGTCCCCCTCAAAACACAAAGCGAACGCGATGAACAGCCGCCAGCCGGTTCACACCGGAAGCCCGAAGATGTCCGCCCGCAGCGCGGATCGTGCCGCCCATGCCGCATGGTCCGGAGTCTCTGCTGCGGCCTGCCGTTTCCGGGAGGTCTGCGTGCTGCGTACGCCCGGCATCACGGCCGGAACACCGGGCATCAAGCGTCCGTCAAAGACGGCAGCACACATCTGCGCGCATGCCCGGAAGGGGAGAACCATATGCCGCAGGCCGACAAAGGGCAGCCTTCCCGCCGGGGACAGAGCTGCCCTTTTCCATTCTTCCGGCAGGGGCGCGGAACCGCGCTGCCGCCCCGCCGCTTCACTTGCAACCCCTCATCAGGGAGGAATCTGTCATGAATCTCGTGTATACCGGTAAGACCAAGAACGTGTACGCTCTCGACAACGGCAACTATCTTCTGAAGTTCAAGGACGACTGCACCGGCAAGGACGGCGTGTTCGATCCCGGCGAAAACTCCGTCGGCCTCACCATCGAAGGCGTGGGCGACGTGAACCTGCGCATGTCCATCTACTTCTTTGAAAAGATCAACGCCGCCGGCATCAAGACCCACTATGTGAACGCCAATCTCGCCGACACCACCATGGAAGTGCTGCCCGCCAAGGTGTTCGGTCACGGTCTTGAAGTCATCTGCCGTCTGAAGGCCGTCGGCAGCTTCATCCGCCGCTACGGCGACTACATCGAATCCGGCGCCGATCTGCCCGCCTATGTGGAAACCACCTTCAAGAACGACGCCCTCGGCGATCCCCTCGTCACCAAGGACGCTCTCGTGGCTCTCGGCGTGATGACCGATCAGCAGTACGAAGACATCAAGGAAATGACCCAGAAGATCACCCGCATCGTGGCCGACGACCTCGCCGAAAAGGGACTCACCCTCTACGACATCAAATTCGAATACGGTTACGACGCCGACGGCAAGGTCATGCTCATCGACGAAATCGCCTCCGGCAACATGCGCGTGTACAAGGACGGCGAATACATCGACCCCATGACGCTCTCCAAGCTCTTCTTCGCGTAGGAGCGGAAGAACATGGGCGGATTTTTCGGCGCCATTTCCCGACAGGACTGCGTTCTGGACATCTTCTTCGGCGTGGACTACCACTCCCATCTCGGCACCCGCCGGGGCGGCATGGCCATCTACGACCGCAGACTGGGATTTCAGCGGCAGATCCACGACATTGAAAACACTCCCTTCCGGACCAAGTTCGAAAGGGATCTGGCCGACTTTCACGGCTGCGCCGGCATAGGCTGCATCAGCGACATCGATCCGCAGCCGCTGCTCGTGCGCTCCCATCTCGGACTGTACGCCATCTCCACGGTGGGCATCATCAACAATTCCGACCGGCTGGTCCGCGAGTACTTCTCAAGCCGCGGCCATCAGTTCATGGTGACCGGCTCAGGCAAGGTCAATCCCACGGAACTTGTCGCCGCGCTCATCAATCAGGAAGACGACGTCGTCTCCGGCATCCGTCACGCTCAGGACGTCATCGAAGGCTCCATGACCATCCTGCTGCTCACGGAAGACGCCATCATCACCGCCAGAGACAAGATGGGCAGACTGCCGGTGCACATCGGCAGAAATGCCATGGGACACAGCGTGTCCTTCGAATCCTTCGCCTATCACAAGCTCGGCTATGAAGATGCCCATGAGCTCGGTTCCGGCGAAATCGTGCGCATCACGCCGGAAGGCTGCGAAACCCTCTCCCCCGCCCGGAAGGACATGAAGATCTGCGCCTTCCTCTGGACCTACTACGGCTATCCAAACTCCAACTACGAAGGCGTCAACGTCGAGCTCATGCGCTACCGCAACGGCGAGATCATGGCCCGCAGCGAAATGGCGCGCGGCACCCTGCCCGCCGTCGATCACGTGGCCGGCGTTCCCGATTCCGGCACCCCCCACGCCATAGGCTACGCCAATCACTGCAAGCTGCCCTTCGCGCGGCCCTTCGTGAAGTACACCCCCACCTGGCCCCGCTCCTTCATGCCCGCCAATCAGGCCGTGCGCAATCAGGTGGCCAAGATGAAGCAGATTCCCGTGCCGGAACTCATCCAGAACAAGAAGCTCCTGTTCGTGGACGACTCCATCGTGCGCGGCACCCAGCTGCGGGAAACCGTGGACTTTCTCTTCGAATCCGGCGCGGCAGAGGTGCACATGCGCTCCGCCTGTCCGCCCATCATGTACAGCTGCAAGTATCTCAACTTCTCCCGCGGCAATTCCGACATGGATCTTCTGGCACGCCGCATCATTCAGGAACTGGAAGGCGACGAGGGACACAGGCATCTTGAGGAATACGCCGACGCCTCCACCGCGCGCGGCAAAAGCCTGCTCGACGCCATCTGCCGCAAGATGGGCTTCGACTCCCTCGGCTATCAGTCCCTGGACGGCCTGCTCGATGCCATCGGCATCGACAGGGAGAAAATCTGCACCTACTGCTGGAACGGCAAAGGATAAACCATGAACAATTCCCATTCCGCATCCTACGCCGCCGCAGGCGTCAACATCGAGGCCGGCTACGAGGGCGTGCGTCTCATGAGGCGTCATGTGGAACGCACCATCATTCCCGGCGTGGTTTCCGATCTCGGCGGGTTCGGCGGCCTCTTCGAACCCGATCTGTCCGGCATGAGCCGTCCCGTGTTCGTGTCCGGCACCGACGGCGTGGGCACCAAGCAGCGCATCGCCCAGCTCATGAACCGTCACGACACCGTGGGCATCGACTGCGTGGCCATGTGCGTCAACGACATCGTCTGCTGCGGCGCGAAGCCTCTGTTCTTCCTCGACTACATCGCCATAGGACGGAACGAGCCAGAAAAGGTCGCCGCCCTCGTTTCCGGCGTGGCCGAAGGCTGCGTGCAGGCGGGATGCGCCCTCATCGGCGGCGAGACCGCCGAACATCCCGGCGTCATGGATCCCGACGACTACGATCTCGCGGGCTTCTCCGTGGGCGTGGTGGACAGGGAAAAGGTCATCGACCATTCCTCCATGCGCGAAGGCGACGTCATTCTCGGTCTGGCTTCCTCGGGCATACACTCCAACGGCTACTCCCTCGTGCGCAAGGTCTTCGACGTGGAAAACGGCGCGCTCGAACGCTACTGCCCCGATCTCGGCATGACCCTCGGCGAAGCACTGCTCATACCCACGATCATCTACGTGAAGCCCGTCCTTGCAGCCGCAGCCGCAGCCGACGTGCACGGCATAAGCCACATCACCGGCGGCGGCTTCTATGAAAACATCCCCCGCTGTGTGCCGGACGGTCTCTCGGCCCGCGTGGAAAAGGCCGCGATCCACACGCCTCCCGTCTTCGCCATGCTTCAGCGTGAAGGCGACATTCCCGAACGCGACATGTTCAACACCTACAACATGGGCATCGGCATGACCGTCATCGTCTCCCGCGACACCGCGGACAAGGCCCTCGACGCTCTGAAGAACGCCGGTTGTCAGGTCGGCGTCATCGGAGAAATCGTTTCCGGCGGGGACAAGGTCGTCCTCGTCTGATGACGGACGGCGTCCCCACGGGGGCGCCGCTCCCTCTCCCTGCACTCATGCGGTGGCACGCCCGCTGCGAAGGATATCAAGAATGGTAAGACGCATCTATGTAGAGAAAAAGCCCGCCCTGAGACATGAAGCCGCCGCCCTGCTCGGCGAGCTGCGCAGCCTGCTGGGCATCTCTTCCCTTGCCGGTCTGCGGATCGTCAACCGCTACGACGTGGAAGGTCCGGACGAGGATGTCTTTCGCCGTGCGGTGAAAACCGTCTTCTCCGAACCACAGGTGGACGACGCCTTCGAACAGCTGCCCGAAGACGCCGGCACGGCCTTTGCCGTGGAGTATCTGCCCGGTCAGTTCGATCAGCGCGCCGACTCCGCCAGTCAGTGCATCCAGCTCATGACGCAGGGCGAAAGACCCGCCGTACGCACGGCCCGCGTCTACCTGCTCTCCGGCGACCTTTCCGCGGACGACGTGGAAAAGATCAAGCGCTATCTCATCAACCCCGTGGAAGCCCGCGAGGCCTCGCTCGATCCTGTGGACACCCTGCACATGGAATACGAACTGCCCACGAGCGTGAGCACCGTGGAAGGCTTCACCACCCTCGACGAAGCCGGTCTCTCCGCCCTGCTCGACTCGCTCGGCCTCGCCATGGATCTCGACGATCTCACATTTCTCCAGGCGCATTTCCGCGACGAGGAAAAGCGCGATCCCACTATCACCGAAGTGCGCGTGGTGGATACCTACTGGTCCGATCACTGCCGCCACACCACTTTCTCCACGAACATCGACTCCGTGGAGATTCTGGACGAAAAGACCCTTGCCGCCTACAAGCGCTACCTTGACGCGCGCGTGGAAGTCTATGGTGAGGAAAAGGCGGCCCTCCGGCCCCAAACCCTCATGGACATGGCCACCATCGCCGCCAAGACCCTGAAAAAGCGCGGCCTGCTCTCCAACATGGACGTGAGCGAGGAAATCAACGCCTGCTCCATCCATGTGACCGCCACCGTGAACGGCGAAAAGCAGGACTGGCTGCTCATGTTCAAAAACGAAACCCACAACCATCCCACGGAAATCGAACCCTTCGGCGGCGCGGCCACCTGCATAGGCGGCTGCATCCGCGATCCGCTCTCCGGCCGCGCCTACGTCTATCAGGCCATGCGCGTCACCGGCTGCGGCGATCCCCGCACGCCCGTTTCCGAAACCATTCCCGGCAAGCTCCCCCAGCGCAAGCTGGCGCAGACCGCCGCCGCGGGCTATTCCTCCTACGGCAACCAGATCGGTCTTGCCACCGGCATGGTCTCCGAAATCTATCATCCCGGCTATGTGGCCAAGCATCTTGAAGTGGGCGCCGTGGTGGCTGCGGCTCCTGCCGCCAACGTGGTGCGCGAACGTCCCGCGCCCGGCGACGTGGTCATCCTGCTCGGCGGACGCACCGGCCGCGACGGCATAGGCGGCGCCACCGGTTCCTCCAAGAGCCACAACAGAAAGTCCCTCGTGACCATGGCCTCGGAAGTGCAGAAGGGCAACGCCCCCGAAGAGCGCAAGATCCAGCGCCTGTTCCGCAACGGCGACGTTACGCGCCTCATCAAGCGCTGCAACGACTTCGGCGCGGGCGGCGTGTCCGTGGCCATAGGCGAGCTTGCCCCGGGTCTTGCCGTCAATCTCGACGCCGTGCGCAAGAAGTACGAAGGACTCGACGGCACCGAACTCGCCATTTCCGAATCTCAGGAACGCATGGCCTGCGTGGTGGCCGCAAAAGACGCCGATGCCTTCATCGCCGCCGCGGAAAAGGAAAATCTCGAAGCCTATCAGGTGGCCGTGGTCACGGAAAGCCCCCGCATGGTCATGAACTGGCAGGGGCACACCATCGTGAATCTCTCCCGCGCCTTCCTCGACACCAACGGCGCTTCCAAGCACACCCGCGTCCTCGTGCCCGCCGCAGACCGCTCCGATCTCGACGCCCCCGCAGCCCGATCCCTTCGCGAAACCGCGAAAAGCCTGAAATGCGCCTCCCGCCGCGGCCTTGCCGAACGCTTCGACTCCACCATCGGCGCAGGCTCCGTGCTCATGCCCTTCGGCGGCATCCGCCAGCGCACCCCCTCTCAGGTCATGGCCGCCCTGCTGCCCGTGCTGCCCGGTCAGGAAACCGCAGACTGCTCCGTCATGGCCTGGGGCTTCGATCCGGACCAGATGAGCGCCGATCCATACATGGGCGCATACCGCTCCGTGCTCACCTCCGTGGCCAGACTCGCAGCCGCAGGCTGCGACTACCATAAGGCCTATCTCTCCCTGCAGGAATACTTCGAAAAACTGCGCGACGATCCCGCCCGCTGGGGCAAACCCTTCGCCGCCCTGCTCGGTGCGCTCGACGCACAGCTCGATCTTGAGGTCGCGGCCATCGGCGGCAAGGACTCCATGTCCGGATCCTTCCTCGACATGGACGTGCCCCCGACCCTCATATCCTTCGCCATCGCTCCGTCCACGACCGATTCCCTGCTCTCTCCCGAATTCAAGGCCGCCGGTCACCCGGTCTGTCTGATCGCACCGCAGAACGATGACGCCGCCTCCATCCGCACCGCATGGGAAACCTTCGCCGCCCTGCACGCCGAAGGAAAGGTGAAGGCCGCCTGGGCCGTGGAAAACAGCGTGGCTGAAGCCGTCATGAACATGAGCTTCGGCAACAATGTGGGCTTTTCCGCCTCCGCCGACATCGACTGGTATCGTCCCATGCCCGGCGCCATCGTGGCGGAACTTGCCGAAGGCTGCTCCGCCGGTCTCATCATCGGCGCAACGACCGCAAACGCCGAAGTGAACCTCGGCGCAGACAGCGCCTCCATCGACGAGCTTCTCGCCCTGAACGAAGGCGTGCTGGAAAGCATCTATCCCAGCCGCACCGAAGGCGGCGATGCGGATGTACCCGTGATCACGTCGGAAAAGCAGCCCGTGGCCGTGCCCCGCGCAGGATCCGCAAAGCCCCGCGTGGCCATTCCCGTGTTCCCCGGCACCAACTGCGAATACGACAGCGCCCGCGCCGTGATGCGCGCCGGTCTTGAGCCCGAAATCGTGGTGCTGCGCAACCAGTCCGCCGCAGACGTGGCGGAATCGGCCGCCCGCTTCGCTGAAGTCGTGCGGAAAAGCCAGATCATCTTCGTGCCCGGCGGCTTCTCCGGCGGCGACGAACCCGAAGGCTCCGGCAAGTTCATCACGGCCTTCTTCCGCAACCCCGAAGTCACCGACGCCACCATGAACCTGCTCAAGCAGCGCGACGGCCTCATGCTCGGCATCTGCAACGGCTTCCAGGCGCTCATCAAGCTCGGCCTCGTGCCCTACGGCGAAATCATTGATACCGATGAACGCTGCCCCACGCTCTCCTTCAACGTCATCGGACGCCATCAGTCCAAAATCGTGCGGACCCGCATCTCGTCCCGACTCTCCCCCTGGCTCGGCAGAGTGCAGACCGGCGACATCGTCTCCGTGCCCATCTCCCACGGCGAAGGCCGTTTCCTGTGCGACCCCGCCCTGCTCCGGAAGCTCGCGGAAAACGGACAGATCGCCACCCAGTACGTTGACCTCGACGGCAGGCCGACCATGGACGTGGACTTCAACCCCAACGGCTCCGTCTGGGCCGTGGAAGGCATCACCTCGCCCGACGGCCGCGTGTTCGGCAAGATGGGCCACTCCGAACGCATCGGCGCCGCCCTCTACAAGAACGTGCCCGGCAACTACGAGCTCCACCTCTTCGAGTCCGCCAAAGACTACTTCAGCATCTGAAAAGACAGGAAAGACAGAAAAGGCATGCGGGGGAAATGATTTCCCCCGCGTCCCCTCGGTTCCGCCTCGCGGCTTCGCCGCCGCGGCGGCAGAAACAACAAAGGGCGGGCATGACGCATCACGCGCCGTGCCTGCCCTTTCTTTTCAGCCTGAACACTCAGAAAAACGTTTGTTCCTGCCGCTCACGGAATCCCACCTCCGAAGCCATTCCGTAAGCGTTTTCCCCCCAAAAAACACCTCCCCCCTTCCCGGCTCTGTGCAACGATACGACCGCCACTTCCCTTTATTAAAAGTTTTAGGAAAGAGGATGGGGGTGCGGGGGAAGGAGGAAAGCCCTTTTTCAAAAGGGTTTCCTCCTTCCCCCGCAATCTCTCCCTCTCTTCTTTCTTCTCTAAACTTCCGTGGCGTGGAGCCAGACCTGGTAGCGGGCGTCCAGG
>CALUTB010000076.1 GCA_944323575.1 uncultured Mailhella sp. | reverse complement strand
ATGCGCCGCAGGTCACAGTCATGGGCTGCACGGGGGACACCAGAACGACTTCGTTTTTACAGAAAGGGCAGATATAAACGAAAAGCAGCGCCATGCTTTCCGGTTTGACGGGTTCGTCGCAGATCATTCCATTCTCCCTGGTGATTCGGAACGCGGTACGTGGTCTCTTCGTCTCTCGGGACGGACCGCGTTATTCAACGAGCAGATTGTCTCCGGTCATTTCGGCTGGAACGGGTACACCCCAGAGGGTAAGCAAGGTGGGCATGATGTCGCCGAGTTTACCGTCTCTGATAGGATGGCTTTGTCCCTTTTCCACGATGAGAAACGGCGTCCGGTTCAGTGTATGCGCCGTCTGCGGACGTCCTTCCTCGTCGATCATTTTTTCCACGTTGCCATGATCTGCCGTGATGCACAGGATGCCGTCCCTGTTCATGACGGCCTTCTCAATGCGGTCCACACACGCGTCAACGGTTTCACAGGCCTTGATGGCCGCTTCCAGAACTCCGGTATGTCCCACCATGTCAGGGTTGGCGAGATTGCACACCACGAAGTCGTACTTGCCGCTGTTCCAGGCTTCAATAAGTTTGTCCGTCACTTCCACGGCGCTCATCTGCGGCTTGAGATCGTAGGTCGCGACATCACGGGGTGAGTCGACAAGAATGCGATCCTCATTGTCGAAGGGAGCTTCTCGACCGCCGCTGAAAAAGTAGGTGACGTGTGCATATTTTTCCGTTTCCGCGATGCGCAGCTGCTTCATGCCCATGGAAGAGACGACTTCTCCCATCGTCTTATCCAGATTATCCTTGGTAAAGGCCACCGGCGCGGTAAGAGTGGATTCATAGGAGGTCATGGATGCGACTCCTGCCATATCAGGCATGACGCCCCGATCGAAGCCGGTGAAGTCGGGATCGGTCAGCGCGCGGACAAGCTCCCGACCGCGGTCGGCCCGGAAATTGAAGCAGAAGACGCCGTCGCCGTCCCGGATGACGGATTCGGAGGGATCCAGCAGAATGCGGGGCTTCAGAAATTCATCCGTTTCGCCGGCCTCATAGGCGGCACGAAGAGCCTGCACGGCATCGTCGATGCGTTCGCCCTTGCCGTGAACGAGCATATTCCAGGTTTCTTCCACACGTTCCCAGTGCTTGTCGCGATCCATGGCATAGAATCGTCCCACCATGTCGGCCAGGCGCGAACCGGTTTTTTCAAGAACGGGCTTCAGCTGGGATACATAGTCGATGCCCGAGCAGGGAGGCGTATCACGACCGTCGAGAAACGCATGCACAAGGGCGGGAACGCCTTCCTTCTGCGCCATGTCGAGCAGGGCGAACAGATGATGGATATGGCTGTGAACGCCGCCGTCCGACAGAAGTCCGCAGAAGTGGATGCGGCCTCCGCGGGCACGAATGAGTTCAAAAAGATCCAACAGAACGGGATTGCGGAACAACTCGCCGCTTTCCACGGCCATGTCGATGCGGGTCATGTCCTGATAGACAATGCGACCGGCCCCTATGTTGAGATGACCTACTTCCGAGTTGCCGATGAATCCGGCGGGCAGTCCGACCTGTCGGCCGGAAGCATCGAGACGTCCCATGCCCGGCATGCCCAGCAGTCGGTCAAGTGTTGGGGTGCGGGCAAGGCTGGCGGCATTTCCCGGTCCGGCAGGCGCCAGACCATAGCCGTCTAGAATGAGAAAAAGGGTAGGTTTCACTACGGACATTAATGGTTCTCCTTTCCTTCCGCTGCTGTGGCGGGCAGCTCTTCGGCGTCGGCCCAGAGTGCTTCGAGGTGATACTGTTCTCTGACCGGCTCCTGAAAAATATGGACGATGACGTCATTGAGGTCCACGAGTACCCACTGACCTTCCTGATATCCCTCCGTACGAAGAATTTCGAACTTTTCCTGCTTGCACATTTCCGAGAGACCGTCTGCAAGACTGCGGGCATGACGTGCGGAAGACGCCGAGGTGATAATGACGATGTCTGCCAAGGGATTGCCTTCGGGCAGACGGAATGCCGCCAGATCGCGTGCCTTGTGTTCGGCAAGCCAGTTCATCATGACGGGAGCCTTTTCAGAGGCGGGAAGAGTGGAATATTTTTTTTCTTTGGTCATGGTATCCCTCAATATGCTCGGTATGGTCGATAGGAATGGGCCGTAAGTATACATCATTCCTTTTGTGAGCGCAAATCCTGCAGACTGGGCACGTCAGCGGTCCTCTTTTCTTTTCCGCTTCCTCCCGGTAAGAAGGGATCAAGGAGTTCTTTAGTTATGGTGGATTTTCATGTCATGCTTTCCGCAGGATCCGCCGGCGACGGTCTGGATGCGGCGTCCGCACTCAGATATGCCGCTCTGGCGGGGCTGCGCTTTATCGGTCTTACAATACCCTGCGACGGTTCTGATTTGTCCCGCATCGGCCCTCTTGTCGCCCATGTCCGCCGTCTCAGCCTCTATGCCGATGTAGAGGCGCGCACCGGAGTGGAGTTGCGTCATATTCCGCCGGCTCTGCTCCCGGACCTTGTCCGTGAAGTCAGAAAGGCCGGTGCCGAGCTGGTGGTCGTTTATGGTGAAACGCTGTGTGATCAGGTGGAACTTGGAACGAACGTTGCCGCTATTGAGGCCGGTGCCGACATTCTTGCCCATCCGGGGCTGATCGATGACAAATGCGCCGGGTTTGCGGCGGAGCGCGGTGTCGCTCTGGAGTTCACCTCATGTTCGCTCCATGCCCTTGCCAACGCGCATACAGCTGCCATGGCTTTACATTTTGGTGCTCTTTTGGTGAGAGGAAGTGCGGCGAAATGCGCTTCGGATATAAGTACGCGGTCGTTCTGGCCACAGGTGATCAGAGGTTCTGATGTTTTCGGGGAAAAAGATGGAAGATCTAATCTATTAGAATTAATTGACAAAAGTGAACAGACTCTCATAAACAAACTTATGCGGTGCTGATGCCCCGGGAAAAATTAAAAAAACTCGTCTTTAATGCTTGACGGATAGGGAGCGTTTAGGTACGTTCACCCCTGCCGAGAGACGAAAGGCTCATGTAGCTCAGTTGGTAGAGCGCATCCTTGGTAAGGATGAGGTCATCAGTTCAATTCTGATCATGAGCTCCATTTCCGTCCAAACGGTACCGGAGTCGGGATGTAGCGCAGTCTGGGAGCGCACTTGAATGGGGTTCAAGGGGTCGCTAGTTCAAATCTAGTCATCCCGACCAGAATTTCAGGGAGTTGTGATGTTCAGTCACAACTCCCTTTTCTGTTGTCAAGAGACGTCATTTTTCTGCATGGCGTGTGATCGTCGCACATCATGCCTTGGTCAGCTCCTGAACAGTTTCACCGCAAACAGCGTACACTTCCCCGGATGCCTCCTTATCAGGTCCCTCGCCACGCACTGCACGCAAAAACAACATATCCGTCCCGCGCGGATCACCGGTCCGGCATATTCCATCAGAAAAAACGGATATGAAAAAGGAAAAGAATCGGCAAAAGCCCTCTGCATAAACGTCCCTCTGATCAAGGTCCGGAAGCCGTCGTTTCTTTCCTTTCTGCGCCCTGGATACATATTTTCTGTCGACCGACGACAACAAAATCGATTCCCGAATTCTGGAACGTTGTATTTTACCCTCGGATTGCGTATGTTGTCTTCAATGTCTGAGAGGTTCCGCCATGTCTGAATATCGCCGCATCATCCGCTGTCTGACGCTTGTTCTGCTCTTCTTTTTCACGATCGCGCATGGCTGTGCTCTGGCTGAAGACAAAGTCTGGCGAATTCTTTACGTGGAAGGAGGACCTTTCTCCAACTATCAGCAGACACTTGCCCAGACGGCACGAGGGTTGGAAAAGCTCGGACTCATCGAAAACGGACAGGTTGCCATCCCTGAAGGAACGGAATCGACCTCGGAGATGTGGCAGTGGCTGGCCGATCATGCCGGCGGCCGGCTTCGTTTTCTTCGCGACGGACACTATTCCGCCGAATGGGACGCCTCCGCGCGGGAACATATGCGCGAAGCGATCATCGACCGGGTCAGAAACCGCAGAGATGTCGACATGATCATCGCCATGGGCACGTGGAGCGGAGTCGACATGAGTTCCGAGGATCTCGGCATTCCCGTTTTCTCCATGAGTGTGACCGACGCCATTACCGCCGGCATTGTACAGTCCGCGGAAGATTCCGGAAAGGACAACGTCCACGCGCAGCTCGAACCGGGACGCTTCCGTCGCCAGATCTCCATGTTTCATGAGATCTTTCACTTTAAAAAGCTCGGCATTCCCTTCGAGGACACTCCGGAAGGACGCAATACCGCGGCCATGGACGAAATAGAGCAGACAGCTGCAGATCTCGGCATAGAACTCGTTCTCCGTTCCGCGCCTCTTGATCTTCCCGATGCGGATCAGGCATTCAGCAATCTCAAGGGGTGTGTGGAAGAGCTTTGCAGGGAAGCCGACGCCATCTATCTGACTTATACATCCACGCCGATGGAAAAAATCCCCGATCTCATGACGCCCATCATTGAAGCAGGACTGCCGTCGTTTGCGCAGGCAGGTCCCCAGCTTGTGGAATACGGAGTGCTCATGAGTCTCGCACAGGCCAGCTTCGCGGATATCGGACAGTTCGAGGCCGAGGCCATCGCGGCCGTCGTCAACGGAAAAAAAGCCAGGGAAGTCAATCAGGTTTTTGAACCTGAGCTAGGGCTGGCCATCAACTTGAAAACAGCCATGCGCATCGGCTGGAATCCGCCGCTTGAGATTCTTGCGGCAGTAGATGAGATCTATCAGCAGATCCCGGCGGTACAGTAATGCGTCAGCTTCCCTTTCGCAGGCTTCTGACCGGCGGCATTCTGGCGCTGCTCTGTGCGCAGCTGCTTTACGGAGCACTCATGCTTTCCGCGCTCTACAAGCAGTATCAGGAGCCGGTATTCCAGATCAATGGATTGGTCTGTCAGGACATTGCCGATCATCTCGGCCTTCTCGTCAGAGTAGGAAAAAGTCTCCGCCCCCAGACCATTGAACGTTTTCTGACCCAGTACAGAACCAGAACGGAAGCAGAAAACATCGCCGTTACAGATGTGTCCGGCAATGTCATCTACCAGTGGAGTAACAAGGCAAAGACACAGCTGACCGCCCCTGCCGATGCAAAACCGGTCTTCGGCCCTCTGAAAAAATTCTCCACCGATGAAAGTTTCTGGACGGTCTGCCCCATTCCCGGAAAAAACGGCGTCACGGCGGGATATGTCTTCATGGCTCTCGACAAACAACGCATCGGAGATCTGCTTGCTGCAGCGGCGAAGAATCAGCTGTTGATGTTTGCAGGCATATCCGCGGGCGAATGCGTCCTGCTTGCCGTCCTGCTGCATCTGCTCACCGGAGACCTCCGCAACGCCGGGACGACCTCGGCTCTGAAGCTGCGCATATGCTTCATGCTTCCCCTCTTGGCCGGACAGATTGTCATTCTCTTTCTGCTGCAGACACCGCTCTCCAACCTGTACCGGGAAGAAATGACTCACACGGGGCTACAGCTTTCACGACAGATGACATGGGATCTGGAACGTCTTGCAGGCATGGGGCTGCCTGTAAGCGGCATTCACGGCATGGAAGACTGGATGATGAAACGTCAGCAGCATGTTTCCACGCTCGGCATGGCCGTCTTCGACGTCACGGGAAAACTTCACGCCGCCTCCGACGCCCATTCCGTCCTGTCTCAGGAAGAATGGCAGCGCCGCACCCTGACGAATCCGCCCGTAAAACTCGACATCCGTCACCCTGCGGACGGTGCTCCCGCCGGAAGCGTTCAGATCATCATGGATCCTGTCATGGCTCGGGACAACATGCGCTCCGTTACGCTGGATAATCTCACCATGACGATCGTAGCAGCCCTGTTTCTTTCCGAGCTTATCTTCCTGCTGCTCATGAGCGGTGACGGCGTCATGGCCATGTCCCGATCGCCTGACTTCATGCGCCCCATCATCTTCGCCTGCCTGTTCGCCACGGAAATGTCCATGTCCTACGTTCCCATCCGTATCGGCGAACTGGGACTCGATCTGTTCGGACTCCCTCCCGACGTTGTCTCCGGGCTTCCGGTTTCCTGTGAACTCTTCATGGCTGGCCTTGCCATGTTCACAGGGGGATTCTGGAGCCAGAGGGCGGGATGGAAGCCCATGCTGCTCTCGGGACTGCTGCTGGCATGTCTCGGTTCCTGCGCAAGCTGGCTTTCCTCTTCCGCCCTGCCCTTCATTCTGGCCCGCGGCATGTCGGGTCTCGGATACGGCTTCATCAATCTGTCCGCACAAGTCTTTGTCATCGCCCATTCCTCCGTGGACAATCGGGCGAGGAATCTGGCCTTCATGTTTGCAGGTCTCTATGCCGGCACACTGTGCGGCAGCAGCATGGGAGGCCTCATCGCAGACAGATTGGGATATCATGCCGTTTTTCCGGCTTCCGCCGCCATGCTGGCGGTCACCGTCGCAGTGCTCTTCCGGCTTCTGCCCCGCGAACCATGGCAGAAAGAAGAAGGAAGCGCCTCCCGGCTCACCCTGCGCGAAGCGCTCGCCTTTTTCTCCGACCGGCGCATGGGAGCGCTTCTTTTCTTCTTCATCATTCCCAATGCGCTCATTACCGTCTGTCTGTTCCAGTTCTTTGTTCCACTGTCCCTGAGTCAGGCGGGCACCTCACCCGCCACCATCGGACGCATATTCCTGCTCTACTGTGTCATCGTCATGTTTGCAGGTCCGCGCTTCGGAGCACTGCTCGACAAGGCAAGACACATGGAAAAAACGCTGTTCGTCTCCATGATCATCGTAGCGTTCAGCGTCATGGCACTCGTGGTCTTTGACGGCGTTCCTGCCGCCATGCTCAGCGTGGCACTGCTCGCGGTCAATACGGCCATTGCCTCCAACGGGCAGGGAGCCTACGCTCTGACGCTGCCGGCCGCCCATGATTTCGGGAGAGCCAGAACCGTCGGTTTCTACAACGTAGCCATGCGCATCGGTCAGGTACTCGGTCCCCTGAGTCTCGGCATCATGATGTCCGTGTGGAACGCCCGTGCCGGTCTTACCGTACTTGCGGTCTTCACGGGCGGCTGCGCCATTCTCTTCGCCGCGCTCAGTTTTTCCACCAGAAACCGGTCTTAGGATATTCCGAATGCCCAGTCTCATCATACGCCCCGCCGCCTTGCGGCATAACCTCGTCGTCATGCACGATCTCTGCCGCAAGGTCGGCGCCGAGTGCATGTTCGTCTTCAAGGAAGCCCCCCTCCATCCGGAGCTCGTCGCCGACATCCTCGTCCGCTCACCGATTCGAAGACTGGGGTTGGTGGCATGGCCCCATGCCTCGCTGCCTTCCGTTCCCGGTGTGGAACTGCACCATGTCTATGCGCCCTTTCCGCTTCTTCAGGAAAAGGCTGCCGCGTGTTCCTGCGTCTATGTCGACTCTCTCTTCACCCTGCGTCTGCTCTCCGGAAACGGAAGCATGAACGGCCCTCAGCTACGCCTCAGTCTGGAAGTCGGCGACGGCAGAGACGGTGCTTACGCCGAAGAACTTCCCGAACTCTGCCGGGAAGCACGTCGGGCAGGACTGAATCTGCGCGGCATTGCTGTAAACTTCGCCTGTCTGAGCAGAGATGCTCCGACACAGGAACATCTGAAAGAAGCTTCGGCAACCCTTGAACGGATACGTTCCTGCTGCCTGCCCGATGCCGATATCTCCGCTGGTGGAACCGACGTTCTTGAGCTTGCAACGAAGCATTCCCTTCCGGCAGACGTTCGGGAAATACGCTGCGGCACCGGCGTGATGCTGGGAGTGTACCCTCTCTCCGGTCACGCCATTCCGGACGCCGGGCAGAATGCCTTCCGTCTGGAGGCACACGTTCTGGAATGCCGCGTCAAGCAGGGACGACGACAGGCTCTTCTGGATGTCGGATCCTTCCATACCGCGCCGGAAGGTCTGCGTCCCCCCTTCCCGGACATGCATCTTTCCGGCGTCTCATCGGCCTACGCATCCTTCGATGTGACCGATTGTCAGGAAAACATCGTCGAAGGCATGAAGCTCAGCTTCGGACTGGATTACCACGCTCTTTCACGCGCGCTGTCCTCGCAGGCTCTGGTATTCCGCAGGGAGGACGCATGAGCGGTTTTATTCTGCGTTCTGCCGGGGTAGAGGATCTGGACGATCTCGTCTTACTGGAAAAAAGCGTGGAGCGTGTGCTTCCGAACCGGGATATGTTCGTCACGGACGAAAGAGAATTTTATGAACCCGTCATCCGTGACAAGGGGCACATTCTTCTGGCGTTGGACAGAGGGAATCATCTGGCCGGAGCCAGCGTCATACGCTTTCCCGATCCAGACGAAAAGGAAAATCTCGGACATGACCTTTCGCTGAGTTCCCGGCAGCTTTCAAAGGTACGGCATCTGGAATCAGTCTTCATCAGACCCGACGTTCAGGGAATGAACCTTGCAGAACGCCTCATCCGGGAAAACATGCGTCTTACCGGACAAAGCGGCAGGACGCTCTCTCTGGCAACGATCTGGCCCGGCAATGCCGCCAGTCTGAAACTGCATCTGCGTATCGGTCTCCGGATCAGAGCCTTTGCACTCAAATACGGAGGCCGTCCCCGTTTCATTCTCATGAGTGGCTGCGTGCCGAATGCCCATGCCGTTCCCCTTTTTGCGGAAGCCATGGATTTTGACAGACACCGCGAGCTTCTGAAGGCCGGCCTGGCCGGAGTCGCCGTTCACCCGAAGCCGGAACGGAACACGTTTCTGGTGGAATACCTTCCCTTCCGTACTTCCGACGACTGACCCCCTCCAAAAAGAACCTGCGGTCGTTGTCCCCGCAGATATGAAGAAGGCATCCATGTACCGTCATGAATGCCTTCAGTCATTCTTCAGAACGCCTACTCCCCGGCACGTCGGAAGCAGAGCATGGTGATGTCGTCCGACTGCGGAGCCGTGCCTCTGTAGGCCTTGACCGCAGACATGACGCCGTGCAGAACCTCGTCCGGAGATGCTCCGCGCAGTTTTTCCAATGTGGCGGCAATGCGCTGCTCTCCGAAAAGTTCCTGCTTTTCGTTCATAGCCTCGGATACGCCGTCCGTGTACAGCAGGCAATATTCCCCGGGCGCAATGCAGGCATGACGCGCCTCATAATCCATTCCCTGCATGGCCCCCACCAAAGGACCGCTGGTTTCCGTCAGCATGCGCACCGGCACATCCGCATCAGGACTCACGATGAAGGGGGGACAATGCGCTCCGCTGGCATAGTCCAGTCTCCCCGTCGCAGGATCGAAGAGTCCGATGAACAGCGTGACAAACATACAGGTAGGGTTGTTTTCCGCAAGCCGCTCATTGATGCGGAGCATGGCCTCCGAACAGGAAAGCCCTTCGGCCAGCGCATAGCGGACCAGCGTCACCGTCATGGACATGAAAAGGGCTGCGGAAACGCCCTTGTCTGACACGTCGCCGATGACCACGGCCTGACGCCCGTCAGGAGCGGTGAAGAAATCGTACAGATCACCGCCCACTTCCTTGGCCGGCTCCAAAAACGCCGCAGCAGCATAGCCGAGGCTCTTCGGCGCACCGTCCGGGGGAGGAAGAATGCCCATCTGAATATCTCTCGCTGCGTTCAACTCGCCCTGCATGCGCTGACGCACGGCCAGAGTATCCACAAGACGGCGTATGTTTTCATCCAGAGCCTTTACCATATGGGCAAACGCTCCTGCGAGCTGTCCGACCTCGTCCGTTCTGTCCACGGGCAGATCATCGACGATATCGTCCGCAAAGCCCACGCCTCTGTCGGAATTGAAATCCTCACGGGCAATTTCCCGGGCGCGTTCCGTCAGCAGTCGCAACGGTGCGATGATGCGCATAGCGACGACCAGCATGATCAGAAGACTGGCAGCCAGCACGAGAACGGCCACAAGAGAAAGATGTCTCGCCAGAGCTTCCGCCGGTCCCGTAATGGCGCTCAGAGGAATGGATGCCGCAACAATCCAGTCCATGGCCTTGAAATAGGCCAGTCTGTACAATACGGGGTCGGCTTCTCCGGCGGTATCGCCTTCCAGCGTTTCTCCACTTCGTACGCGCTGCAGCACATTTTCTGGTATGGAGGTAAAGAAATCATGCACGCCCTTGCCCGCCAGCACCCGTCCGTCGGCAGCCACCACGGAAATGGATGCTCCGCGGCTCATCTCCATGCCGTCCAGTCTCTCCTGTATGCCGAGAACCATGCGCTTTTCCATCATGGCCATGCTTTCCTCGGCATCGGCCACAGTGTCGGCCAGCACCAGAGTGCCCCTGTCCCTGACCGACATGAAGCATACAAGTACGGGAATCTCCTCTCCCGATCCGTCCGGCACGCGAACCACGGCGAACTGTCCCTCAGAAGTCGACCGGCGCATATCAAGCATGGAACGCATGGACTGTCCCTTAAAGTCCTGTCTTCCTTCCTCAAGCACCATGTCCGTCAATCCGTCCGACAGCACGGAATGCGTCTGCCTATCGTAAAAGGCCAGATGAATCCCTTCACCGTCCAGCACGGTCTTCCATTGACGAAGACGGCTCTCCGCCTGTTCTCCATGATCCTGAAGCAGCATATCCCGCATCATGGACGCATACCGGCGAAGATCCCTCTTGGACTCCAGTACCGACTCCACTTCGGAAGTGAGCAGATTGAGATACCGGACGCTGAGGCTGTCCTCCACCAGCATGACGGTATTGACGAAGGATTCCCTTTCCCTCTGCATGCCGCTTTTCAGAAGGCTCTCATGGCTGAAGAAGATGATGGGGACCGCCGCAATCGTGATGGCCGATCCTACAAGCAGAAACAGCTTGCTCCGAAGAGAAAAAGTCATACAGCCTCCCCGGCCATGCGCTGGAGCTTCTTACGAAGCCCTTCACGGGTAATGCCGAGCAGCTCCGCAGCCTTCACCTTCCGGCCTCCGGCCTGCTCAAGCGCCCTTCTGATAAGCATTTCCTCAGCTTTCTGAAGATTGAGAGGAATTTCGGCAAGTTCATTCTGAATTCCGGCTTCTCTCCTGCAGAGATATTCCTTTCCGGCTTCCGACTCCAGAATACGACCTGAAAGATTCGACAGCTCCACCACATCACCTGGCGTCAGTGCGGCCGCCCGCTTCATCTCGTTATTAAGCTCCCTCACGTTCCCCGGCCAGGGATATCGCAGCAGCATTCCCTGAACAGCCGCGGAAAGAGAAAGTCTCTCCCTTCCCATCTCCGCACAGTACCTCTCAAGAAAGGACTGCGCGAGCAGCAGAATGTCGTCACCGCGCTCACACAAAGGCGGCAGATGCAGCTCCACGACGTTGATGCGGTAGAAGAGATCCTCCCGGAATTTCCCCTCCCTCACGGCCTTCTCCAGATCGACGTTGGTCGCCGAGACCAGAAGAATGTCCACCGGTACGGGATGGGCACTGCCCACGCGCACCACTTCCCTCTGCTCCAGAACCCGCAGAAGCTTGGCCTGATTGGCAAGACTCATCTCGGCGAGCTCATCAAGGAACAGCGTGCCGCCGCTCGCCTCCTCCACAAGTCCCTTACGTGAACTGACTCCCGTGGCCACGCCCTTCTCTATGCCGAACATCGCGCTTTCGAAAAGCGTATCCGGAATGGCCGTGCAGTTGACCGCAATGAAAGGACCGCGACTGCGCGGCGACTGATGATGAAGAAAACGGGCCAGCACTTCCTTGCCCGTGCCCGTGGGGCCGAGAATGAGGGTATTGATGGGACGTCTTGCTATGGAACGCGCCAGATCGAAGACTCTCCGCATGGGTTCGCTCTGCCCTATGATGCCGTTGCCCGGCGAATACAGAGCCTCCACGCTCTTCTGCAGTTCGTCGTTCTTCTCCACCAGGACTCTGTGCAGGGCTTCAAGCTCGGCATTTTTGGTGCGCAGCTGCTGAATGAGCTGGGAATTCTGAAATTCCCTCGCCTCCACGCGAACCAGCATCATGCCGAAGGCCTCGGCAAGACGGACCAGCTCGTCGGGACCGGATCCGGCGCGGGTGAGATCGAAGAGCCTATCCGTATCGGCATGACGCCCCAGCGCCAGAGCTCCGCAAAGCTCCGTCAGCAAGGGCAGCAGACTGTCCGTTTCCCTGCTTTCCACAGGCATATTCTCCTTACTTTCGTTCAAGGCTCTGCACCCAGCGCAGCACTTCGGCCACAGGGCCT
>CALUTB010000075.1 GCA_944323575.1 uncultured Mailhella sp. | reverse complement strand
AAATTAAAAACAAACTCTCCTCAGGCCCATTTGTACCTTCAATAACAAACTCATGCTCTATTGACAAGTATTTGTCTTCTACCCCGTCTTTCAGCGGGAAAAAAGGCTCATGCCGGCCCGAGCATGACCGTTATGAAAAGTAAAACCGGCGTCGAAAAAACCAGACTGGCCCTCGCGCCGGAGGCAGATTCGTAGAACTGCCCGCTCTTCGTACAAAAAAACGCTTTTTTACGCAAGCCCGTCAGAAGGCTTTTTTGCGGATTCCTCAAGGAGCTTCCAATAGTCGTCCGCAACGTCGTAACCGAACTCGCAGGCCTTCTCCGCGTATTCTCTGGCTTTTTCCACATCACCGAGTTCAAAGCAGGCCAGAGAGAGATTGTTCCACGCAGGCGCAAACGAAGGCTCCTGCTGAAGCACCATGCGGCTCATTTCGGCGCTCTTCTCGTACTCGCCCTTCATATAGAGAGCGGAAGCAAACGTGGCACGGGCCTGCAGATACTTGGGATCCCAGGTGAGAGCCTTGTGGAGAGCGGAAATAGCTTCGTCGACTTCCCCTCTCTGAAGATGCACGAAACCGATGTTGCCCCAGGCAACGGGGAACTTGGCACGGCATTCCGCGGCTTCCTTGTTGTACTGCATGCAGCCGTCGAGATCTCCGCGGCGCAGGCAGAGGCCGCCGAGCTGCACGAAGGCCTCGGCCATATGGGCGGAATTGCGCACGGCGTTCAGGAAGCATTCCTCGGCTTCGGAGTAGTCACCGAGAGACAGCATGGCCACACCGAGATTGTAGTGGTGAATGGCACACTTGGGATCCTTTTCGATCTCCGCCTGAAGATCGTGAATGTACTCATGAATATCGGTATAACGGTCTTTCATAAGATATGGCCTTCCTTCTTTAGAAGTTCATGGTACCAGGCGGCGAATTCATACACGCCCAGAAATTTGTCCTGCTTGTTCACCACGCCGATGGCAGCTTCCATAGCCCCCTGGAGGAAGGCTTCGCTGGGATCCGATTCCCCGGAAAGCTGCGCCTCGCACTTCTTGGAACGAACGAACTCCTGCATGAGCTGCTGAGCCGTACGTTTGGTGATGTCCGTGCGGATTTCCACAGGTTCGTTGGGTTCAGGGAAGGGGTCCCACTTGTCGTACCCAATGCGGTCGATGAACTTGCGGCGACGGGGGGGAATTTTTTCGTAAAGATCGCGCTTGAGCTTTTCCTCTTCGGCGGTAAGCGCCCGGGGCTTCTCATTGCGCAGCAGCGGAGCGATGGACATGACTACTCCTTGGGGGCTGGTCCTATGCCGAGATAGGCGTCATCATACTTGGTGATGAGCGCCATGGACACGGGAACGTACACTCTGTGCAGTTCACGAAAACGGGAGCCTATGGCCGCACCGATGCGGCGGCTCATGTCGGCCAGACGATCCTGTATGCGGTCAAGAGCAACCGTTGGATACGCCTGTCCTTTTTTAAAACGACACTCTCCGCAGACATGTGCCTTGCCGTGTATGGAGGTAGGTATGCCGTAAAGCCGGCAGGTAATGGGGCGATGCTCATAAAGCAGGCACGTATCGTCAAGGCCCAGCAGCGGACAGCGGACTCTCTCTCTGGCAGCCTCCACCATGATCTCTTCATCGGACATTCCCTGACGGGCCTGCTGGAAATAATGGCGTTTGAGCCGGGCAAGCTGACGGTCGGCGTCGCTTGCGGCCTGAAGTACGGCGGAACGACGAATGCCGAAGTCAAACTCCTTGTTGAATGCCCGGTTCAGCGCCATGGCCTCCACAAGGGAAAGATCGAAAGCCGCATGGCAGCAGCTGCTGCAGCCCGAGGCACAGGCCACCTCTTCAGGAAATTGGTTCTTCACACGCTCGAAAAGCTGATCGGCCTGCGCGGCAAGCTGTGCATACTCCTGAAAAATAGCGTCCAATTCCGGGTTGGTCATCATAGTTCCCACTGAAAAACGTTTAAAAAACCGCCGGATGAGCAAAGCCCATCCGGCGGTAACAGGCTCACATGGGCCGTCGCAGCACGACGGTTCAGTCAGCTTCGCGGATGACTCCGATCATCCGCAGGCCTTCCGCAGACGCGTCCGGCCCGGACGGCCTGAGCCGCCCTCGCCGAGGGAAATATACCCACGGACGTTAGTCTTCTTCGATCACGATGGCGTCGTGTTCGCAAACGCCGGTGCAGGATTCGCAGCCGAGGCATTCTTCAGCGTTCACGGGATCGCTCTTGCCGTCATGCAGTTCCCACACGGAAACAGGGCAGATGTCCACGCACTGGCCGCAGCCGACGCACTTGTCCGCATCAAAAATAATCTTGTAGCCCATAACAGCCTCCAATGTTCGGCCGAAAGATTTCGGCGCAAGTTAATAATTCCGAGTTGATCAGGATACCTGTCTGGAGTATCCGATGCATGAGGGATAGCCTGTGCGACACATGCTGTCAAGCGGCATCTCCCGAAACGGCACGCATACACTGCCCCTAGTCTCTGGCGTCCAGACCAGCGGCTTTTGCCACGGCAAGCGCCGCTGCCCTGGTAAACTCTCCGGCAGGCATGGCGGCGCGTTCTTCGGCCGTAAGCAGCAGCCTGGGATGATTCACCAGTTCGGGACGGGCCTTCACTCCATACTCGGCCGGGAAGGAGTCTTCGAAATACATATTCTGGAATCCGGCGAACTTCAGCGCATGCGCCGTGGAATCCAGAACGCAGAATTCCCCTTCGGAAAGCAGCCCGAGTTCTTCTGCCTTCAACATGCCCGCAAAGCTTTCTCCGCCCTGCGTACAGGCAATATGGCCGTGCCGGTTGGCAAGAATCATGGAATCCATGATGGCCTGTTCGGTGACCTGTACCACGTCGAAGCGGCCTCCCGCAGCCTCGAACTTCTCCACAAGATTTCTCACGCGGGGGAACGACACCGGATTGCCGATCATGGCTGCCTGCGCCGCGCTGGGCTGCACCTGAACGGCATGATATTCGCGGCTGTTCTTCGGCTGACTGTAGTACCGCCATACCGGATCGGCATGTTCGGACTGCACGCCGACGATGTGGGGCAACTCCTCGATGATGCCGAGACGTCGCATCTTCAGACATGCGGAAATCATGGAAGTGATGTTGCCCGCATTGCCGATGGGCATGAACAGCGCCTTATCAACCATGTTCCAGTCATACCACTGCGCCACTTCGTATGCGTAGGACTCCTGTCCAAGAACTCGCCAGCTGTTCTTGGAATTAAGCAGCGCCACACGGTAATGTTCGGCCAGATACTCGACGACCTTCATGCAGTCGTCAAACACGCCCGGCACTTCCAGCACCTGCGCGCCGGAACCGAGAGGTTGGGAAAGCTGTGCCGGCGTAACCTTGCCGTGCGGCAGAAGCACCACGGTACGGATGGGATCGCCCACATAGGCGCCGTACATGGCCGCAGCCGCAGACGTGTCGCCCGTGGAGGCACAGATGGTGAGCACTTCCTGCCAGTCGTTTCTGCGCACGAGGGATTTGAGATAACTGTACGCCCCTGCCATGCCCCTGTCCTTGAACGAAGCGCTGGGATTCATGCCGTCGTTCTTGTAGGCAAAACGGCGTCCGACCTGAGACTCAAGCGCGGAGGAAGCCTCGATGATGGGCGTATCCCCCTCTCCGAGATAAACGATATCCTCTTCTTCCAGTACGGGAGCCATGAGTTCATAGAAGCGGAACACGCCCCGCAGTGCCGCAGTGCGCGTGGCCCGACGGGCATCGAAAAGATCGCGCCAGTACTGAGCGCCTTTTTCCTTCATTTCATCGAAGTCCAGATCCTCCAGAAGAAGGACGCCGCCGCAGTCGGGACAGGTATAGAGAAGCGAATCCACGGGATGACGACGGCCGCAGTTCATGCACACATATTCCATGCGCGCACGGCGTGTGGGAAAATCCTGAGACATATTATAACTCCTGGCTGATGATCGAATGGGGGAGCGGCAAGCATAGAATGTTTGACGCTTCGCTGCAACCGTGCTCCGGGCACATACGCAGGAAAAGAGCCTCCTTCATGGATGCGAACGAGGCTGACGACAGGCTCATACCTTTCTTACGGGAACACCGGCCTTCTCCATGCAGGCCTTCAGATCCGCTATGGAATACTGGCCGTAATGCACTATGGAAGCCACAAGAGCGGCGGAAGCCCCGCCTTTCGTCACGGCGTCCACAAGATGTTCCGGTGCGCCTGCCCCGCCTGAAGCAATGACGGGAATGGTCACGGCGTCGCATATCATGCGTGTCAGCCTGAGTTCATAGCCGTCGCGCGTGCCGTCGGCATCAATGGAATTCACGCACAATTCGCCGGCACCAAGTTTCTCGCACCGGCGCGACCAGGCAATGGCGTCCAACCCCATGGGAATACGCCCGCCGTGTATGACCACCTCATATCCGGAAGGGCATGCCGCGCTCACGGGAACGCTCTTTACGTCCATTCCGACCACCACGGCCTGAGAACCGAAGGCGTCCGCGCCGCGGCTGATGAGATACGGATCCTTCACCGCCGCCGAGTTGACGGAAACCTTCTCCGCCCCCGCAAGCAGAACGGCGCGCATGTCCTCTACGGAAGAGATGCCTCCGCCGACGGAAAACGGAATGAATATGTTGCTCGCCACACGCTCGACCACGTCAAGAAAAATGCCGCGTGCCTCGCAGGATGCCGTGATGTCGTAAAAGACGATTTCGTCCGCACCCTCCTCATAGTAGCGGCGGGCCGTTTCCACGGGATCGCCGATATCCACGTTGCCCTTGAACCTGATGCCCTTGGTAAGACGTCCGTTCCGCACATCAAGACAGGGGATGAGCCTTTTGCTCAGATGACTTCTTTCAGACACGGGCACCCTCCCTGCAGAAGCGATAAAAGTTCGTCAGCAGCCTGAGTCCGGGACGCCCGCTCTTCTCAGGATGAAACTGCACGGCCCACAGTCCGGGACGACCGTACACGGCCGTAAATTCCCGACCATAGCAGCTCGTGGCAATGACGAGTTCCGAAGCGGGCATCGTATAATAGCTGTGAACGAAATAGAAACGGGAATCGGGATCGATGCCTTCCAGAAGTTCGGAAGACCGACGGATGGTCAGGGTATTCCATCCCATGTGCGGAATGCGTATGGGATCGTCTCCGTCACGCCACTCGGGATCAAAGCGCCAGCATGTGCCAGGCAGTATGCCGAGTGCGTCGGTATCGTTCTCTTCGCTGTGTTCAAGAAGAATCTGACAGCCGAGGCAGATGCCGAGCAGAGGCTTGCGCATAGCGACGATGTCGCGCAGCACCTTGTCCATGCCGGTGGACAACAACTGATGCATGGCCTGACCGGCCGCGCCCACACCGGGGAAAATAACACCTTCCGCGGCGAGCAGCGCTGACGGATCGGCAGTGATTTCAGCAGGGACATCCAGCGCCCGCAGCGCCCGCAGTACGCTGGTCTGATTTCCCGCCTTGTAGTCGAGAATGGCAAGCATCGAAGTGACCTGTCTGTAAAAAGAATACGTTCCCGCAAAGGAGAACTAGAAACTTATGCCGGTCCGTGTCCGGCCGTACATATGGGACGGACCACTGCCCGTCCTGAACACCGTGGACATTTCGCCGTCCACCTTGATGCTGTCGAGGCTGTCTTCCTGCAGGCATCCCGTCAGACAGACCGCCAGAAGCATCATAAGGGCAAGCGGAACAAGGAACGTTTTCATAGGCGTCCTCCTGAAGGCATCATAACCAAGACGTAAAACAGCGCAAGTCCCTTTCCTCAGCGCGGACAAAAAAGACGATGCGAGTGTAATATTGTGATTTTAATTGATAAATAAGTAACTTTCAAAGAAAGGAAACACATGACTTGACAGTTGTCCGCCGTGGGTGCAAACATTCGCTTTACAATAATGAAAAACTTGCCTTTCAGGCAGGTGTGGAACAGGAGAATTGCCCGCCATGAAGAAGTCCCTCAACGTTGCTGTATGCGGCGCAACCGGCGCCGTCGGCCGCGAAATGCTGAAAACGCTTGCCGATCGTCATTTTCCCTGCGCCTCCATCACCGCCCTGGCCTCTTCCCGCTCCGCCGGAACCCACGTTCCCTTCGGAGACGACGAAATTACGGTCAAGGAGCTGACGAAGGACTCCTTCAAGGGCATTGATCTGGCCATCTTTTCCGCCGGCGGCAGCGTCTCCACAGAATTTGCCCCCCACGCCGTAGCTTCCGGCTGTGTGGTGGTGGACAACTCCAGCGCCTGGCGCATGGACGACCGCTGCCCTCTCGTCATCCCCGAAGTAAACCCCGACGATCTGGAAAAACACAACGGCATCATCGCCAATCCCAACTGCTCCACCATTCAGATGCTGGTAGCTCTCAAGCCTCTGCATGACGTTGCAAAAATCAAGCGCATCGTCGTGACCACCATGCAGGCCGTGAGCGGCACGGGAAAGAAAGGCATCGATGAACTGGAAACGCAGGTCCGCCGTCTCTTCAACATGCAGGACATCGAACCCAAGGCCTACCCCCATCAGATCGCCTTCAACTGTCTGCCGCACATCGACGTCTTCCAGGCCAACGACTATACCAAGGAAGAAATGAAGATGGTGAACGAGACGCATAAGATGCTTGATCCGAACATCCGCGTCACCGCCACCTGCGTGCGCGTTCCCGTGTTCTACGGACATTCCGAATCCGTGAACATCGAGACGGAAAAGAAGCTCACCGCCGCCGAAGCCCGCGTGATTCTTTCCCAGGCTCCCGGCGTGCAGGTCGTGGACAATCCCCGTGCCAATCTCTATCCCCTTGCCGTCGATGCCTCGGGCGAAGACGATGTCTTCGTCGGACGCATCCGCGAAGACGAAAGCTGCGACAATGCCCTGAATCTGTGGATCGTGGCAGACAACGTACGTAAGGGAGCTGCCCTCAACGCCGTGCAGATTGCGGAAGAACTTCTCAGTCGCGATCTTGTTTCCGTAGTCAACCCCGACATGTTCCTGTAGTCCTCCCAACGACAGAAAAGGCCGTCGTTCTCCGAAAAAGAACGACGGCCTTTTTTTATGCAGACTTTCGATGCAGATCTGCAAACGGAACGGAGTGCTGAGACGATATGAACGGCTCAACCTCTGGACTGCGCAGCATCGCACGATTGAAGATCAGATCACCTTGTTCAGACTGTATTCCAGAATGCCTTCGGCTCCAAGCTCATGCAGACGGGGAATCAGATCACGCACGGCATGGGTATCGACCACGGTTTCCAGAGAAAACCATGCCGGATCCTTCAGTGAGGCCACCGTGGGAGAGTTGAGCGCAGGCAGAAGCCCGAGAATGGCGTCAAGACGAGCCGCCGGAGCATTCATCTTGATGCAGACGAAACTTTCCGCTCTCAGCGCGCCCTGAAGCAAAAGATCGATCTGTTCAATCTTGCGGCGACTTTCAGGATCGTTCCACACCTTGCGGTTCGCAATGAGCACGGTATTGCTGGCCATGACCTCGTCGATGACGCGCAGACCATGAGCACGGATGGTCGTTTCTGTTTCCGTCACCTCCACGATGGCGTCGGCCAGACCTTCCACGACCTTGGCTTCCGTGGCTCCCCAAGAGTAATTGATTTTGACGGGCACACCCTGCTTTTCAAAGTAACGGGTACTGACGCCAACAAGTTCCGTGGAAATACGCTTGCCCTTCAGGTCAGCCGCGCACTGATAGGGAGAGTCTCCGGCCACGGCGAGAACCCAGCGGGCCTTGCGGTTGGAAACCTTGGAGTAGACAAGATCCGAAATCACCACGACGGGAGCATCACTGTCTTCCCTGCCGGCGTAGGATACGCCGCGCTCTTCCAGCCAGTCCTTGCCTGTCAGGGCCACGTCGAGAATGCCGTTCTGAATATATTCGGGAATCTCCTGAACACGGCAGAGTCTCGCGGTGAGTTCAGGATCATCGATATCCGGAAAATAGTTGCGGATGTGCTTATGGATCTTCCAGCCCGCCCTGTCGAAAAGAGCGATGGTGGCTTCTTCCAGAGAACCTTTGGGAATGCCGAGCTTGAGCTGCGTTTTCATGCTGTTGAGCCTCTACTTCTTGTACACTTCGGCAGGATCGAAAATCTGCGGACAGCAGATGGTGACTTCCGCACTGTCGGGGGTGATCCGCCGGTAAAAACAGCTGCTTCTGCCGGTATGGCAGGCGGCGCCGCCTATCTGCTCGATTTCCAGAACCACGGCATCGGAGTCACAGTCAAGGCGGATGGCCCTGACGATCTGAACGTTGCCGGAACTTTCTCCCTTGTGCCACAGCTTCTGACGACTGCGGCTCCAGTAGTGCGCTTCGCCCGTGGCCAGCGTAGCCTCCCAGGCCTCGCGATTCATCCATGCCAGCATGAGTACCTCGCCGGTGACGGCGTCCTGAGCAACAGCGGCAATCAGTCCTCCGGACCTGGAAAAATCGGGAGTAAAGTCAGACGGTGATTGGAACATGGAACGGTATCCTTTATGCGTCGAGCTTGAATGTCTTTATAGTCCGCCATGATGACGGCAGTATGAAGATCCTATTTGGCGAAGCCCACGGCACGACGCTCTCGGATGACGGTGACGCGGATCTGCCCGGGATAGGTAAGATTTTCCTCGATCTTGGCGGAAATGTCCTTGCACAGCAGATAGGTGCTGTCATCATCCACGTTGTCGGAATTGACGATGACCCGCAGCTCGCGGCCGGCCTGAATGGCATAGGATTTGGCCACGCCTTCGAAGGAATCGGCAATATTCTCCAAGTCCTCAAGACGCTTGACGTAGTTCTCAAGCAGCTCCTTGCGCGCACCGGGACGGGCGCCGGACAGGGAATCCGCGGCCTGGACGAGTACGGCAAGCGCGGTTTCGGGATGCACGTCCTCATGATGGGCGGCGATGGCGTGGACGATGTCCTTGCCTTCGCCGTATTTCTTGGCAATGTCTGCGCCTATGAGGGCATGAGAGCCTTCCACCTCGTGATCCACGGCCTTGCCGATATCATGCAGAAGGCCTGCACGCTTGGCGCGTTTGATGTCCATGCCGAGTTCCGCGGCCATCATGCCGCAGAGAGCAGAAACTTCGAGAGAATGCTGCAGGACGTTCTGGGTGAAGCTGGTGCGGTACTTGAGTTGTCCCAGCAGACGGATGATATCGGGATTGATGCCGTGCACACCGGCGTCGAAAGTCGCCTGCTCGCCCACCTCACGGATCTGCACTTCCAGTTCCTGCTCGCACTTGTGCACAACATCCTCGATACGGGCGGGATGAATGCGGCCGTCCTGAATAAGACGCTCGAGAGCCATGCGCGCCACCTGACGCCGGATGGGGCTGTAGGCGGAAAGAATGACGGTTTCCGGAGTGTCGTCGATGATGAGATCCACGCCCGTAGCAGCCTCCAGCGCCCGGATATTGCGCCCTTCACGACCGATGATGCGCCCCTTCATGTCCTCGCTGGGAAGCGTAACCGCCGTTACCGTCTGCTCGCCGACATAATCGCCGGCGTAACGCTGAATGGCGCAGGCCAGAATTTCCCTGGCCTTTCTGTCGGCCGTTTCCTTGGCTTCCGTCTCAATGACGCGCATCATCTTGGCGGCCTCGTGCCTCGTACGGGATTCGATCTCCTCGAAAAGACGGGTCTTGGCCTCCTCGGCCGTCAGTCCGGAAACTTCCTGCAGACGGCGTTCCTGCTCATCCAGCTTGGCCTCCACCTGCATTTCCTTTTCGGCAAGTACGCGCTCGCGCTGAGTCTGCTCCTTCTCCTGGGCAAGGATGTCATGTTCCTTCTGCGTGATGCGCTCCATTTTCTCTTCCATGCGATCGCTGATATCCTGCAGCTTTTTCTCACGGCTCTTGAGTGCACGTTCCTGATCCTTGCATTCCATTTCGAAGGCATGCTTCTGGCTGAATATCTCGTTCTGCCCCTGAAGCAGAATCTCTTTTTTCTGAGCCTGAGCCTCCTTGCGGGCCTCTTCCACGATGCGATGGGCCAGATCATTGGCCTCGCCGATACGCTTGCCGGTCACATGACGCTGTATGAAGACGCCGAGAAGAGCTCCGGCCACAAGACTGACCAGCGCAAAGGCGTAAACGAAAATATCATCCATGATAGTACCTGTATAATATGCTGACGGGCTTTACCCGATAGTTCTTGAACGTACGGAGGGCACGACAAAATTCCGCGACCACGCCGCGTTCCAAAAAAATGTCAGGATATTCCGCCTTATTCAGCGGATAAGAACACAGAGAAAGGAAAAAAGCCCGGGATGCCGTGAAAAGCTGCTGGCACGAGACCTGGTGGTCTCCAAGTGGGCGCCTGTCCGAAACTTCAGGCTGCCCGCACTCGGCGGGTATGCACACCATTCCGGAGACTGGCTCCCTGCTAACGCTAGTGAGGCCGGCGCAAGCCAGCTTTCCACGCACACCCCAGGGAATATGGACTTTCCGAGAGGCTGAACTTTGAGCGGATTACTCCATACCGCTCCCTTCCGGAGTGTTTTCCTTCAAGTTCTGCAGAAGCTCATCCAGTCTGGAATCCGCCCGACTGTTTTTCTCCTGCAGTTCCAGCAGGTCATCCGCCATGCTTATGAGCAGCATGACCAGCAACCTGTCTCTGCCGAACTGGCTGCCATGCGCCTTTACTCTGCCATATCTCTCTTCCACGTACTGTCTTGCACGTTCCACCCGTTCAGGACCGGCTTCGGTACGGAATGCAACCTGAAGATCGCAGAGATCAAGATGATAGCTGTGCATGGCGGCCGCCTGCCATTAACCGTTCTGCTGCGGTTCAGCGGCAGGCAAAGTACTCTGAATGCGGCTGATCAGTGCATCAACCCTGTTGCAGGTCTCGTCACGGACGCTGCGTTCACGATTAAGCTGTTCCTGAAGCTCTTCCGAGGCCATCTGCCCGAGTTCCAGATCTTCGCGAAGACGGTTTCCTTCCTCGCGGAGCTGATGATTCTCCTCACGGAGACGATCCAGTTCCTGAATGAGACTATCGATACGCTGAGCCAGCAGATCCAACTTTTCCATAACTCTTCTATCTCCTTGAGAACCGACGGCATACCGATCACACCGGTTCCGAGCATTTTTTTACACGCCGGTTTCCACCGGCCCTGCTTGCAGAAAGAGCACCGGAAACATGGATGGAACGACTATGTTTCTTCCTGCGCTCTTTCCTTATTGATAAGCTATGGCGGCCGGATGAGCAAGTAGATAGAGCACCCATTATTGGCAAACTTCGCAGAAAAAGTAAAAAAGCGGCTCCATTCCGACCGGACCGGACAGCAGAGCCGTGTTTACGCTCTCCTTCTCAGGAAAAACACAAAAAAAAGCTTCTCTCTTTCTGCCTCAACCTGAAAAAACTTCCGCAAACTCATTCTCATGGCCGGTGCTGCGTGATACTTCATGATTTTCGGCTCTTCCCTCCATGCGCCGTTCAGAAAAGTCTCTCCCGAAAAGATACCTTTCCCAAAAGACCTCCGACGACTGCATTCCGGCACTCCGCCGCCTGGCGAAGCGGAGCCTTCGGCAGAAGCCTCTCATCCCGCAAGCCCTGCCCGGGAAAAGCCCGAGGCGAAAAAATGAACACCGAGAATCTATTCTACTGTCTGTTTCTCCCCGGCGGACACAGTGCGTGAGGACCGGACGGAATCTCCCTTTCCGGGGATGGCATGCGAAAAATTTCTCGTCCATCGCCACGGAAAACTTTTCTCCACGCTTTTGAGGTTCGTTCCCACAAGTGACGGCGCAAAGCTGCAAAAGCTGGAAAAGGACGCCACCGCATCCGGAGTCTGGGAGACTGCCGGTGCGCGGTTGCCGGAGAGCACTGCGGAGCGCATAAAAAACCGCCGGAGCTTCCGAAGAACTTCCGGCGGAAAACATATGACGGAACAGAAAGATCAGCGCTGCTTGGTGGAGATGTTGAACGTCAGAGAATAAATCTGATGGAAAAAGTTGACGTATTCAACGAACACATGATCCGGCACGGTGATGCGGGCGGCCGAGTAGTTGAGAATGCCCTTGATGCCGGCGTCCACAAGCTGCGTGGCCGCACGCTGGGCGCGTTCCGGCGGCACGGTGATGATACCGATCTCGATGCCGAGTTCGGGCACCTTTTCCATAAGAGTCTTGGTGCAGTAAACCTCAAGACCGTAGAGCTTCTCACCGATCTTGAAGGGATCGCAGTCAAAGGCCCCCACGATAGTGAAGCCGTGACGACGGAATTCCTGATAGTTGAGCAGCGCCCTGCCCATGTTGCCTACGCCGACCAGCGCGGCACGCCATTCGCGGTTGGCATTGAGACATGCCTTGATGACTTCCAGCAAATAGGACACATAATAGCCCACGCCGCGAACGCCGAATTCGCCGAAATAGGCGAGATCCTTACGAACCTGGGAGGCATTGACGTCGCAAGCCCGGGACAGGGGTTCGGAAGAAATAACCTGAACGCCATCCTTGTCCATGGCTTCAAGAACCTGGAGATAGGTGGCGAGCCGCTGAATGGTAGCGCGAGGAATATGTTCGTATTTGGGAGTCTGGTTCATCGTCTTGGCCGGTTAAAAGAATAGGGGCGGAAAGAAATATATCCTTCCCGCCCGATAAATGCAACTACATCTTCACGAAGAGCAGGATGAGCGC
>CALUTB010000074.1 GCA_944323575.1 uncultured Mailhella sp. | reverse complement strand
AGCGCTCCGATGAGAAGAAAGACGAGAAAAAGACCGAGAATGCGGAACGGTCTTCGGGAAGGTCCGGCCCCGGGAACATCGTGTCCCGTTTCTTCAGGCTGTTTGTCAAGGGACAGCTCCGCCTCCTGCGCCTCGGAACCGATGCCATCATTGTTGGCGTCTGCATCGGAGGATGCCGACGAGGTTGCCTTCTGCTCCGGAACTTCCGCATCTCTGGGACGGTTTTCCCGGGCGATGCGTTCCTCGACTTCCTGCCATGCAGCAGCCCCGGCCGAGGGCGTTTCCGTCCATGCCAGCAGGACAAGGCCGAGACGGAAGGGCTGTCTCGGAGAAATCGTCTGCTCGGTTCTGATATCGTCGCCGGACAAGAGAAGCGTGCCGTCCAGCGGTTCCGCCGTCACCTGTGCCGACGGCCCGCCGAGGGAGACGCGAAGAGCCGCGTGTCGTGCCACGAGGGAGGAATCGTTGAGAATGATGTCGCAGGAGTCGTCGGTACCCAGAACATAGGTGCCTTCCGTCAGTTCGATTTCCGCGCCGAGGTGAACGCCGGAGAAAATTCTGAGCGTGACGCCGTCCATTTACAGCGTCCTTTCCGGACCGGCCGGTATGTCTGGTTCGCGGGAGGCTCTGGAGCATCCGGCGCTTCTGGATCGGACGGGAACCCGGGGTTCATAGTCGGCCTGCGTGGCCGAGCGGTGGAACGAAGGATCTTCCACCTGGGCAGGCACATTGTTGTCGTTGAGCTGCACGATGCGCGGCGTGATGAGAATGAGGCGTTCCATTCTCTTGCTCTGCCTGGCCTTGGTCTTGAAAAGATTGCCCAGCACGGGAATGTCCATCAGAAGGGGCACACCGCTTTCGTCTTCGCCCTTCTGTTCATAATAGTAGCCGCCTATGAGCAGACTCTGTCCGGCATTGACGATGGCCTGCGTGTTGATCTTCGTCTGCTTGATGGGCGGAACGCCGCTGCTGGTCGTGGCGCTGCCGCTGTTGTCCTGGTCGTCCTGCACGTTGACGACGAGCTTGATGGATGTCTCGCCGTTTTCCCTGATGATGTGCGGCGTGACCCGAAGGACGGTGCCGGCTTCGACCTTGTACAGATCCACGGCCTGATAGCCTTCCACTTCCACATAATAGGTGGTGGTGTTTTCCAGCGTGGCCTGAATGTTGTCCACGGTGAGCACGGAGGGACGTCCGAGGACGCGCGCCTCGTTGTTTTCTTCCAGCGCCTGGATGCGGGCAAGAAAGAAATCGCTGCCGTGCGTATAGATGGTGGAGAGCGTCATGCCGGCGCTGTCCATGACACCGGGGGACGGCATGCCGGTACCGCTTGTGGCGGATCCGGTACTGGTGCCTCCGCCGCTCCAGCCGTTGCCGCTGCTTCCGCCCGAACCCTGAAAGGCGATGCCGAGTTCACGCTTGAAGTCGGTGTCGATGTCCACGATGGCGGCATGGATTTCCACAAGCTCCACGGGTTTGTCGAGATCCTGTATGACCTGTGCGTAATAGGGCATGCGGTAGGCCGCGTCGCTGACGAGCACGGCGTTGACGCGGGGATCGGCCATGATGCTGATGCTGCCGGTGTTTACAGGCGTGGGGGAAGGCTGAGTCTGGGACGGAGCATTGTCTTCCACGCTGCCCAGAGCTGCAAGTCCCTTGCCGCCGAGTTTTTCCACCGTGGCTCTTTCCTGCGTGACGCGCGTGCCGGACACGGGAGAACCCATGACCATGGCCCGCAGAATGGATGCGATGCCGGGCACGGTCACGGTTTTGTCCATGCTGCTGACGGTGATGTCCTCGGCCCAGGCGTGCTTGAGCGGAAAGACCCGCATGACGATCTGCTCCGTCTGCGAGGTCTCGAAGGCAGCCACGGCGCTGCGGATCTGATCCAGGTATTCCGGAGGTCCGGATACGGAAATGACGTCTCCTGCCGATCCCAGAGAAGGCGGAAGCTGTGCAGAGAACACGGCGGACTTGCTGAGCGCATCGTAGAGCTGCCGTGCCGTGCCGGTACGGGGAGAAATGAAAATGCGCTGATTTTCCCCGGCGTTGTAGAAATGGAGCGTCTTTCCCAGCGTATACCAGTTCACATCGAAGGCGTTCTGCATGCCTTCAAGAAAGGTAAGCGGATCCACGTTCTGGAATCTGCCGCTGACCTTGCCCTTGACCTGGGGCGAAAACGACGCCGTATAGCCTTCAGCTCTGGCGAAGTTCATGAGCACCGTTTCAAGTTCCTGACTGTCGGCATAGTAGGAGAAGGGAACGCGGAACGGGGCTGCGGCCTGGGCACAGGCACAGAAAAACATGAAGAGACACAGAAGGAACAGAAATGCGGTTCTGAACCTTTCGACAGGTCGGCGTGAACGGATGGAGGGCAGGGGCATGATCATCCTTGAAAGGTACCGGAGGAAAACCAGTTTCCGAAAGAAAAGCTGAACGGGGAGTTCTGCGGACCGGAAGAGCGGTTTCCATCCGTTCCGGAGAGCTGCTGTTTCCACCACGCAAGATCGTTGAGAAAGTCACGAACCGTTCGAGGCAGGGACTGCTCAGATGCTTCGGCAAGCGTGAAGGTGCGGTACAGTTCGAGTCCCTTCTCCCCGAGGCTGAACGTCGAACGACGCTTTTTCAGGCTGCCGGCCGAAAGAGATGCCAGTCTCAGCAGCGTGTCGTCGGCACGGGCGTCCTGTTCAGGAGCGTTTCCAAGTACGGCAAAGAGAATGCCGGTTCTGTTTTCCGGAGAAAACAGTTCGAAGTCCAGCCCGCCCTCCAGGGAGAAGTGGAACACTCCGTCGTCATCGGGCAGAGCTTCCTTCCAGCCTGCGGCCCGGGTGATGATGTCGGCGGAACGCTGAAGAGGCGATGTCATGGCAAGCTCCTGAATTTTTCCCACTTTAATGACTTTTGCGGACGCATGTCAAATACATTGTCCGCCAAGGGTGCAGCGCATGTTCACTTTGTATTCTTTTCCTGCGGTACGACATGTCGTACCGCAGGAGCTTTCGGACATTCTTTTGGAAAACGGTCAGCCCAGAATCTTCGTTCTGGTCTGATTGATGTTCTGCTGTATCGCATCCTGTGTGGAGATGGACTTCTGTATGAGGGCCTTCAGCGCTTCGTCCAGACTTTCCAGATTCTGCTGCTGGGCGCGGATGCGCTCCACCTCTGCTTCGGATTCCTTGAGCTCTGCATCGTACATGGTGCTCACACACTGGCCGATGCTGCCGAGAATGCTGTTGGCCCCGTTCATGGAGGAATTGAAGGCCTGAACTTTGGCGTTGAGCATCATGTCGGACTGCTGTCTTGCCAGAGCAGCGGCCGTATCTGCCTTTTCGAGAACAGTGTTCATGGCCTGTTCGCCGACGATGGGCTTCGTGCCTGATCCGGTGGATGTGTCGATGGAGGAGGAGTAGGCCTTCTGAGCCGCCTGTTCGCTGGAGACCATGCCCTTGGCCGTGATGGAGACGGAGGCGGCACCCTGAGCAATGCTCATAGCACCGGTCACTATGCCGGTCACGAGCTGCGTGACTGCCTTGTCACGGATGGTATCCGCCTGTTCCTCGATCTTGGATGCCAGTTCTTCCGTCTGAAGGGCACGCATTTCGGCGTTTCTGCGGCGCTCTTCCGAGGAAAGTTCCGTGATCAGCGCCAGGTAGTTGCTGCCGAAGGAAGGCATGGCGACGAGCGTGGAACAGGAAATGGTGCTCAGAGGATGGGGAAGAAGATCGCGAACCTCGTTCACCGCCTCCCGGAAGGAGAGCTTTCCGTTATCCGAAGCGGCAAGAAGGAGGGCGTCGAAGTCGCTTTCCGTTTTTCCGGTCGACTTGGTATAGGAGGTCTTCAGATGGTCGTAGAGATCCTGATCAAAGCCTGTAAGGTTGTTTACGCTGCTGATGGACATGGAGGAGTCCTTCTTTCAGACCATGGCCGTCAGGCCAGGGTTGGGGCTGCTCCCAGAATGGCGCTCTGGGTTTCTGCACATTCTCCGACGATTTCCCGGACCTGCGCCATGAGGTCATTGGCCCGTTCCATTTCGGCTTCCACAAGATCCTGATCCATCTTGATGGCTTCGCGCAGGCGTTCCAGAATGGCCTCAAGTTCCTTGCTGTCGGCCTGGCTCTGGGAGATGTTGTAGTCGAATACGGCGCCGGCTATGGTGGCCGCGCCCGTGCCCATGCTCGTCACGCCGGAAGCGATGTTCGTGATCTTTGAGGTCATGGAGGTGATCTGGGCGAGTTTCTGCACGCTCTGGCTGGTGGCATTGGCAATGCCGCCGGCGCTGGAGGCAAAGCCTGCGCCGAAGCTGACGGCAATGGAAGCGACCATGATGGCCATGTTGACGGCAAAGCCGAACCACTGGGCGGCTTCGTCGCTCATGCCCATTTTTTTGCCGAGTTCCGTGAAGCCTGCGGCAATGCTGTATTTGCCGTCCGAAGCGAGGGAAACCACGCTGTCGACGGTCATGGCCATGCCGACCGCGCCGGCGGCGATGAGCAGAGGATTGCCCGTCAGGGTGCCTGCCACGATGCTGGCCGCGGAAGCGATGGCGCCCACGACGGCCCCGATGATCTGAAAGGCCTTGAGGAACGCGTTTGCCACGGATTTTTTCTTCATTTCCTCCAGACGGTCGGCAATCTCCTGGAGTTCCTTCTCGTTGATTTCCGCCTGCTGTTCTCCCTTGAGTTCCAGACTGGCCACGCCGTCGCGGCAGGCCTGCCGCCGCACGTCGTCGCCTATGGCATTGAGCAGGGTGTCGAGGGAAAGGGCGCTGGAGGATACGGGCAGATCGGGAAGTCCGAGTTCGGCAAGCAGTGCCTGAAGATTCTCTGCGTCTGCGTCGGGCATGTCGGTGCTGCCGGACAGGTGTGTGGTCTTATCCGTGTCGCTGATCCCGCCGGTGTAATCCACACTTTCCAGCGTTCTGGTATTAATGGGAATAACCATACGTTACTCGCTTGCGTTGAGCATGGTAAGGAGAGTCTGTGCCTTCCTGTGGCAGTCGGCATGGGCAGGGTTCTTTTCGTCTCCGAGAGTGAGCAGCCCCTTGAGGGCGCCGATGGCATTCTCCCTGTCGCCGAGCTGAATGTAGCATTTGGCCGCAAAGAGGAAGGGTACGGGGTTGCGCAGAAGATCCACGGTTCCGGCCATGGCATAGGCGTCTATGGCACCCTTCAGGTCATCCTGGGCCTGACGACAGCCGGCGAGGCCCAGCCAGAAGCGCGGCTCCTTGTGCCTATACAGGCACAGTGCCTGAAACACGGTACCCGCGTCGGCGAAGTTTCCGGAAGTGTAGAGATTGTAGGCGAGGGCGTACAGACCTTCTATCTGTTCGTCCGTGACATTGCACACATCGCCGATGCTGGCTCCTTTGTTCAGAGCGTTGATGATGGCGGCGATTTCGTTGTCGGTGAGGTTAGCCTTGTCTGCCATGATGGTCTCATCCTGAAGAAGGGTTGTTGTATGATGCCGGCGGAATGGAAGCCTGCTTATTGTCCGCGGGCGAGGTTGGTAAGAGTCTGATTGGCGTTGGAGATCTGGGTGTTCGCGCCCTGCAGGTAGGAATTGTACTGACCGATGAAATCCTGCAGATAAACCATGAGAGTCTGCGTCTTGTTGCCGATCTGTTCCTGATAGTTGGTCAGACTCTTCAGGTTGTAGTCCCATTCGTCGGAGTTGTGGACGCGGTCGTCGCCGTCCGTATCGTAGGAAAGGCCGTGCTCATCGAAATAGTCCACCATTTCCTGGGGCATGACGGAAGCGTTTTTGTCCCAGGAGCAGTCACCCGTGCCATTTTTTGCATTGTTCTGAAGATTTCGGGCCATTTCAATCATTTTTGCGCATTCTTCCTGCTCTTCCTGAATCTCTTCAATCTGATCCATGTAGTATTCTGCCTGGTTCTTGCAGATTTCGGACTGGGCGAGCTGAAGTTTTGCGAACATCATCTGCACGCTGCCGGTGGGGCCGAGATCGATGGTCTCCATGATGGAGGAAAGCGACGATGTAGATGTATTGTTTACCTGAGACATAATATCCTCTTGAAGTCGTTACGCTATAATGGATGAAGAAGGAGGTGACGGTTCGGAAAGGGATGGGTGCCGGAAGGCGTTGCGACCCGTAAAAGATCTTTTACTGTCCTCGGGCGAGGTTGGTAAGAGTCTGATTGGCGTTGGAGATCTGGGTGTTAGCGCCCTGCAGATAGGAATTGTACTGACCGATGAAGTCCTGCAGATAGACCATGAGAGTCTGCGTCTTGTTGCCGATCTGTTCCTGATAGTTGGTCAGGCTCTTCAGGTTGTAGTCCCACTCGTCGTCATAATGCTTGTTGTCGTTGCCGGTCGATTCGATGGAAAGTCCGCGATCGTTGAAGAACTCGACCATGTCGTCGGGCATGGTGGTGACCTTGCCGGAGGTCTTTGCTTCATTCTGGAGCGCTCTGGCCTGTTCAATCATTTCGGCGCACAGCTCCTGCTCGTTCTGAATTTCTTCAATCTGCTCCATGTAGTCCGTGGCCTGAGCCTTGCAAATCTCGGACTGGGCAAGCTGAAGTTTGGCGAACATCATCTGCACGCTGCCGGTGGGCCCGAGGTCGATGGTGTCCATGATGGAGGAGAGAGTGCTGGTTCCGCTTACCTGTGACATGTGATATTCCCTTTTGCGTTTTTACATGCGGAAAATCAGATGCGGACGGCGCCGCGGCGGCAGCGGCCACCCTGTGCGGTACTTCCTGAGCCGCTGGAGAGCCTGGCCTGCGCAGCTCTGGCTTCACCTTCACGTCTGGCGCGCTCCGTGGCTTCGTTCATGGCCTGTTCGAGTTCGGGCGTGATTTCCGAAGATTCGACGGTCACGGGTTTGTCCGCGGGCAGGCCGAGCGCTTTTTTCTGTTTGTCGAAGATGCTGTTGAGACGAGAAAGTTCTTCGGCCAGACGGGCGATTTCCTGCTGCTGATTCTTCAGTGTCTGTTCAGTGAAAGCCATGGTGATACTCCTTGAGGTCTGAATGGCGCAGGTTTTTTCTGCGTGTTGCCGAGAAAGTTGCAAAAAACGTGCCATTCGTGAAAAATCGGGTGTTTTGCAGTAGAGGAGCGAAAGATGGATCGAATTCCTTTTAGTGCATGTCAATTTTTTTGGCATGCAGGAGGAAAGAGTTGCCATATATTACAGTTTCCGCCATACTACCAAAGCGTCTGAGCGGTTGCAATCGCAAATGCCCCGGCCTGTTTCTGAAGAAAGAAAATTTTCTGGCATGATCCTTGCATTGATGCGTATATACAGGAGCGCATACCATGGCCATTGATTCCATATCCGGTGCTTTTCATGCCGGCGGGCAGATTCATCAAACGGAAACATCTTCCGTCAGGGGGGAGTTCATGGGAAATGCCGTGGCCCGTGCAGCGTCGCCCGAGTCGCTGCTTGCGGAAGCTGCGGAGGAACTTTCCTTTTCCGTCGACACGACGGATGACTTTGAGCTTGAGGAGCGCAAGGAACGCGACAGAGTGAAGAAGTCCGAAGAGGAACGCGTGAAGCTCTATCAAGAGCTTATGCATGAGGCCGGCAAAGGCGAGCAGATCAACAATCTGCGCGACAGTCTGCGCAACCGTGCTGATTCCAGACGGGCGCTTGACAAGGCAAGGGAATATTTCCCCGATCCTTCGGACGCATGGGCTGCGCTCAGGCAGATGCAGGAAGAGCTGCGCGGAGAAGGGGCGGACGAGACTCTGCTGCGGGACGTGGACGCCGCTCTTGCGGAGATGGAGGCACAGGAGGGTCCGGCCATCCGTGCCGGCGTGCACGGCGCTCTGGCGTCCGCCGGATTCGGAGATCTCGGCAGCAGCGACGACATGCGTGATTTCTACCGTCGGACGGTCTGCGAATTTTCTTCGGTCAACGAAGTGTTTGCGCATGTTCTCGAAAAGTACGGCGGAGACTTCGAACAGGCCATGGATTTTCTTTTCTCCGCCCTCAGTGCGGACATGGCTTCCGACACGCCGAGCATGGGCATTCCTCATCTGGAGAGCATCCATGCATCTCTCGGCAAGGTACGTCTGACGCAGAGTGCCTACAGACTTTGCGAGACGATGATGGACCGCTGGAGAAACGTGCACGGCGTGAATCCTGCCTCCGGTGGTCTGACGGCGCTCGACCTGCTTGGAGACATCGTGAACCTTCGCGACAGACGTTTTCTCGGCGCGCAGCAGATAGAGGCCATTCTTGCCAGAGCCTGTGCTCCAGATATAGAAAGAGAAGTGCTTTTTCTGCAGGAGATGCTGAAGACGGCGAGGGATTTTCCCGCGGCACTTTTTGATGACGAACAGGGAAGAATGAAAGTGCTTGACGCCGTGCAGGAGGCCGTCGACCGGGCCGTAGAGAGGGAAGACGAATATCTGGCGCAACAGGAAGGATGATGACCATGCTGGAGTATGAAATCGAATCGTTCGGACGAAGACTCGGTCTGGAGAGCCTGAAACTTTCTTCCGAGGGGCTTGCCCGGCTGGATATAGAGAATGTCGGCAGTCTTTATCTGGAGCGGGGAAAGGACGGGGAACTTCTGGTATATCTTTCCTCCTCTCTGCCCGATCATGACGTTGAAGCCGTCCGTCGTCTTCTGTCGCTGTGCGATTACAGGCGCGCACTTCCCATGCCGTTGCAGGCGGGAGCGTTTTCCGGTCGCGCGGTGCTTCTCACGCGCATGGACGAGAACACCGTCACGGCGGCCGCCCTTGAGAACGCGCTGCGTTTTCTGTCTGAACTTCTGCATGACGCGGTGCGTGCCCAGGCATGAAGGAAACGTGCGAGAAGAAACCATGAACAGCGTTCAGGAGCATGAATCATGCAGTCAGCCATAAATCTTCTTGATCCTTCTCTTGGTATCCAGAATGTCATGGATATGCCCGAACAGACGGGACTTCCGAGAGCCAGAGAACTGGCCTCCAATGCTCTGAACGAAGCGGGACTGGATGAGCTTTACGCGCCGAGCAATGCGTGGCAGCTCATGGAGCAGGCGCTTTGTCCGGATGTGGGCGACGGATCCCTGCTGAGTCCCGAAGTTTTTTCGGAAACATTGCAATCCTGTGTGTCGGACCTTGAGGGCAGTACCGATCCCGCCGTCAGAGACATGTTGAATCAGGAGCTTGTGCCCCTTCTGCAGAACGGCCGGCTTCTTCAGGCCTATCTCGGACTGATGATAGGAGGTTGACGTGGCGCAGCTCAGGGAACAGCAGAGAAAGGCTCTTCATGTGCTTGCCTACATGATGCTGAGGATGGGACAGCTGGACAGGGCCGGAAGAATATATGCCGCACTTGCGGTTCTGGCGCCTCAGAATGCTCCCGACAGGCTGGCGCTTGCCGGAGTGGCCTCCGTGGCCATCAGCGCCGGGGACGGCACCGGAGCGCTGGATGCGCTTCGCACGGCCATGAGCGGAGCCGCACTGTCATCCCGGCAGGCCGTGCTGCATCTCATGAAGGCGCAGGCCCTCTGGCTGGAAGGACGAAGAGAGGAAGCTCGGGCCAGTCTTGACGAATATCTGTTTCTTGCCGGCGGAGGAAGAAGCGCATGAGCTTGATGGAAAAGGCCTCGCGCGGGGTCGGCATGATGACCCGGCACAACGACATCACCATGGTCATGCTGCTGGTCGTCGTGGTGGCCCTCATGATCGTGCCGCTGCCCACGCCGCTTGTGGATACGCTGATCGGCGTGAACATGACGCTGTCGTTTCTTATGCTCATGATGTCCATGTACGTGAAGACGGCCTTGGACTTTTCATCCTTTCCCACCATGCTGCTGTTCACCACGCTGTTCCGGGTGGGGCTGAACATCGCGACGACGCGTCTTATTCTGCTTCAGGCCGACGCCGGTGAGATCATTTTCACCTTCGGCGATTTTGCTCTGGGCGGCAATTTCGTGGTGGGCGCGGTGGTGTTCATCATCCTTACCATCGTTCAGTTTCTCGTCATCGCCAAAGGTGCGGAACGCGTGGCCGAAGTGGGCGCGCGTTTTACTCTGGACGCCATGCCCGGCAAACAGATGTCCATCGACGCCGACATGCGCGCGGGCGTGATCGACATGGAGGAGGCTCAGGAACGGCGCAACCGCGTACAGCTTGAAAGCCAGATGTACGGCGCCATGGACGGCGCCATGAAGTTCGTGAAGGGCGACAGCATCGCCGGCATGATCATTGCCGTCATCAATATCGTCGGCGGGACCATCATCGGCATCACCCAGCACGGCATGACCGCAGGCGAGGCCATGCACACATACGGCATCCTGACCATCGGCGACGGTCTGGTTTCGCAGATTCCCTCACTGCTGGTATCCATTTCCGCCGGCATTCTCATCACCCGTTCCGGCGACAGCGACGACAACGTAGGAACGCAGATCGGCCAGCAGTTTTTCGGTCAGCCCAAGGCTCTGCAGATGGCCGGCGCCCTTATTTTTCTCTTCGCGCTCATTCCCGGCTTTCCCAAGCCTCAGCTTTTCACGCTCGCCTTTGCCGTGGGAGGCTTCGGCTATGTGCTTGAGAGACTGACCTCGGCGCCTGAAAAGACGGACGGCAAGGAAGAACTGGCCCGTTCCCTCGCTCCTGCGGCGGAAAAGAAGCCGCGGAGACCTTCCGGACCGCAGGATGATTTCTCCCCCACCGTTCCCATCATTCTCGACATCGCCCCGGACATCGGTGAATCCATGAACTACGATGCTCTGAACGGTGAGCTTTCCAGTCTTCGGCGCGCCCTGTATTTCGATCTCGGTGTGCCTTTTCCCGGTATCAACATCCGTCCCAATCCTGCGCTGCCATCTCTCGGCTACATGCTCAATCTCAATGAAATTCCCATGGCCAGAGGCCGGCTTGAGAAAGGCATGGTCATCGTGAGGGAGAAAAAGATCAATCTCGACATGCTGGGAGTTTCCTACCACGAAGGCGAACCCTTCCTGCCGGACGTGGAACCTCTGTGGGTTGCCGACTCGGAGAAAGAGCGGCTTGAGCAGGCCGGCATCACCTGCATGCCCCATGCCAGGATTCTGGCCTACCATCTTTCGCTTCTTCTTTCCCGTCATGCCTCGACGTTTCTCGGCATGCAGGAGAGCAAGTATCTTCTCGACCGCATGGAAGAACGGGCTCCTGATCTCGTTCGTGAGGTCACGCGTCTTCTTCCCGTGCAGCGCATTGCGGAAATCTTCCAGCGTCTGGTGCAGGAGCAGATTTCCATACGGGATCTGCGCAGCATTCTTGAGGCGCTCATTGAGTGGAGTCCCAAGGAAAAGGATGTGGTCATGCTTACGGAGTACGTGCGCAGCGCGCTCAAGCGGCAGATAAGCTACATGTATTCCCGCGGACAGAACATGCTTCCGGCCATTCTCATGGATCCTTCGCTGGAGGAGACCATACGGAAGGCCATCCGCCAGACGTCCGCAGGGGCTTTTCTTTCTCTGGATCCCGATACGTCCCAGCGCATCATCAAGGTCGTGGGCGAGGCCTCGGAGAAGTCCAGAAAAAGTACGCAGAAGCCCGTGCTCATGGTTTCCATGGACATCCGGCGCTATGTCCGGAGACTTATTGAAAGCAAGTATTATGAGCTGCCCGTCATGGCCTATCAGGAAGTGACGCCGGAAATATCGGTGCAGCCCGTAAGCCGCATCAGAATATGAGGGAAAGGGCATGAACAGCATTGCCATGGATTATGCCTCGCAGGCCCTTTATCTGGTTCTGGTCATTTCGCTGCCGCCCATCGTCATTGCATCGGTCATCGGCATCGTGCTCAGTCTCGTGCAGGCGGTGACGCAGCTGCAGGAACAGACGCTTACCTTCGGCGTGAAGCTCATTGCCGTGGTCCTGTCGCTGTTTCTTCTGGGCGGATGGATGTCGGGGGAGATTCTTCGGTATGCGGATGAGATATTCACCAGATTCTATTTGTTGTAGGATCCGGATGGAAGACGGAAGAAAGACGAAGACGACGTCTTGCCGGATGAGTCTGTCAGCCGTTCTTCCGTCCGGCGGTCGTCGGAGGCGCTGAAGATTGGATACCGGTCTGTTCTGGGGATTTTCTCCGCAGGAGCATCTGCTGGCGTTTCTGCTGGGAACGCCGCGTCTTTACATGCTCATGCAGACGGCGCCCTTCATGGGCGGCACGCTGGTGACGGGGCAGCTTCGCTTCACCATCGTTCTGGCCTGCTACATGGTGCTGCATCCCATGCTGCTCGGACAGCTTCCCGCATGGGACGGGCTGACGCTGGCCTCCGGACTGCATGTAGGGGTCCTCATCGCCAAGGAAGTCTTTCTCGGCATGCTCATGGGTTTTCTTGCGGGCATGATGTTCTGGACGCTGCAGTGCGCCGGATTCTTCATCGACAACCAGCGAGGTGCCGGACAGGCCACGGAGACCGATCCTCTGGCGGGAGAGCAGACCTCTCCTACCGGATCCTTCTTTTTTCAGAGCGCCGTGTATGTGTTTTTTTCCACCGGCGCCTTTCTTACCTTTCTCGGCATGGTCTATGCCAGCTATGAGTGCTGGCCTGTGACGTCAGTGCTGCCTTCCGGCTTTTTTGAGAGGCCCTCGCTGCCGCTCTTCTTTGCGGAAAAGGTCGGCGATCTTGCGCTGGACATGGTGCTGCTGTCCGGTCCCGTGGTGGTGGCCTGCCTGCTGACGGACATTTCCCTCGGCCTCATCAACCGTTTTGCCTCGCAGCTCAACGTGTACGTGCTCGCCATGCCCGTGAAGAGC
>CALUTB010000073.1 GCA_944323575.1 uncultured Mailhella sp. | reverse complement strand
ATGACGCCCGCGGTCTGGGGAGCCTTCCAGCCCTGACGGAAGGTCCAGGCGCGCACTTCCTTGGGACCGGCCGTGAGGAAGCTCGCAAGGCCGAGGGTGTGGTAGCCCGTGCGGATGATGTTCTCAAGGCCGCTTTCCGTGATGCCGTAGGATTCGAGCATTTCGGCCTGTTCGGCGTCGGAGAGGCCCTGCAGTTCCTCTTCGAGGCGGGCGCAGATCTTGACCATGTCGCAGCCGCGGGAGGCGGCAAGGTTGCGCAGCGCCTTCACATGATCGTTGTCTTCTGCGATGCCGTCCTCATCCACGTTGGCGCAGTAGATGAACTTCTTGGCCGTGAGCAGGGAAAGCTCGCGCCAGACCTGATGGAAGGGTTCGTTGAGTTCCGGCACCTCGAAGGCGGAGGCGGGCCTGCCTTCGCCAAGATGCGCCACGAGGGCTTCGAGCACGGGCTGTGCCTTCTGCATTTCCTTGTCGAACTTGGCCTTTTTCTTCAGGCTGTCGAGACGCTTTTCCGCGCTTTCGAGGTCGGCGAGCAGCAGTTCGGTTTCGATGGTGTCGACGTCGCGCAGCGGATCCACGCTGCCGTCCACATGGGCGATGTTCTCATCGTCGAAGCAGCGCACCACCTCCACGATGGCCGCACATTCGCGGATGTTGGCGAGGAACTGGTTGCCGAGTCCCTCGCCCTTGCTCGCGCCGCGCACAAGACCGGCGATGTCCACGAAGTCCACGGTGGCATAAATGGTCTTGGCGGGCTTCACAAGTTCGGTCAGCGCGTCCACGCGCTTGTCCGGCACGGCCACGGTGGCCTTGTTGGGTTCGATGGTGCAGAAGGGATAGTTTGCGGCTTCGGCGTTCTGGGCCTTGGTGAGCGCGTTGAACAGGGTGGACTTGCCCACGTTGGGCAGACCGACGATTCCTAAACTCAGTGACATGGGAAGACTCCGGAAAAAGGACGCGCGCTAGCCGCGCACGGCGATGTGCAGGTTGGCCACGCCCAGCGTGAAGGGAATGTGCTGAACAAAGGCGAAGCCCGCTTCGCGAAGCTCTTCGCTGAACGCCGCGGGTTTCGGGAAATTCTCAATGGTGTCGGCAAAGTAGTCGTAGGCCGAGGTGGAACGGCTCACAAGCCCTGCGAGCTTCGGCATGATGCGGCGCAGATACCAGTGATAGGCCGGACCGAACAGGGGCGCGGACACGGGCGCAAATTCCAGGATGCAGGCGCGGCCGCCGGGCACGAGCAGACGGTGCATTTCGCGCAAAGCCTCCATGCGGGGACGCACGTTGCGTATGCCGAAGGCCATGGTCACGGCGTCGGCGCAGCCGTCGGGCAGGGGCATGTGACGGGCGTCGGCCACCATGGTGGTGATGCGGGAGCGTTCGCCTGCGCGTATCTTGTGTTCTTCGCCGTAGCGCAGCATCGGTTCGCAGATGTCCGTGGCGCAGACGCGCAGTTCGGGATAGCGGCGGATGACGGCAAGCGCGACGTCGAGCGTGCCCGAAGCCATGTCGATGACCAGACCCGTGGGGCCGGGCACCACGGCGTTCACCAGATTGTGACGCCACCAGCAGTCCAGAAAGAGGCTGAACACGCGGTTCTGAAGATCGTACCACGGCGTCATGCGGCCGAACATTTCGGACACGTTGCGGGTATGCGCGTCGGATGAGGCGCTTTCAAACGCGCCGGACGTTTCGCCCGCAGAGGCATTTTCCGTGCCGCCTTCGCGCTGTACGGAGGCTTCGGAAGAGCTGGAAGCGCCTTCGGCCTTGTCTGCGGCTCCGGAGTTTTCCGCCGCCGCGCCATCCGTCGCGCCATCGACCTTTTCTTCGGTCGCGGCCTGCGCGCCTTCGGCGCGTTCAGAAGAAGCGCCGCCTTCGCGGCGTTCCGTTTCCGCTGCATCCGTCGCCGCAGCGGCAGCCGCAGCTTCGGCAGCCTGTGCGCCTTCGGCCTTGTCCGCGGCTCCGGAGTTTTCCGCCGCCGCGCCCTGAGCGTCGACGTCCTGCGCGCATTTCTGTTCGGACATATCGCTCATCATTCGTCTCCCTCGCCTTCGAGCCGGTCTCTGCCCTTCAGGGCGGTTTCCATGACCACGCGGTAGATGGAGGGGAAGATTTCCTCGAAATTGCTGGGGGAGAGTCGCTGCGATTCGATGAACTTCACCGCGATTTCCTTGCTCACCTGCATGATTTCACGTTCCAGTTTTTCCATTATGCGCTCCTGCGGCGTGCCGCAAGCAGAGTTCAAAAAAACCCGCCTGTGGGGAATGGCCCCGGCCACCGCGGCTGGGAACCGGGCGGGTCAAAAAGACGGGAAGGGGGACCCCCCAGCCTTTTTATGTTGATGCGTCTTTTTCCGGGCGTGCCCGGAACAGGCGGGCAGCCGCGCGTTTTTGCGGTCGCCCCGTACCTCAGAACATTTCCCTGAGCAGTTCCTCGCCCTGCTGCGCCTGTTCGGCGGCCTGGGCTGCGGCTTCGGGATCAAGGCCACCGTCGAGGGCGTCGATGCCGTAGCCGGTGCCGGGCTGGGTGCCTTCGATGAAGGGCATGGTCATGCCGCCCGCATCCGCGAACACGATGCCGTCGGGCTTGGGGAAGTCGTCCGGCGGATAGGCCTTGAGGGCTTCCTTCGCGTAGTAGATGTAGGTGGGCAGCGCCGCGCCGGAGCCGGTTTCACCGCGGCCCATGGGCTGGAGCTGATCGTAGCCTATGTAGGTTGCGGTGACGAGATGGGGCGTCACGCCGATGAACCAGGCGTCGTTTTCGCCGTTGGTGGTGCCGGTCTTGCCGCCCAGGGGGCGACCCAGCACGCGGGCCTTGCCTGCGGTGCCGAAGTTGACCACGCCCTCGAGGAGCTTGGCCATGACGTAGGCGTTCTGCGGGGTGATGGCCTGCACGTTTTCGGAGGGACATTCGTAGATGGTGTTGCCCCACGGACCCTGAATGCTGGTGATGAAGCGCGGGGAGCTGACCTTGCCCTCGTTGGCGAAGGCGGTGTAGGCCTGCGCGAGGTTGAGGGGAGAGACGGCCACGGCGCCGAGGCTGATGGCGAGGGTGGCGGGAAAATCGGGCGCAAGGCGCAGGGCCTTGGCGCGGGCGATGACATGCTCTATGCCCATCTGCTGGGCCACGCGCACGGTGCAGAGGTTGCGGGAGCGGGCGAGGGCGCGGTACAGGGGCATGGGACCGTCGAACTTGCCGTCGTCGTTGCGGGGACGCCAGGCTTCCTTGGTCCACTTGTCGATGAGGATGATGGGTGCATCGAGCAGCATGGAGGCCGGGGTGAAGCCGTTGTCGAGGGCGGCGGAGTAGACGATGGGCTTGAAGGCGGAGCCGGGCTGACGCTGGGCCTGGGTGACGCGGTTGAACTGGGAGCCGCCGCTGCCGAAGGCGTAGCCGCCGACCATGGCGACCACGTCGCCGCTTTTCGGTTCTATGGAGACCATGGCGCCCTGCACGTCGGGATACTGCTGCAGGCGCAGGGGAATCACCTTGGAAGCGTCGGCGGTTTTGGCATTTTTGGCGTTTTTCTTCGGGGTGTTGTCGCGGGAGACCCAGATCACGTCGCCCACCTTGACGACCTTGGTGGCGTCTCGGATGACGGTGGCGGTGACGGAGCCTGCCACGCGCTTGTTGGGCTTGCGCGCCCAGTTCATGGTGGACACGGGGACATAGCCGCGCTGATCTTCGGAGAGCATGACGTCCGCGCCGGACTTGCTCACGGCGGTGACGAGGGCCTGCGCCCATCCGTCGTCGTCGATGTCGGAGAGTTCAAAGTTCTTTTTCTGAAGAAATTCGGTGTATTCGGAAGGTTCGAGATGCTTCACCGGACCGAGCCAGCCGTGACGCTTGGCGGCGTCTTCGAGGCCGTGACGCAGACCGTCGTTGGCGGCCTTCTGCTGCACGGGATCCATGGCGGTGTGCACGGTGAGGCCGAGTTCGTACACGGCGTCCTCGCCGTAGATGCCGAAGTCGTAACCGTTCCGCTTGCAGTTTTCCTCGGAGAACATGTCCACGAGCTGACGGCGGACTTCTTCCAGATACCATGCGCCGTCGGGATTGGAGGACTGCATGGCCCTGTATTCGAGCTTCTGGTTGACGGCTTCGTCGTATTCGGCGTCGTTTATCCAGCCGAGGTCGCGCATGCGACGCAGCACATGACGCTGTCTGGTTTCGGCGGCTTCGGGATTGCGGTAGGGATTGTAGGCCGAGGGCGACTGGCCGAGACCCGCGATGAGGGCGGCTTCGGCTATGGTGAGATCTCTGGCGTTCTTGGCGAAGTAGACGCGGGCCGCGGCTTCCACGCCGTAGGCGTTGTTGCCGAGGAAGATCTGGTTGATGTAGAGGGTGAGGATGTCGTCCTTGCTGAGCTGCTTTTCGAGCCGGAAGGCAAGGATGGCTTCCTTGAGCTTGCGCTCATAGCTCTTTTCGGGGGTGAGCATGAGGCGCTTGACCACCTGCTGGGTGATGGTGCTGCCGCCCTGCCTGGTGGAGCCGTGCTGGAAGTTGGCGATGGCCGCGCGGATGATGGCCTTGATGTCCACGCCGGGATGATTGTAGAACTGATCGTCCTCCACGGCGAGGAAGGAGAGCGGCACGAATTTGGGCAGCTGGTCGAGGGTGACGAGAAAACGCCGCTCGCGGTAGAGCTGACCGATCACGCTGCCGTCGCGGGCGAGGACGGTGGTCACGAGCGGAGGACGGTAGTCGGCAATCTTGCTGAAGCTCGGCAGGTCGTCGGCCACCCACTGATAGAGCATGTAGCCGCCGGCCGCGGCGCAGAGGGCGCCGATCAGCATGAGGGAAAAGAGAAAATAGAGGAACTTGCGGAAGAAGCCGCGTTTTTTCGGTTTCTTCGGCCTGTTCTGCGTGGAGACGGGATCGTCCAGGGTAAGGATGTCGTCTTCGGCGGCATCCTTTTCGCGGCGGAAGAAACGTTTTTTCCGTCCGGCTTCGGGCGTGCCGAGATCGAGCCAGTCGGGTCCGTGATCGTTGTGCCGTTCGTTTTTGCTCAGAGAGGTGGGGGGATGGTGTGGTGGGGAACGTCTCCGGAGCGGGGCGCTCCGGAGGGGAGGAAAATCAGCCGAGCAGACGGGCGAGCGCCTCGTTGACCAGAGCGGGGTTGGCCTTGCCGCGCATTTCGCGCATGACCTGCCCCACGAAGAAGCTGATGAGCTTCTTCTTGCCGCCCTTGTAGGCTTCCACTTCGGCGGGGTTGGCGTCGAGCACCTTCTGCACGGCGGCGTCGATGGCGCCGGTGTCGGAAACCTGCATGAGACCGCGTTCCTTCACGAGCGCGGCGGGCATGATGCCGCCCTGCATGAGCTCGGGGAAGACGTCGGCGGCGATCTTGGCGGAAATGGTGCCGTTGCCCATGATGGTCACAAGTTCGGCCACGGCATCGGGCGCGATGGCGAGCGCGGCGGTATCGAGATTCTTCTGATTGATTTCGCGCATCATCATGCCGAGCATGACGTTGGCGACCTTCTTGGGCTGACCGCACAGAGTCGCGGCCTTTTCAAAGAAGGCGGCCAGATGGGGATCGGCGCAGAGCTGTTCGGCGTCCTGTTCGGGGAGCTGAAAGTCGCTTATGTAGCGCGCGGTGCGGGCGTCGGGAAGTTCGGGCTGGGTGGCGGCCCATTCGGCGAGTTCCTCGTCGGTGATGACCACGGGCAGAAGATCGGGATCGGGGAAGTAGCGGTAGTCCTGCGCGTCCTCCTTGCTGCGCATGGGCGCGGTGAGGTTGCGCACGGCGTCGTAGAGGCGGGTTTCCTGAATGACTTCCTCGCCGTCGTCGAGCAGATCGGACTGCCGGGCGATTTCAAATTCGATGGCGCGCTGCACGTTGCGGAAGGAGTTGAGGTTCTTCAGTTCCGTGCGGGTGCCGAGCTTCTTCTCGCCGCGGGGACGGATGGACACGTTGGCGTCGCAGCGGAAGCAGCCTTCCTCCATGTTGCCGTTGCTGATGCCGAGGCTCACCACCATGCCGTGCAGCTTGCGAAGATACGCCACGGCCTCTTCGGCGCTGCGCAGATCGGGTTCGCTCACGATTTCGATGAGCGGAGTGCCGGCACGGTTCAGGTCCACATAGCTCACGTTTTCGCCCTGCGGATGAATGTTCTTGCCCGCGTCGTCCTCCATGTGGATGCGCGTGATGCCGATGCGGCGGGTCTGCCCGTTCACCGTGATGTCGAGCCAGCCGTGTTCGCACAGGGGCAGCTCGAACTGGGAGATCTGGTAGTCCTTGGGCATGTCGGGATAGAAATAGTTCTTGCGGGCGAACCGGGAGCGCTGATTCACGGTGGCGTGCACGGCAAGGGCCATGCGCGTGGCGTATTCCACGGCCCTGCGGTTGAGCACGGGCAGCACGCCGGGCATGCCGGAGCACACTTCGCAGACGTTGGTGTTCGGCTCGTCGCCGAAGGAGTTGGGGCAGGAACAGAAAAGTTTGCTGGCAGTGGCCAGATGCACGTGCACTTCCAGGCCTATGACAGCTTCATATGCGGACATGGGATGCTCCCTCGAAAAATGGCAGGTGAAAAAGTCCTTCCGAATGAAGGAGTCTGTACTCCTATCATTAAAAGAACCGGTGCTCAAGTGCGCGCGGGGGAGCGCGGAAAAAGATCCCGTTCCGAAGAACTTCAGACGCTTTCCCGTCTGCCGGGACCGGAGGTGACGATGCCGCGGTCGATGAGTCGGCGCAGATACCAGTTCGTGTCGCTCACAAGCATGTGGAGCTGATCGGGCAGCCCCTGAATTTCCAGCACGTCTCCGAAGGCCAGGGGGCGGTCTTCCTGTCCGTCCACGGAGAGAATGACCTGATCGCCCTGACGACAGGCCTCCAGACGGATGCGCGAGGAGGCGGGCAGGACGAGGGGGGGAAAGCCTCCGGCAAAGGGGCAGATGGGCGTGACGAGCTGGGCGTTCATGGAGGGCATGGTGAGCGGTCCTCCCGCGGAGGCCGTGTAGGCCGTGGAGCCGAGAGGCGTGGATACGATGACGCCGTCGCAGCGCAGCGTGCTGAAGAGCACGCCGTCGATGTGCAGGCTGAGCGAGACGGCGCGGGCGACCACGCCGTGCGCCGTGACCACGTCGTTGATGGCCACGCCCTCGTCGCGCACCTCCATGTCGTCGTCGCGCCGCCGCAGGATGCGCCAGCGCAGGGTGAGATGCCTTTCTACCTCCCATCGTCCCGCGAGCAGGTCCGAGAGCGGCTGTTCCCAGCCTGCGGCCGGGATCTCCGCCAGAAAGCCCACCCGTCCGAAGTTTACGCCCGCAAGCGGCGTGCGTATGCCGGAAAGTCGGCGGGCTACGCCCACCATGGTGCCGTCGCCGCCGAGCACGAGGACGGCGTCGCTCACGGCGGATGCCGTCCGCATGGTGATGGCGTCCGCTTCGGAGGAGAGCAGGATGGCGTCCGCGCCGCGTTCGCGCAGCCATGCGGCGAGATTGCGTCCGAAGGCTTCGGGCTGGGGATTGTCCTTGTGGAGTATGAGAAGACGGGAGATGTCGTGCATGACGTGTCCTTGGGAAGAGCCTGTCCGCGGAACGCCGCCTCGAAGAACGCCTTTGCGGAACACGTGCGCGCGGGCGGCGGAGGGGAATGAGAGTCTTGTACGCCAAAGTACAAGCCTCTGCAACAGCTCAGTCATCGGAGGGGCGGAACATTCTTTCAGTTCCTGCCGGGCGGCCTTCCTTTCTTTCCCCGCCCGCGAAAGACGGGCTGGCGTCGTTTTTTTCGGACGGAAAATGTCGTCTCCGCCCTTGCCGAAAGGCCGGGAGGCGTTATTCTCTTAGCGGAAGGAGCGCCGGGACGGTCCCGTCGGGCGGCATTGTCAGGGTCCGCGCTTTGGAGTATGGTGCCTTTTTCCGGAAGGCTGCGGCCGTGCCGCTCACGTCAAGCGCAAGGAAGCCATATGAAAACTGCTTTTGAAATCATCCGCGAACATGCGGAGGAGGGCGCCAGGCTGCGACTCTCCTTCCTGTCCGACGTCGCGCCCGCTCTCGACGAGGCGGCACGCGCTCTGGCGCGCTGTCTTGCCGACGGCGGCAAGATCCTCGTGTGCGGCAACGGCGGAAGCGCCGCCGACGCGCAGCACATGACCGGCGAACTTCTGGGACGCTTTCTCATGGAGCGTCGTTCGCTGCCCGCCGTGGCCCTTACCGTGGACACGTCCACGCTGACCGCCGTGGGCAACGACTACGGCTATGACGACGTCTTTTCCCGTCAGGTGTCCGGACTCGGACGCCCCGGCGACGCGCTGGTGGCCTTTTCCACGTCGGGCAACAGCGCCAACGTGCTGCGCGCCATCGAGGCCGCGCACGAGGCCGGCATGACGGTGCTGGGACTCACCGGCAAGGGCGGAGGAAGAATGGCCGCCATGTGCGATCACCTGCTCGACGTTCCTCACAGCCATACCCCGCTGATTCAGGAAATGCACGAAGCGTGCATGCATCTTCTGTGTCGGCTCATCGACCATTATCTTTTCGAGAACGTCCGCGCCCTCGACGAGGACCGGAAAGGAGTCTGAAGTCATGCCCATCTATGAATATCGTTGCAGAGCCTGCAACCACACCTTCGAGGATCTCGTCTTCGGCGACGAGACGCCCTCCTGCCCGAAGTGCCGCTCCACGGACACGGAAAAGATGATCTCCCGCTGCTGCTGCCGTCTCGGCGGCGGCGCGCCCGATTCCTTCGATCTGCCTTCCGCACCGGCTTCGGGCGGCGGCTGCGCGGGCTGCTCCGGCGGCAACTGCGCAAGCTGCGGTCACTGATGTCTGCGGGAGGAAGGTCCGCTCCGCGATCCCTTTTTCCTCCCTGCGGAAGAAGAGCGTTTCCCGGCCGCGCCACCGGCGTCGCCGGGACGCTTTTGTCCGTTCCCTCCCCCGTTCCCGACCGCCTTTCCGGCGGCCGCGTCGTGAAGGTGCGTCCGTCCTTCCGGCATCATCTGGAGTCTCTATGAAAAAAATCATCATTGCCACGCGGGGCAGCCGGCTCGCCCTGTGGCAGGCCGAACACATACGCGGACGCCTTGCGGCGCAGTACGCCGGACTGGAAGTCGGGCTTCTCGTGCTCAAAACCCGCGGCGACATCATTCTCGACGTGCCGCTGGCCAAAGTGGGCGGCAAGGGCCTGTTCGTGAAGGAAATCGAGGAGGCCCTGCTTTCCGGAGCGGCGGACATCGCCGTGCACAGCATGAAGGACGTGCCCATGGTTCTGCCGGACGGTCTTGTGCTCGGCGCGGTTCCCGAACGTGAAGTCTGCACGGATCTCTTTCTTTCCGAGCGCTTCCCCTCCCTGGCCGATCTGCCCGAGGGCGCGACGCTCGGCACAAGTTCCCTGCGCCGACAGGCGCAGGCCCTTCTTCTGCGTCCCGATCTCAAGGTGACCATGCTGCGCGGCAACGTGGAAACGCGTCTGCGCAAGATGAAGGAAGGCCAGTACGACGCCGTCATTCTCGCCCGCGCGGGCGTAAAGAGGCTCGGTCTTTCCGCCGCCTTTCAGCAGGATCTCACCCCGCCGGACTTTCTGCCCGCCGCGGGACAGGGCGCGCTCGGCGTGGAAATGCGCGCCGACAGGCAGGATCTGTGCGAAGCCCTTGCCTTCCTTGAGCACGTCCCGACGCGTCTGTGCGTGTCGGCCGAACGATCCTTCCTGCGCAGGCTCGACGGCGGCTGTCAGGTGCCCATCGCGGCCCACGCCGTGCTTGAGCACGGCGGCATCCGCATGAACGCCCTCGTGGCCTCGCCGGAGGGAGATACGGTGATCCGCGGTTCCGTTTCGGCTCCCGCCTCCCCGGACGACGCCGAACGCATGGGCGTCTCGCTTGCCGAAGAGCTGCTTTCCCGCGGCGCGGACCGCATCCTGGCGGAACTGTACGCCGGAGAAGAGGGGAAGGCATGAGTCCCGCACTGCGCACCGTTGCGCCGCTTGACGCGGACCGGCTGCGTCCCTCGTGGCCCGAGGAGCGCATCCCCTGGCAGGACAGCCGCGCCGTTCCCCGCGGAGGAAGGCGTCGCCCTGCCCAGCCGCGCGCGCTCGAAGCGCTGGAGCTGGCCGTGAACATCCGCAATTTCGGCTACAACGTCTATGTGTCCGGTTCGCCCGATCTCGGCCGCACCTACATGGTCTGCGACTTTCTGGAACCCTTCGCGCGCAGGCAGGACACCCCGCCGGACGTGATCTACGTCAACAACTTCAGGGACGAGGACAGACCTTCCCTCATCCAGCTTCCCGCCGGACAGGGCGTGCAGATGCGCGACAGTCTGCGGGCGGCCATGCGGCAGCTGCGCGAGGATCTGCCCGCACGGCTCGATTCCGACGGCAGTCTGCGCCGCCGCCGCGCCTGGCGTGAGGAACTGCGCGAGGCGCGTGCGGGCGTGATCAGGGAACTGGAACGCATGGCCGCAGACAAGGGCTTCGCCCTCGACGCCGAGGAACAGGGTTCGCTCTCGCTCTTTCCCATGAAGGAAGGACGGCGTCTCAGCGACGAGGAGGTGGCCCGGCTCGACTCTCCCGAACGGCAGGACTTCAAGAAAAAGGCCGATCAGCTGCTGCAGAGCATGGCGCCCTTCGTGCGCCGCATGGGCGAGCTGGAAAAGAACTTTCAGAAAAAGGAACATGAGCTGGAACGCGAGGCTGCCGAGCACCTGCTGAACCGCCTCGTCGCGCCCGTGGCGGACAGGGCCTGCCGTCTTTCCGGCTGCGGGGAGAAGAACGACGCCCTGCGCACCTTCTTCGACGATCTTCGCGCCGACATTCTGGAGCATCTGGATCTGTTTCTGCCCCGCGACAACCCCGCGACGCCTCTTCATGCGGAGGCCGCGATGCAGGAGCCGGACCTCTACCGCTACGACGTCAACGTGATCGTGGACAACGGCGGCATGAAGGGCGCTCCCGTGGTGGTGGAGGATCATCCCACCTACGGCAATCTGCTCGGATGCGTGGAACGCGAATCGGAAATGGGCGCGCTCGTCACGGACTTCACGCTCATCAAGGCCGGTTCCCTGCACCGTGCCAACGGCGGCTATCTCGTGCTGCACGTCAACGATCTTCTGGCCAACGGCCCGGCATGGGAAGGACTCATGCGCGCGCTTCGTTCCGGCGTGGCCCGCATCGAGGATCCCGATCTCAACGACACCTCCCGCGTCAAGGGCATAGAACCCGAACCCATGCCCCTGAACCTCAAGGTGGTGCTCGTGGGCGAGGACGAGCTGTACGAAATGCTCCTTGAACGCGACGAGCGTTTTGCCAAGCAGTTCAAGATCAAGGCGCAGATGGCCTCGGAAACCGACCGTACCGCGCCGGCCGTGCGCGCATGGCTGTGTCAGCTCGCCCGCATCATGGACGAGGCCGATCTTCTGCCCTTCGACCGCGGAGCGCTCGCCGCTCTCGTGGATCACGGCTCGGAGCTGTGCGAGGATCACAGAAAGATTTCCCTGCGCTTTCCGCTCATGAGGGAAACGCTCATCGAAGCCTCCGCCACCGCGGCCATGCGGGGCAGGGACATGGTGGACCGCGAAAGCCTCGAAGCCTCCCTGCGCGCCAGACGCCGCCGCTCCGATCTCGTGGAGCAGCTTTTCATGGAAGAGTACGACCGCGACATCATCAAGCTGCGCACCTCGGGCGCCGAAGTCGGCTGCGTGAACGGCCTTGCCGTCACCACGAGCGGCGACTATGAGTTCGGTCTGCCCCATCAGATCTCCTGCACCGTGGGCGTGGGGCACGGCGGCATCATCGATCTTGAGCGCGAGGCGGAACTCGGCGGCCCCATCCACACCAAGGCCATGATGATACTCAAAAGCTATCTGGCCTCGCAGTTTGCGCACAACAAGCCCCTCGTGCTTTCCGGCAGTCTCTGCTTCGAGCAGAGCTACAGCGGCATCGAGGGCGATTCCGCCTCGGGCGCGGAGCTTGCGGCCCTGCTTTCCGCCATTTCCGAAGTGCCGCTGCGGCTTTCGCTCGCCTTCACCGGCGCGGTGAGCCAGTCCGGACAGATCATGGCCGTAGGCGGCGTCACCCGCAAGATCGAGGGCTTTTTCGAGCTGTGCTCCCGCCGCGGACTCACCGGAGAGCAGGGCGTCATTCTGCCGCTCGACAACGTGGAGCATCTCATGCTCGACGAGCGCGTGATCAGCGCCGTGCGCGAGGGAAAGTTCGCCGTCTATCCGGTGAAGCACATTTCCGAGGCCATGGAACTTCTCACCGGTATGCCCGCAGGCCGTCGCCGCAGGGACGGTTCCTTTCCGAAGGATACGCTGTTCTACAAGGTGGACGAACGTCTGGCCGAACTCGGGTGGCTCGCCGAACACAGCTTCAAGACCAGACGCCGCCGTTCCCGCGCCTGACGTTGCGGAAGGTTTCCGGCGTCGTCCGCCGCAGGGCGTTGCCTGTCGAAAACCTTTTAAGTGTATTCCAGAGGCCTCTGGAGACGTTTCGGACTCGCCGGATGCGTCCGGATGCGGGCGATGCTCTGCGAAAACGCCTCCCGCACACGTCGGGAAGGCGCCCGGAGCGAGCCTCTCACGCGCCCGGGATGCCCCAAAGCATCGCAGATTCCCCCGGAAGTGCCGCTTCTCCTTCTCCCCCCATCATAAACCAAACGGCCCCTTTTCCTTGGAAAGGGGCCGTTTTTCGTACACGAGCCTGCGGGACGGGCGCGACAGCGCACGGCCCGAAACGCGGGGGGCCGGGGGAGATCATCTCCCCCGGAAAAAATCTTGTCTGTCCCCTTCCTTTTCTTCGGAAAGGGGCCGTTTTTCGTACACGAGCCTGCG
>CALUTB010000072.1 GCA_944323575.1 uncultured Mailhella sp. | reverse complement strand
GTTCCTTCATGGCATCCTCCCTATGCCGACAATAAGAACTTCTTACCCTTTTGGCAATTAATGAGTCCTGAGCCTAGGCTGTGGGTCCGAAAACTTATAGTTATGCGTATGTTATAAACACTTCTTTTGATTTGCTGAGAAAGAGGTGCGGTCCGGTAACTGCGCCCACAAGCAAATCAAAAGGAGGTCATGATGGGTGACATAAAGAGGTTGGCGCATACGCAATGGAACTGCAAATATCACATAGTCCTTGCACCTAAATATCGCAGACAGCTTTTCTATGGAGAGAAGAAAAGGGCTATAGGTGAAATATTACGAAAATTATGTGAGTGGAAGGGCGTGAACATAGTAGAAGCGGAATGTTGTCTCGGCCATATCCATATGTTGCTCGAGATACCGCCCAAGATGAGTGTATCGGCGTTTGTGGATATTTGAAAGGAAAGAGTCGTCTGATGATATATAAACAGTTCGGCGAGCTGAAGTTCAAATATCGTAATCGGGAGTTCCGGTACCGTGGCTACTGTGTCGATACGGTGGGCAGAATAAGGCAAAGACAGCCGAGTACATCAGGCATCAACTGGCCGAGGATAAACTCGGAGAACAGTTGAGCATCCCGTACGCCGGAAGCCTGTTTACGGGCTGCCTTCAACAGAAATGCAGATGTCGGATCGTCCATGAGTCTGTCAGAGCGCGGCTGGTAAGAAAGCCTTACAGGCGCACAAGAGAAACAACTAGCTATGCCGGTAGGGCCCCTTAAGGTCGAGAACTCCCCGCTATGCGGGGAGTTCCAAAAGGCGAAGCCTTTAAATAAGTTAAAAAGAGGGTTCCTTTGTGAGATAACAAGTTGTCTCGACTCGAAATCTACACACAAAGGAACCCAATAATGAATGATCAGAGTTTAAACAATATCTGTTGGAACTGCAAGATCACATCGTTTTCGCACCGAAATTCCGGCGTAAGCTGATATACGGCAAGTAGCGCAGAGCGATAGGAAAAAATCTGAAAAAATTATGTGAATACAAAGGAATAGAGATAGTGGAAGCAAATGCGTGTGTGGACCATATCAATATGTGCGTCAAGATTCCACCCGAGTATAGCGTGGTGCAGGTAATGGGATATTTGAAAGGGAAGAGTTCCCTGATGATATTCGAAAGTTTTCCGTATCTGTGCTACAAGTTCGGCAATCGCCATTTCTGGTGCACCGGTTATTTTGTCAGCACGGTTGGAGTAAATGAGGCGACCATCATCAAATATGTGAGGGAGCAGGAAGAACGAGACAAAATAACAGACCAGTATAGTCTGGTAGAACGGCCCGTCAGCTCGTTTACGAGAGCAGGAAAAACTCTTCGGCAAGAGTCGAGACAGAGCCCTCTTAAGAGGGCAGCCGGGTAACAGACTCTTATAGGGGCAAATCAAACCGCCCCTTGAAGGGGCGGTCCTGACTTCGGAACATGGGCGGGCCGTCATTCGGCCGCCGGAAGGGCGGTATCAGTCGATGACGGCCTTCGTGATGATGACCGGCTCAACCGGTACGTCCTGATGGGGATAGTGGGAGGTGGTGGGCACGGCGGCGATGGTGTCCACGACTTCCTGCCCCTTCACGACCTTGCCGAACACGGCATATCCCCAGCCCTGCATGGTGGGAGCGGTGAAGTTGAGGAACTTGTTGTCGGCCACGTTGATGAAGAATTGGGCCGTGGCGGAATGAGGAGCCTGAGTGCGGGCCATGGCGATGGTGTAGGTATCGTTCTTCAGGCCGTTGTTGGCTTCGTTTTCAATGGGTTCACGGGTGGGCTTCTGTACCATGTTCTTGTCGAAACCGCCGCCCTGGATCATGAAACCGGGAATGACGCGGTGGAAGATGGTGCCGTCATAGAATCCGGACTTCACATATTCAAGGAAGTTTCTGGTGGTATTGGGAGCCTTTTCGGCATCCAGTTCAAGAACGATGTCGCCTTTGTTGGTCTGAAGAGTGACCATGTTTTTTCCTCCGGCTTGAGCCTGCGTCACGGGGCCGAGCATAAGTGCGGCCGCGAGCAGCAGACAGAACATGAAAAGTTTGCGCATATCATATCTCCATGATGCATTGGAAGGATGCGTCGCCAGTCTCTTGTATAGGAAGTGGCGAAGATTGGCAATGCCGTCTCTGCGGCGCCGGGTGCAGAGAGAGGGGTGACGTCCCGGCAGGAAGTGTGTTATGCAGAACCGGACTGTTTCGGAGGTTCTATGATAGGTACCATAGTCAATACTGCGGCGATTCTCTGCGGAAGCGTTCTGGGCAGCGTGCTGCGCAAGGGCATTAAGGAAAAATATCAGCATGCGCTTTTTGACGCCATGGGTTTCTCCGCCGTGGCCATCGGTATGAATGCCGTTGTTTCCAATATGCCGAACAGTCGATACCCGGTACTTTTCATTCTGAGCATGGCGCTCGGCAGCTTTCTCGGAACCGTATGGGACTGGGACGGCAAGTTCCAGAACTTCGCCCGCCGCATGGGCAGCTCCGATCTCGGCCGGGGGCTTGCCACGGCCATACTGCTCTTCTGCATAGGCACGCTTTCCATTCTCGGCCCCTTTGAAAGCGCCGTACACGGTAATCATACTTTTCTTTTCACCAATGCCACACTGGATTTTGTTACATCCATGGTGCTGGCTTCCACCTACGGTCTGGGCATAGCCTTCGCCGCTCCCGTGCTTTTCTGCTGGCAGGGCGGGCTGTACCTGCTCGGTTTGTGGCTCGGTTCCTTCGTGCCCCGCGATCTTCTGACCGAAGTTTCCATCGTGGGCGGCATACTCATTATGGTGTCGGGAGTGTCCATGCTCCGCATCAAGGACTGCAAGACGCTGAACATGCTTCCTTCGCTCTTTGTCAGCGTCGTTTTCTACGGCCTTGCGGTCGCGTTCCTGTAGGCCGCTTTTCCACCGACATTTTTTTCGGAGAACACTCATGAACATTGCCGTTTTTGAAGTCAGCCGCGATGAAAGGCAGGAACTGGACCTGCTCGGTCGTACGCTTCCCGTGTCGCTCCGCCTCATCGAGGAACGTCTTACTCCGGAAACCGTGCATCTTGCCGAAGGCGCCGAGGGCGTTTCCATTCTCGGCCGCAGCGTGGTGGACGGTTCTCTGCTGGAGAATCTGAAGGACCTCGGCGTACGTTTTCTTTCCACGCGCACCATAGGCGTGGATCACATCGACGTGGCAGCCGCCCGCGCTTTTGGCCTGCGCGTGAGCCATGCCGCCTATCCGCCCGACGCCGTGGCCGATTTCACCATCATGCTCATGCTGCTCGTGCTGCGCCGTTACAAGCCCGCCATGTGGCGGCAGAACGTGAACGACTATTCCCTGAACGGCCTCATGGGCCGCAGCCTGGGCAGGCAGACCGTGGGCGTGGTGGGCACGGGCAGCATAGGCGCGGCCGTCATCCGCGAACTGTCGGGCTTCGGCTGCCGCATTCTTGCCTACAATCTCGTGGAATGCGAGGATCTTCGTCCGTACGCCACCTTCGTTGATCTCGAAACCCTTTACCGGGAATGCGACATCATCACCTTCCACGTGCCCTTCACGCCGGAAACGCAGCACATGGTGAACAGGGAAACGCTCTCGCTCATGAAGGACGGCGTGATCCTCATCAATACCGCGCGCGGCGAACTCATGGACATCGACGCCGTGACCGCAGGCGTGGAAACGGAAAAAATCGGTTCTCTGGCCATGGATGTTTTTGAGCATGAGCAGGGGATTTATCATGCCGACCGCAAGACAGACATTCTGAAGAACAAGGACATGGTCTATCTGCGCCAGTTTCCCAACGTAGTGCTCACGCAGCACATGGCCTTTTATACGGAAGAGTCCATCGTGAGCATGGTGGACTGCGGCATCCGCAGCCTGCTTGACATGAAGGAAGGCAGGGCGACCCGTCTGGAACTTTGAAGATTGAGGAGCAGAACTCTGTTCCCCGAAAAAGGCGGATTGCTCGCGTTGAATGCGGTGTGCTTCTTCGCGGAATGACCGCCATGGATCATTTAAAAGGATGTACTGATGGAGATGCAAGGAAAGAAACCTTCGCTCTTGTGGGCGACACTGTCACTGCTGCTGCCCGTGGCCATGATTCTGTACGGGACTCTGGTTGTGGGAGTAAGACCTCCGGTGCTGCCTCTTCTTGGCGCGGTGGCCCTTGCCGCCTTTATGGCGCGCAGAACGGGCTACAGTTGGGAAGATCTGCAGGACGGTATGTTCGAGGCACTCGGACGCATTCAGATCGCCATCGCCATTCTGGCCATGGTAGGCATGATCATCGCCGCATGGCTTGCTTCGGGCACCATTCCGGCCATCATTTACTGGGGACTCAAGCTCATTGCGCCCGAACATTTCCTGCTTTCTGCCATGGTGCTCTGTTCCGTGGCGTCCGTGGCCACGGGCACGTCCTTCGGTACGATGGGCACCATCGGAGTGGCTCTTTTCGGCGTGGGACAGGCGCTCGACTATCCGGCGTACATGACGGTGGGGGCTATTGTTTCCGGCTCCTATCTCGGCGACAAGATGTCTCCCGTGTCCGATTCCACCAACATCACGGCTTCGGTCTGCGAAGTTCCGCTCTTCTCGCATGTCATGTCCATGCTCTGGACCACGGTTCCCGCCTTCATTGCGGCAGGCGTAGTCTATACGTTCCTGGGCAGCTCCGTCGCCGCGCAGCAGGGCGTTTCTCTGGAGAGTCTGAACGCCATTCTGACCGGCCTTGAGGCCAACTTCAGCCTCGGTCCGGTGGCGTTCGTTCCTCCTGTTCTCATGATCGTGCTTGCCTACAGACGCTACCCCGTGCTTCCCGTCATGCTGGTCTGCCTGCTGGCAGCCATGGTCATAGCCGTCATGGAAGGCGTTCCCTTCAATGAACTGGCCACCATGCTGACCTCGGGCTATGTGTCCAAGACCGGCATCGCCCAGCTCGATCCTCTGCTTTCCCGCGGAGGACTCATGAGCATCATGTCCACCGTACTGCTTCTGTGCTCCGGCATGGCTTTCGGCGGTATTCTTGAGCGTTCCAGAGTGCTTGAGGTGTTGCTTGAATACATTTTGAAGGGCGCCCGTTCCGCCGTGCGTCTGGTAGCTTCCGCTCTGGCGGCGGCCTACCTCATCAACCTTGGTACCGGCAGTCAGATGCTGGCAGTTATCGTTCCCGGACGAGCCTTTCTCGAATCCTTCAAAAAGGCCGACATCAATCCTCTGGTTCTTTCCCGCACCTGTGAAGATGCGGGGACCATCGGCTGTCCTCTGGTGCCGTGGAGCGTGCATGCTTTCTATATCGCCGGCGTTCTCGGAGTGAGTGCCTACGATTTTGTTCCCTATGCTTTTTTAAACTGGTTTGTTCCCATTTTTTCTCTGCTTTGTGCCATGACCGGTTTCGGCATCTGGAAACTTGACGGAACGCCTGTACGGAAGTTCGGGAAAGGATAGGCTGAAGTCGGATTCATGTCAGTTTTTTGGTGGTCCGGATGCCGGATCTGAAACGTTGGAAAGCGCGCCGGATATGGTTGTTCGGCGCGCTTTCTGGTCCGATGCTTTGTTTTTTTGTTTACCACCAGGCAACAGGGAATCGACGCAACCGTGTCATGTTGTTGATGGCAAGGGCTATGAGCAGCATGAGCAAGGCCCCGCTGAGACATGGAACAAGAACGTATCAGTAACCGATCTGCCGGAGGTCTTCTTTTCCGGTAACGGCGATGGACGCCGTGGGCGCCTCCGGAGGGCAGGGGCTTGGCCAGCAGCATGAGTGCTATGGCCGTGGACACGCAGACAGGCTGCAAGCCAGGGAATGTCGGGAAAGAGCTGCTGGTACAGGAGGAGAGCTCATGACCGCCCAGCAGATTGCGGGGCTGTATCAGAGTTCTCTGTACGGCGTCGAATGCCAGCACGACCGAGATGCCGAACGAGCCGATGCGCAGGGGAAATCCCATGTTTGCCGTAACGATGCGTTCAAGATACGCAATGGGTGCTATGGCAGGAAAATGCCGAACCGGGAAAGGGCCATGTCCCGCCAAGTTGCCCGCGGCGGATGCTGTCCGATTCCGGGGATTTTCTGAAGAATGGATGTCAAGATGTCCTCCGTCGGGATGTTTTCCGGTTGCGGAGCGACGGCAGACGGCAGGCCGGAACGAAGAAAAACGCTGTGCCCGTGGACACGGTCCCGGCGGTCGGCGATGTCAGACGGCGTGCCCGTCGGAAGGAAGGGCGTCGATCAGCGTTCTCAGCTCGTCCAGCAGGCGGCAGACATGAAAACCGTCGCACACGGCGTGGTGTACCTGAACGGCAAGCGGCAGCAGAATCTGCCCGCGCTCTTCCCGGATCTTTCCCAACGTGAAGATGGGGAAGAAGTAGCGGTCGCCTTTGGGCAGATGCAGGTGAAAGCCCTGAAAGTTCTCCCAAGGAATCATGGAAACGGGAAAAACGTTCTCCGGTGTGCCGGGTCTGGCTTCAAGGCGATGTACGTCGCCCCACGTCTGCAGATCGCGCCGGTAGGCCAGCAGAAAAGTCTCGTAGTCGGCATCGAACGTCGTCCAGATCGAGGAGAAGGTTTCCGTGTCCTGATGAAAGATGGTGTAGGAGGGGTGCAGGGTGTCGTATATGCCGGGTCGCCCTTCCGCATCGAAGGCCATGCGGAACTCTTCGTGCCGGTTGATGACGGTGGCGAGGGCGTGAAGCATGGCGGGATAAAGTTTCCGTCCGCTGCGCCGTATGCCGGATATGTCGATGCTGGTCGTCATGCTGTACTGGCACGGCACCGCCGTCAGATAATGCTCGAAGTATTCGCGGCGCGCCCAGTTCCGCTTGTCGATGAGAGTGAACACGCTGTCTCCGCAGTGATGCCGGTGAAGTGCGGGAAGGGGATGCAGCGCCGTTTCCGCACTGCATCCGCCGGGTTATTCCGTAGGCCGCTGATAGAACAGTCCGGCCAGTTCCTGCGTCTTCACCGTGTTGATGAAGGAATGGGGATCAACTTCCCGGATGGCATGAACGACCTTCTTGCTTTCGTCGCTGGAGACGACGGAGTAGACGAGGCTGCGCTCGTTCAGATGAAAGGAGCCTTCCCCTTTGAGAATGGTGGCTCCGTGCCTTGAGGTGGCGTAGATGACTTCGCAGACCTTGTGAGGATTGTCGGTGACGATGAAAAGGGTTTTTTTCTGATATCGTTTGTAGAGCGTCTGTACGACCTGTGTGGTGGTGTACTGGAAAATGATGGAGTAGAGAGCCTTGTCCCAGCCGAAGGAAAAACCGGCAATGAGCAGGATGATGACGTTGAAGTAGAGTATGATGTTCCAGGAGTCTATGCCTTTTTTCCGGGAAAGATAGATGGCGATGAAGTCTGTTCCTCCGCTTGTGGTGTCCATGCGCAGGCAGAGACTGATGGAAAAGCCGTTGATGATGCCGCCGAAAATGCTGATGAGAAGCGTGTCGGAGGTGATGATGTAGGCAGGGATGAGGTCTGCCAGAACGCCGGTGATGACGATCATCAGGCAGGAGTAGAGCGTGAACTTTTTGCCGATGTAGTGGAACCCGATATAGATGGGAATCATGTTCAGCAGAAAGTTCACCGCGGCAAAGGAGAGATGAAGTCCGAGGAATCGCTCCGAAAGACGCTGAATGAGAATGGTGAGACCGGTAGCTCCTCCGGGATAAAGTCCCCCGGTCTGCACGAAGGTATTGATGTTGAGAGCCATGATCACTGAGGCAAGGCATACAGCAAGAATGATCTTGATGTCGTTTTTCCAGCTGAACTGCATGGGAAACCCCTGAGAAAAGATAAAGGAAGATACGTTTTCTTTACGGGTTCCTGTAAAAATAGCAAGAGGCTCCTTCAGGAGCCTCCTGCAGGAGCGTACGGCGAGTCGCTTCAGATGTGTGCACGCTCCCACTTGAGAAGCAGGGCCGAGTGAAGGATGACGGCCACTGAACCGGCGTTATGGACCAGCGCGCCTGTGACGGGATTGAGAAGCCCGAGAGCAGCCAGAATGATGGCGGCAAAGTTCAGCATTAGGGAGAAGGTCAGGTTGAAGCGTATGGCCTGCATCATGCGTCTGGACAGACGGAAGGCATGAGGCACTTCGCCTATGCCGTCACGAACGAGCACGAGATCGGCGGCGTCGACGGCTATGTCGCTGCCCATGCCGCCCATGGCCATGCCCACATGCGCCTTCTTCAGAGCTGGCGCGTCGTTGATGCCGTCGCCGATCATGCATACATGATCATGTTCGTCCATGAAACGCATTTTGTCCTCGGGCATGCATCCCGCATGGACGATATCAATGCCGAGCACACCTGCGATATGTCGTGCCGCATTCCTGTGATCGCCCGTGAGCAGAACGGGAGTAATGCCGGCATGCTTCAGAGCCTGCACGGTTTTTGCAGCATCCGGACGGGGAGTGTCGGCGAGGGCGATGAATCCTGCCGAGCGACCGTCCGATGCAATCCAGATGACGGTGCAGCCTTCTTCCAGAAAGGAACCGGCCTGAAGCAGGGCATGATCGGAGGGCGAGGCCCCTTCCGAGGCAAGAAAGGCGGCGCTTCCGACCAGAATGTCGCGGCCTTCCACCAGCGCATGAATGCCTCTGCCGGGGATCATGTGGAAGTCGCCGACGTCGGGCAGGGAGTGCTGTCTTTCGGCTGCAAAGCCCTGTACCACGGCCTTGCCGAGAGGATGTTCCGAACGCTGTTCCGCACCGGCTGCCAGACGGTACAGTTCGGAGGATGACAGCGAGCAGACACTTTGCACAGCGACAACTTTCGGTGTTCCTTCCGTGAGTGTCCCCGTCTTGTCAAAGGCGCACAATGATACGTCGGCAAGGCGTTCCAGAGCGTCGCCTTCGCGTACCAGAATGCCGTGTCTCGTCAGATTGCCGATGGCCGCTACAATGGCCGTGGGCGTGGCCAGTACCAGTGAGCAGGGGCAGAAAACCACGAGAATGGTGACGGCGCGTATGATTTCTCCCGTCGCGAACCATGTGACCATGGCGGCACCGAAGGCGCCTGCCACGATCCACGTGGCCCAGCGGTCGGCCAGACGTACGATTTTAGCCTTGCCGGCATCCGCCGAGCGGACAAGACGTATCATGCGTTGAATGGCGCTGTCTTCTCCGTTTTTGTCGGCCTGCATGTCGAAGGTCCCGTAGCGGTTCACCGTTCCGCTGTAGACCTGATCTCCTTCTGACTTGTCCACGGGAAGCGATTCGCCGGTGAGAGCCGCCTGATCCACGGAACTTTGTCCGCAGACGATGACGCCGTCCGCCGGGACGGTCTCACCGGGCAGGACGCGGATGAGATCGCCCTGTCTGACGTCGTCCGCAGAGACCAGGATTTCTCTGTCGTCCCTGAGAATGCGGGCCGTCTGAGGCGAGAGACGTACCAGTTTTTCGATGCCGGCGCGGGCACGGGCCGTGGTGGCTTCTTCAAGAAGAGCTCCGAGCTGCATGATGAAGGCAACTTCGCCCGCGGCAAAGTATTCTCCAATGATGACGGAAGCTGTAAGCGCAGTAGCCACCAGCACGTCGGCCTTGATGTCGAATGCCGTCACCAGTCCGACGACGGCGTTTCGGATGATGGGAACGCCGCAGAGCAGAATGGCCACCCATGACGGATCGACGGGGAAGAAGTCCGGAACCAGTACGCTGAGCAGCAGGGAAAGTCCGGAAAGAAGGAGACAGAGAATGTCGTTTCTGAAATCTCGCCAGAGCGAACGAATGTCGTTTTTGGTCATGATGGCCCCCATATCGGTGATGATGGAAAATACCTATAGGGGTATACGTTTGTCAAGAAAAAAAAGAAAACCGGCCGGGTGCGACGGCCGGTCCGGAAGTATTGCAGAGCGTCAGTTCATGTTGGCGAAGCGCTCCACGGCCTTGGTGAAACTGGCTATGGTCTGGTCGGCGTCGCCGTGTTCGATGCCGTCCCGGACGCAGTGTCGTATGTGTCCTTCAAGGACGACCTGCCCTGCCTTGTGCAGGGCGGACTTGGCGGCGTTGATCTGGGCGAGGATATCCTCGCAGGGGATATCCTCGTCTATCATGCGGTCGATGGCCTGAACCTGACCGATGATTTTTTTCAGTCTGCGGTGCAGGTTTTCGGCGTCCATGCATTGTCTCACAGCTGTACCTCACGGGTTTGCGGTATGGGCGGAAGTGCATTGTATGTTGGTGAGAGGTATTCTTTCATGACGGCAACTCCAGAGAGACCACGGTTTCCACGTGCGGCGTCTGGGGGAAAAGATCCACGGGCTGCACGGCGCGGATGCAGTAGGCTGGCGCGAGCATGGCAAGATCGCGCGCCAGTGTGGCGGGATTGCAGGACACCAGCACAAGGCGCGGCGGACGGTGATCGAGAATGGCCCGGACGGTTTTTCCATCCATGCCTGCGCGCGGCGGATCGGTGACGAGAAGATCCGGTATTCCCTGTCGGCGGAAGCTGCGTTCAAGATGGGCGGCATCGCCGCATTCGAAGCGGAATGTTGTGCTTGCGTCGCTCTGTCCGGCGTTGCGGCTGGCCAGTTCCACAGCCTGGGGCACGCTTTCGAGACCGAATACGCGGGAAAAATGAGGGGCCATGGTCAGGGCAAGACCGCCGACGCCGCAGTAGATGTCCCAGCATTCCCGACCGGAAAGGCCTTCCTGAGAGGGAAAGAGCTGAACGGCAAGATCGGCGGCCGCATTGTACAGCAGCTCTGCCGCGCGGCTGTTCACCTGGAAGAAGGAGTTGTGATCGAGCGTAAAGGTCACGTCCCGCCCCTGCAGACGCAGCGTTTCGGAAAGCTCCGTTTCGCCCATGAAAAGAAGAGTTTGTTCCCCATAGGCGACGTCGGCGGGGTTTGTACGTGTGCTGTGCACAAATCCGGTTACTCCGAGGGGAGCGTTCAGGAGGTCCTGTCCGAGTTTCTTCAGCGTGGAGGATTCCTGAGGGGAAGGCAGCGTGATGAGTTCGACAAGACAGCCTCCGTCACGGGGTTCCCGTATGACGAGAAATCTCAGTATGTCGTTCTGGCGCACGGCGCTGCTGAAGGCGATTCCGCGCGGGGCCCTTTTCTGCGGCGAATGTTCCGGCACTGCGGCATGCAGATTGTATTTTCCGCACAGTTCCCGCACGGTGACAAGAACGGCCATGGTTCGAGCGGTCTGGAGTCTGCATGAGGTCACTTCGGTCACGGAGCGGGAGGCACGGGATCGCAGACCGAGCAGCGTTTCCCCGTGTTCTCCCCGGCCGAAGGCGAATTCCATTTTGTTTCTGTAGCTCCATTCCGCGTTCTCGCCGCAGCTGAGGACGGGGCGCACGATTTCATCCGGAAGATGCAGTCTGCCTATGCGGAGAAGAGCGTCCTGTACGAGCTTTTTTTTCCATGCAAGCTGTCCGCGGTAGGGCAGGCACTGCCAAGGACAGCCTCCGCACTCTTCGGCATGCGGGCAGGGGGCGGGACGCTCTTCGGGCGAGCGCCTGAGAATCTTGATGAGTTCGGCTTCGGCCATGCGTTTCTTGATGCCCGTGAGCCGTACAAGAACGTGCTCGCCGGGAAGACCGCCTCTGACGAAGACGGTCATGCCGTCACTGCTGCGGCCGACGGTTCTGCCGTCAGGGGAAAGCCCGTGCAGATCAAGTTCCAGAGCGTCGTTCCTGTCGTATGTCATGCGTTGTCTCCTGTGTGCTGTCGGAGTATCATAGCAGGGGAGGCGGGGAAAGGCAAAAGTGCCTTGCCGGCTTTTCCGCAGAAAGCAGAACCGGTAGGGAGTCGGCCTTGTTCGTTCTTTCCGGTCCCGGAGCGGAAACAAGCGGCTTTTGCGTGCGGATCGCCTTGACTTTTTACCGTGCTTGGGGAAAACTCTACACTGATTCCGGAACATTCTCCGGAAGGGCCGTCCAGACTTTTCGAGGAGCACAGTATGGGAGAGTTCATCACCACCCTCGTCACCAGCGCCATGCATTCCACACCTCAGGGGTTCGTGGGCGTGGGCTGCATTTTCATCTATTTCATCGTTATGATCTGCGCCATCATCTATCGCGTGAAGCGCGGTGAACACGTTCATTGATCGCTGCCGTTTATGACGGAAAAGGCGCCTCATTCCCAAAGGGATGGGGCGCCTTTTTCGTACCTGAAGGAAGTCGCTCTGAACGCAGCCTCTGCCTGCGCCTCGGAGAAGAAGAGATCACTGCGGGGTGCAGGGATGGCTGCGGAGGGCAAATCGCGCCGTTCCTTCAGCCAGAATCTTGTCGAATTCCTCCATGTTGTTTTCCGCTACGTCCCGCAGCGCCAGCAGCAGCGGGATGGCGGTGCTCAGCCAGAATCTGCCGGAAACCTTGCCGGACGATGCGCCTCCGTGGGCATAGGCCTCCACGTAGGGGCGGGCGGCATTGCTCAGTTCCTCGCCGGTCTTTTCAAGAAAGATGCGGTGTACGTCCATGACCAGTTCATGGGAACTGTAGGGGAAGGGAATGTCGGCAAAGGCCGTTTTCATGTCTTCCCAGAGATAGGGGTCGCCGCGAAGGCCCCAGTTCGGGGGCTGTATATTGAACATTTCGGAAAGATAACGGGTGTCGGACATAGTTCCTCCAGAAAATGGAATCCGATGCGGTGCCTCATATTGGCGGTAAGCGGGGCAAAAGTCAAAGCCTCTATGGCGGAAGAAGAATCATGTTTCGTTCTGTCGGAAGCATTCATCGAACCGAGCCTTGTCGACCGGAGCCGGAATTTTTTCGAACAGGAGGAGATCACTGAAAAAACGCCCCGATCGAAACATTCGACCGGGGCGCCTGAGTGTTCAGAGACAGAGATTACTTGCTGCGGCAGTCTCTGTACTGTTCATAGTAGTGGGTATGGAGTAGCTCGTGAGCCTTGTGGCTGTTGGGAGCGCCGAGGAAGTCACGGTACAGGGCCTGAATTTCGGGATTGT
>CALUTB010000071.1 GCA_944323575.1 uncultured Mailhella sp. | reverse complement strand
TCCCGTAAAGGAATCACGCCGTGTATTCCCGGCAGACACAGCCGGAAAACTCCGGTGGTCTATGACAAGGAGGTTTACAAGCAGCGGCACAAGATAGAAATCATGTTCGGCCGACTCAAGGATTGGCGCAGAATAGCCATGCGTTATGACCGTTGTGCCCACACATTCTTTTCGGCCATTTGTCTCGCTGCCATTGTCATCTTTTATATTTAATGAGTCCTGAACCTAGCAACATATGGATATGGTCGGGACAACATTCTGCTTCTACTATGCTCACTCCCTTCCACTCACATAATTTTCGCAATATTTCTCCTATGGCCCTTTTCTTCTCTCCATAGAAAACCTATCGGCTATATTTTGGTGCAAAGACTATGTGATATTTGCAGTTCCATTGCGTATGCGCTAACTTCTTTGTGTCACCCATTGTGACCTCCTTTTGATTTGCTTGTGGGCGCAGTTGCCAGACCGCACCTCCTTCTTAGCAAATCAAAAGAAGTGGTTATCACTTACGCATAACTATAAGTTTTCGGGAACCCCCAGCCTGGCTGGGGGGGCTTTTAACCAACGAAAAAGGACGGGCAACCCCGTCCTTTTTTCATCCATGTCTCTATGTCTTGTCCTCCGGTTTGAAACACCGGAGATACGCCTCATAGCATGCCGCCACGGGCGAGTCCGGCGGCAGTTTCAGCCTGCCCAGCCTCGGAGGCCTCTGAGGAGACGGAAGAGACGGCGGCTGCGTAATGTCCACACGTCGCAGAGATTCCTTGCCCAGAAGCAGATGCAGCTCCACTTTCTGGAAATACTCCTCGTCCATGAAGGCATTCACACGTTCAAGGATTTCAGGCACGGCATAGGACAGCTCCTGCATGGCGCAGGAATCCTCACCGCCCACAAGCAGTATGTTTCCCCGATGTCCCAGAGGATGCGCCAGCGCCGCAATGTCCGGCCCCATGACGATGTCCCAGTTTTTCCACAGCTGCGTCAGCATGTGATGCTGCACCTGCATGCCGTGGGCCGAAAGCCAGCCTTCCAGAGCGTCGCTCAGAGATGACGTTCTGCCGCTCCTTTTTGCAAGGTCAAATCCTGCAAAGCGCTTATGAAATTTCCTGCTTTCCATATGCCGAGGCTATCAGACTTCCGGCCATACGAGAAGCCTCCGCGCCGGAGGCGCGGGGCCGGATCAGAACACAGAAAAACAATCAGTTTCCGAGCATGACGGTCATGTCGGCTTCTGGCGTGGAAATGGGACGCATGCCGAATTCCTTCACCAGAAAATCGAGCACGGCAGGAGAAACAAAAGCGGGAAGCGACGGACCAAGCCAGATATTCTTCACGCCGAGATACAGCAGGGTAAGCAGAATGGCCACGGCTTTCTGTTCATACCATGACAGGACCATCGTCAGCGGAAGATCGTTCACCCCATACTGGAAGGCATCCGCCAAAGCCAGCGCCACACGTATGGCGCCATAGGCATCGTTGCACTGTCCCATGTCCAGCAGTCGGGGAACGCCTCCGATGGTGCCGAGATCAAGATCATTGAAACGGAACTTGCCGCAGGCCAGCGTAAGCACCACGGTGTCATCGGGCGTCTTTTTCACGAACTCCGTATAATAGTTGCGTCCGGGTCTTGCGCCGTCGCATCCGCCGACAAGGAAAAAATGACGAATGGCTCCGGCTTTCACGGCTTCCACAATGGTTCCGGCATGAGAAAGCACCGCCTCGCTGCCGAAGCCGGTCGTAAGCGTTTCTCCGCCGTTGATGCCGCAAAAACGCGTATCTTCCGCATAGCCGCCCAGCTCCAAGGCTCTGGCAATGACCGGAGCAAAATCCTTGCCGTCATCAATATGATACGTGCCGGGATACCGGACCACGCCCGTCGTGAACACACGATCCGCATAACTGTCTTTCACGGGCATGATGCAGTTCGTCGTGAAGAGCACCGGCGCCGGCACATCGGCAAACTCCTTCTGCTGATTCTGCCATGCCGTACCGAAATGCCCCTTCAAATGAGAAAATCTGCGAAGTTCCGGATAAGCATGAGCTGGCAACATCTCACCGTGAGTATAGACGTTCACGCCCTTGCCTTCAGTCTGCCGAAGCAGAATCGCCAGATCATGCAGGTCATGACCGGACACGATGATGAAGGGGCCTTTTTCCACGACACGGGAAACCGTTGCAGGAGAAGGTGTGCCGTAGGTTCTATTGGCGTCGTTCAAAAGCTCCATGCAGGCGAGATTCACCTTTCCCGCCTCCATGACGGCTTCAAGCAGCGTTTCCTTTCCGACATCGGAAGCAAGCAGAGCCAGTCCCCGATACAGGAATGCCGTCACATCCTCAAGATTTCTTCCAAGCACGCGGGCGTGACTTGCATAGGCAGCAATACCCTTCATGCCGAAAAGCAGAAGAGACTTCAGACTACGGACATTCTCTTCGGCGCTCCAGAGCCGGCTCATGTCCCAAGTTTCCTTCACACCGCTGTCCCGGCGAATCCTGCTCACCTTCTCCACCATGGCCGCCAGAGAAAGATCATCAAAGTTCACGTTGGTCAACGTTGTAAAAAGTGCATTTTCCACCAGCGTATCAAGCTCGGCCGTACGCGTGAATCCCCCTCCGCCGGCAAGTGCGACAAGTTCGCCGACAAGCCTGTCCTGAAGCATGGCGGTATCGGGCTTCTTGCCGCAGACGCCGACTCTGGTGCAGCCGCTGCCTCCGGCGGTCTGCTCACACTGGAAACAGAACATTTCAGTCATAGTCTTTCTCCATGATGTTGTGTGTGCTCCGTACAGAGCTTCCATTCTTCCGAACATAGGAGCCGCTCCACAAAAAAACCGTGTCCACAGTCACATCATGGCACGTTTGCCCTGCACACTCAGCTATTTTTACAACCGTTCTTTTCCTCCTGCGTCCAGACGGTATAAGGAAGGCGGGAAAGCTCAACATTGAGATAGCGGGATATTTTGCTGACCTCATCGCCCAGCCAGTCGGGGCGGACAAAGGACTGATCCTCCGATTCCAGTTCGATCTCCGCGACCACAAGCCCCTGATTGGCTCCCATGAATTCATCAACTTCCCACACACTGCCGTCACAGGTAAGGGTATGCCGCATTTTTTCAATGATTTCCCCGGGAGCAAGTCCGTCCAGAAGAGCCTGTGCCTCATCCAGAGGAATCTCATATTCGAACTCGCTGCGGGCTATGCCTTCTCCGCGGTACTTGATGGTCAGCATTCCCTTGCTGCCGGCGACCCGGACTCTGACCGTACGATCCTGCGTACGGGCAATATAGCCCTGCCGGAACAGTTCGCTTTCCCCTCTTCCCCGCCATCCGTCACCTTTTACCAGAAACTTACGCTCTATTTCCTGCTGCTTCATGAAATCTCCCGGAACAACCGTTCCTCTCCAGTCGTGAAATGTCCCTCTCCGCTGCCGGCATGCCCCGGAGATATGACCTTCATAGTAAATAATAAAAAGCGGGGCGGAAAGCCATGCTTTCCGCCCCGCGTACATTCATCAGAACCAGCAGTTAGTCATTGAACTTCTGCTTGAGAAGATCGCCGAGAGTCTGACTGATGCTGTTGTCGCCGGAATGATAATCCTTGGGCTTGCGACGTTCCTCATCGTCCTTGATCTGCTTGATGGAGAGGCCAAGACGGCGTTCATCGGCAGACACATGGATGATCTTGGCCTGAACGGTATCGCCTTCCTTGTAGAGTTCGGAAGGAGACTTCACCTTCTTGCCGAGTTCGGTCACATGAATAAGACCTTCAATGCCTTCTTCCACTTCCACGAACAGGCCGAAGTCAGTCACGTTGGTCACGGTGCCGGTGATAATGTTGCCCACAGGATAACGGGCCGGCACGGTGGTCCAAGGATCTTCAGTGAGCTGCTTCATGCCGAGGGTGAACTTTTCGTTCTCCTGATCCACGGTAAGAACCTTGGCCTGAACGACGTCGCCGACCTTGTACAGTTCGCCGGGATGACGCAGCTTCTTGGTCCAGGAAATGTCGGACACGTGGATGAGGCCGTCGATACCGTCTTCGATGCCGATGAACATGCCGAATTCGGTGATGTTCTTGATGACGCCTTCAATGACGGTACCTTCGGGGAAGCGTTCGCCGACAAGTTCCCAGGGATTGGGCTTGACCTGCTTCATGCCGAGGGAGATGCGCTTCTTTTCGCTGTCCACGCCGAGAATGACGACTTCAACCTCGTCGCCCTGATGCACCATCTGGGAAGGATGACGGAGCTTGCGGGTCCAGGACATTTCAGAAATATGCACAAGGCCTTCCACACCGGGTTCCAGTTCCACGAACACGCCGTAGTCGACAAGGTTGGTCACCTTGCCGGTGTGATGAGAACCTTCGGGGAAGCGGGCGGTGATGTCCTGCCAGGGATCGGGCACGAGCTGCTTCAGGCCGAGAGACACCTTCTGGTTTTCCTTGTCGAAGGAGAGAACCTTGAGTTCCAGCTCCTGTCCGAGGGAGACCATTTCGCGGGGATGGCGGATGCGCTTCCAAGACATATCGGTGATGTGCAGAAGACCGTCGAGACCGCCGAGGTCGACGAACACGCCGTATTCGGTGATGTTCTTGGCCTTGCCCTTGACGATCTGACCTTCGGCCAGAGTCTGGAGCAGAGCGGCGCGCTTGGTGTCGCGTTCCTCTTCGAGCAGCACGCGGCGGGAAACGATGACGTTGCTGCGGCGACGGTTGATCTTGAGCACGCGGAATTCAAACTGCTGGTTGACGAGAGCATCCATGTCGGGCACAGGACGCAGATCGACATGGGAACCGGGCAGGAAGGCCTCCACGCCGCCGAGATCGACGGTGTAGCCGCCCTTGATACGACGGGTGATGGTACCGGTGATGGTGCCGTTCTTTTCCAGCACTTCTTCAAGCTGATCGAACAGCTGCATACGCTTGGCCTTGTCGAACGAAAGGGTGATGGTGCCATCCATTTCGTTCTTGCGGGCAACGTACACATCGACGCGGTCGCCGACCTTGACCGTTATATTGCCCTGGGCGTCCCGAAATTCTTCAGCGGGGATCTGGCCTTCGGACTTGAAATTCACGTCCACCAGCACAGTATCGTCGTCCACGCGCACGACTTCGCCCTTGACGATGGAGCCTTCCTCAAGGTCGCCCATGTCAGGGTTGAGATAGTCTTCGAGTGCGCTCGCAAAGCTCATTTCGGAATCGATTTGGTTTTCCATGTTCTCGGCAGTTGCCATACGGATCCTCCAACCTAAACAAACAGATTTCTGCCCTCGTCGGGCAGGTTTCTCTACATATCAGGAATGTCATGGATGCACAAGTCGTTTCTTTCCGGCTTTCCGTGAAATCGGCCTTTTTCGTCCTCATATGCAATCTGGACGCAACTGCGGAAACCCCCTATGCTACGACAAAGCAACACTCACGATAACGGACGCAAAAGGAACATTCGAGACGCATGGACAACAAAAGGGACACCAGCCCTCTTTCCGTCAGTCGGGCGGAATCCGGTCAGAAACTCCTCAATTTTCTTCAGCGCCGCATCAATGCGCCCGTGAGCGATTTTCATCGCTGGATTCGTACCGGGCAGGTACGCGTCAACGGCACAAGGGCCCGCGCCTTCGACCGGCTGAACGAAGACGACCTGGTACGGGTGCCGCCCTTTGCCGAGCGCTTGCCCGCAGGAAGCGGCGCGTCTGCGCATGCAGGGAAAAAACGCTCCAGACTCACCGTCGTTTTCGAGAATGATGACGTTCTCGTGCTGGCCAAGCCTGCCGGTCTTCCGGTGCAGGGCGGCACGGGCCACAGGGAAAGCGTAGCCTCCATTCTTGCCGAAGAGCGCGCCCATGCGGACTTTGTTCCTGCGCCCGTGCACCGTCTGGACAGAGACACCTCCGGCCTGCTCGTGGCAGGCAAGACCTACGCGGCCGTGCGCCTTCTGACGGACGCCCTTGCCGGAAGAAACGACGAACGGCCGAGCAAAGAATATCTGGCATGGGTGGAAGGAACATGGGAGATGCCCTCTCCTTCCGAACTCCGGGACTTTCTTGCCAAAGACAGGCAGGAGCAGCGCGTACGAACCCGCGCTCCGGAGAAGGATTCCGAAGCAAAGGAAGCCCGCTGCATCGTGACCCGCCTGACGGAACGAACCATACATGGCCATCCGTATACGCTGCTTGTCATCCGCCTCATTACCGGGCGCACGCATCAGATACGCGTGCAGCTCGCGGAACGGGGGCACCCCATTGCAGGTGATCCGTGGTACGGCAGACCGGGCAGACAGGAAAGCGGCCTGAAGCTTCACGCCTTCCGGCTCTCCATTCCCGTTCCGGGCGGAAAAAGGCGCACGTTCCGGCTTCTCCCTCCGTGGAAAGAGCCATGGAAGGCCGAAATTCCGGAATCTCTTCATGACACGGAAGCCTGAGTTCAGGGAACGGTTCGGACCGTCACCTTCCGCGATGAGGCCCGGCCTCTGTCATCCACGACACGCAGGTCCTGCACACCGTCTTCCGGATACCAGAGCAGCGTCTCTCCCGGCGCGGCCCTGCCGATGAAGCGCCCTCCCACGAACCAGAACAAAGCCTTTGCGTCGGCATCAACGCCGGCCTCCAGCGGAATGCCCGTTCTTTGCAGTGCGGAAAGACTGCGCTGATAGATCACGCCGTCCTTGGGGGAGATCATGCGGGGAGGCATGCCGGAAATACGCTCCTGCCCGCAGCCGGGGCCGAAGGGTGGGGGCGGAGGCTTGACTACGCCCGCCTGCAGAAACTGGTTCCGCAGATCCGAAGGCCAGAACTCCCAGACCACTTCCTCCGTTCGGCCCGGAACGGTCTCACAGGCCCGCAGGCCTGTTTCCCTGTCGATGAGAATGGTTCGGAACACGCCCGAAGAGCGTGTCGGCGACCGGCCGGGAATATACCAGGTGTCCGTCGTATCTTCGCAGAGCGACGTATCCAGATCCCCCGTGGCGGTACAGACCTTTTCCCGAATGATGTTGAGTCCTTCCTGCTGGCGAGGCACAAGATCGACGAAGGATCTGTCGGACGAGGCCAGCGCCTGAGCGATGTCGGTGAAAAGCGGCGCCGCAACCTCGCCTCCCACGAGCAAGGGATTGGGAGAGTTGTCGAAATTTCCCACCCATACCACCAGCACATAGGGACCGGCCACACCCGCCGTCCAGGCATCGCGAAAACCGTTGGACGTACCGGTCTTGAAACGCAGAGGAACAGGGCCGGAGAAAGACCGGACAAAGTGCACTTCGTCCTCCAGCATGCGCAGCGTGACCACGGCGGCCTCCGGGGAAAGCAGGGTCACGGCGGGAGCGGCAGACTCTCCGGCAAAAAGCCGTGGCTGACGCCATACGCCCCGGTTCGCCAGCATGGCGTACAGCCCGCCAAGCTCCCGCATGGTCACCTCCGCTCCGCCGAGAACAAGACTCAGCCCGTAATGCTCCTCGCTGAAAGGAAGCTCCACCCCGGCCCTTTTCAGAAAGGCGTACAGCCCCGGCCTGAGTTTCGACGCCAGCATGATGGCGGGAATGTTGCGGCTCGACCGCAGCGCCTCCTCGGCCGGAAGCGGTCCGCGAAAAATACGGTCGAAATTTTCCGGATCATATCCCCCGAAGCTCCGGGGAGAATCCTCAAGAAGCGTTCTCGGATGGATCAGCCCCTGATCCAGCGCCATGCCGTAAATGAAGGGCTTGAGCGTGGAGCCCGGAGAACGGCGGGCACGCGTGCCGTCCACCTGACCGGAGATCGCGTTGTTGAAGAAATCCGCCGAACCGGCCAGCGCACGGATCTCCATGCTGGGCCAGTGGATGATGAGCGCCGCCGCATTGTTCAGGCCGTATCGCCTGCCCCGGGCGGCAAAACCCTTCAGCGCACGTTCCATAAGCTGCTGCAGGCGCCGGTCGATATACGTCCTTACCGGCTCTCCTCTCCTCGACTGGGAAAGAAGCGCGCTCGACACATGCGGAGCCTCGAAGGGAAGCTCGGAAGGCCCGTGCACGCGCAACGGCGAAAGCGAACCCTCATCGTTCGTCAGAAAAACACCTGAGCGAAGCGCTCCTCTTTTCCCCTGCCCTTCCGATTCATCACATGAGGCAAGCCGCGTTACCCTTGCGCGTGCCTGCTCGAAATCCGGCCCGTTCAGAGGATTGCGCCTCACCGGATTCTGGGGCACTGCCGCCAGTGCGAGGCTTTCGGACAACGAAAGACGTGCGGCAGGCACATGAAAATACAGGCGCGCCGCCGCGCCTATGCCCTCCACGTTGCCGCCGTAGGGCGCAAGATTGAAGTAGGCCTCAAGGATCTCGTTCTTATCGTAGTGGCGTTCGTACTGAAGCGCCCGAAGCATCTGTTCCAGCTTGCCCGGCAGCGTATCCGTGGTCAGACCGAGCCGAAGACGCGCCACCTGCATGGTGATGGTGGAGCCGCCCATGCGACGGGAGCCGCCGAGCATGGAAAAGGCGGCTCTCAGCAGAGAAAGCGGATTCACGCCCGGGTGACGATAAAAATGCCTGTCCTCATAAAGCAGGACGGCATTCACGGCTTCCGGAGCCACATCGTGAAGGGTCACGCGCACCCGGTACTTCTCATCCTCCGTCAGCCCCATGCGGAGAAGCTGTCCGTCGGCGCTCAAGACCACGGGAGAAAAGGCCACGCCGTCGAGAAGCGGTGGCTTCGGGCTGCATCCCAGCCAGACCACCAGCATCAGCACGGGAGCTGAAATCACAACCGCAAGCGCTTTCAGAATAATGCCGCGCACAAACACCGCACCTCTTGGTTCCGCCGCCCGACCGTGATGTTGCCGGGCGACAGAACGCATACGGTTCACAAAGTTAGAAAGATGAACACGCCGCAACGGATCAATGATCCGTTCAACACACCGTGATCCTTATTGATTTCAGACATACCGCACTGACTACTCCACCGTGATGCTTCCGCCCGAAGAGAAGGCATGAACGCTTCGGCGATACATGGCCTCGCCCTGCACGGGGGGCACGGCGTAGACGCCCCTGCTGACCGCACGGATGCGGTAGGTGAACGTCACCGTATCCGTACCGAGATCGGCAAACAGTATCATGCGGTCTTCCCTGCGATCGGCCAGAAGCGACTCGTTCACCTCGGACGAGTCCGCCGTCACCGGCGTTGAAAGATCCATTTCAAAGCCGCCGGGCAGCATGTCGATGATGACGGCATCGTCAAGGCGGCCTCCGTAGGCGCGGGCCGTCACGGATACCGTCACCGTTTCGCCCTGACGCACGTGCGTGACATCAAGCCCCTCAACATCAAGATAGCGTCTTCTGACCTCCATCCCCTCAAAGCTCTCTCCTTCCGGCATACGGCGGTCAAAGCCGAGATCGGAGGCCTCCCAGTACAGGGTTGCACTGCCTTCCGGCACCGTCAGGTCATACAGGCCGCATCCGGGAGCAGAGAGCGTAAGCATGCCGTTCACATTCTCAGGCAGCGCCGAGTCTGCTTCAAACCCCGGCTGCATGCGGGCACAGCGAAGCGTCACGCCGTCCGGCAGAGGCGCAGCCTTTTCCATGTCCAGCAGGGCGCGCACGGCCAGCGCCGCAGACAGACTCACATATCTGCCGCCGTTCGTGGCATCGAAAAGCTCGTCCACAAGCGCGGCACGCATGTCCTCCAGCTTTCCGGGGAACTGTCGTGCCAGAACGGAAGCGCGCAGGCTGAGGGAGGCGAGCATATCAAGCCTGCTTTCCCTGAAATCGGCGCCGGGGCTGCGGTACATGGCAAGAAGCGCTTCAGCATCATCCTTCAACCGCATGACGGAACAGGAAGCCGCCAGAAGCGACGAGGTCACATCCTCTCTCCAGCCGGGGAAACGTTCCTCCATGTGGCGGATAAGCTGCTCCAGCGACCGCGTGGTGATACGTCCCTCCCGGGTGAGCACCCACAATCCGTAGGCCTGCTCACGCCCTTCCTCCAGCGAAGAAGGCACCCTATCCACCGCCCGTTCCAGCGCGCTGAACACGTCGGCAAGAAGACCGCCGGGAAGCGCCGCGCCGTTCTCGCGCATGGTCAGAAGAAAATCGGCGGCATAAGCCGTCACCAGAAGATCCGGTTCTCCTCCCGGCCAGAGCGACACGCCGCGCCAGGTGAGTGCGGATTCCACCGCACCGAGAGCCTCATCCAGCCTTTCACGGGCCAGACGCGCCGTTTCTTCCGGCGTACGCCCCGTGTCGGAAAAGAACTCCGGCCGACTCATAAGCAGCGCATACGGCATGGCCCGGCTGACGGTCTGCTCCACGCAGGAGTACGGATACGACTCAAGGTACCGAACCAGTCCGCGCAGCGCAGGCAGCGGCATGGCCGACACTGACGCCGAACCTTCCGCGTGATACGGATACAGCTCCCGGTCCGTGCTCAGCGTCATTGACGACGTAGTCGATCCCACACGAAGACTCTCGCGCAGAGGCGATGCGGGCCGCACGGAAAGCGACGCCGTACGGCGGGCATCCACGCCTTCTCCCGAAATGATGAACGTCATTTCCGCATTGCCCGGAACGTCCGCCGCTTCCACGCGGAACGGCAGTACGAGCTCCGAGCCCGGCTCCACCGTTATGTCGGCAGGCGGAGTCTCCACCATGCGAAGGGACTCCCCGATCTGCAGCGAAAGTCCGGCATGAAGCGCGGCTGAGGTATTGTTGGCCACGGCTACGGATGCCTCGAACACGTCGCCGGGGGAGGCCAGCACCGGCAACTGCGGCGTGATGACCACATCCCCCCTGACCACCACATCCGCCTCGGCATTGCCCGCCGTCTGCGGCGAAGCCCCCACCGCCATGACGCGCACCGTACCGCTGTAATAACCGGGCACAGGTATGTCGAAACGCTGTTCCCCTTCCTTCACGTCCACAAGGCCTGACCAGAACGTCATGGGCGGCTCGTTCCTGCGCTTGAAGGGATTATGGAAACGGCCTCCGGCCATGCCCATGTCGCCGCCGAAGGCAGGCAGGGGGAAGCTGCCGTGTTCGGGCATGAGCATATCGAACATCTGCCGCGTTTCCACTTCCAGCGCCCGGTCACGCAGAAGATAGCGCAGAGGATCCGGCGTGGGAAACGCCGTCAGGCGAAGCACGCCCTCGTCCACCGCAAAAAGAAACGTCTTGCCTGCATGAGGAGCATGAAGCGTTACGGGAATGCTTTCTCCCGGCTTCACCGGCGCTGAAGGAACGTCGAGACTCAACCTCATGTCGCGCCGCCCCACGTTCACGGAAACGGGAGCCACGGCAAAGGCATACGGGTTCATGAACACGTCCGGCGACGAGAGAGAGCGCACCAGCGAAACACTGACGTACGCACGCCCCTCGAAGTCTTCCGGCACGTCGATTTCCTGCACGCTGTCCCCGGCAGGCGCATGGAACCAGCGCCAGGCCGACACGTTGTCGCGCTCGATGGTAAGAAGTCCGGTTCCTTCGTACGGCGAGGAAAGAAATACCTTCACCTTTCCGCCGGACGAAAGTTCCGTGCTGTCCAGATGCATGCGCAGAGAGGACGACGGAAGCGAAGTCTGCGTTGCCGGGCGCAGATCGTCGTTTCCGGCAACGGTAAAGGGTACGCGGGCCATGCTCCGGCCCGAGGCGTCGCACACTTCAAGAAGAAACTCCCCGCAGGCAGCGGAAGGCAGCGTCCAGCGCAGATGCCCGTCGGCATCAAAAGTCTGGGTGGAAGAAGTCACCACGCTGTCCACGGGGGTGTCCTCATAGCGGTAACGCCCATCCGCGTCCGTAACAAGCGAAGTCACATAGCTTCTGGCAGAGACACGGAAGGAAAGTTCGCCGGGATCCGCCGGCGCAAGATCCGGGCCGAGCACCACGAACTCCAGCGCGGCGTCGCTGCCCTGAGGCACGAAGTCAAGATTGCCCGCCGTGCCTGCCGGACGGAATCCGAGCACGTATCCCAGCGGAGACACAAGAAAACTTCTCTCCTCCGTGACAGCGCGACCGCCTCCAGGCTCAAAGCCTTCCACAAGCAGACGGCAGTGGAGCGTGCCGCCGCGGAGCTTTTCCAGAGGCAGGGGGAATACGGCCTTACCTTCGGCATCGGTACGCAGTTCTCCCAGCTCCAGCGTGAGCGGAGATCCGCGGTACGGCATGGCATCATGGAACGTCAGTTCCCCATAGCCGGGGAACGAGAGCGGAGCCGCCCATACGGAAAGCTGCGCACGGATTCTTCTGTCGGCCGCAGGCAGTCCGAAAAGATTGCGGAGCGTGGCTTCCACCTGCCCCTGCGATGCCTCCAGCCAGCCGGCTCCCGGATCTGGCGACAGCGCAAGAGAAAGATTCATGGTGTCGGGCTGGAATTCTTCCACCCTAACCGTTGCGGAGCCGAGCACCACGTCCATGCCCTGCGCGTCTGGCGTACGCACGTCCAGCCGGTACCGTCCGGCTGAGGCTCCTTCCGGCACATTCCAGCTCAGCGCCGCCATGCCGTCGGCGCCGACCGTGAACATACGCCGCAGGACGGTATGTTCCGCAGGATCCACCAGCTCGGCAACGAACGGCATATCGGAAGGCAGCGCCTTCCAGTCACCCCTGCGGAGCAGCATGCCGAAATGCATCGTCTCACCGGGGCGGAACAGCCCCCGCTGGCTGAAGACATAGGCGTTCACCCCGTCGGCCTGACTGGTCTGTCCCTGCGTGGGGAAGCGGGAAAGATCCACGCGGCGGCTTTCATCGTCGAGAGGAAGCCAGGCCATGTCCTCGCCGCTTCCGCTCTTCTTCCATGCCGTCACCGCCACCGGCCGCTGCTCCCTATCCAGTCCGGAAACGGAAGGCAGCACTGCCCGTCCGTCCGCGTCGGTCACGGCCTCGGCCACTGGTCTGCCGTTGACGCCGAGTATGTCGACTTTCGCCCCGGATATCGGCTTTCCGGAAGAAAGGGAGCAGACAAACACGTCTCTTCCGCCCGAAGCTCCCTTCTTGACGATCATGCCCATGTCGGTCATCAGCAGAAAACGCCGGGTCGAGACCACCTCCCTGTCGCCGTCCATGCCGGTCAATTCCAGCTGAACCAGGCCCCGCCCGTTGCGGAGCAGCGGCGTCACATCGAATACGGAGAACTGCGGCACTCCCGGTTCCGTGCGCTGCAAAGGCATGACGCCTTCAAGAACGTCGGACACGGCGTCAAAGGGAATCTCATTTCCGGAAAACGGCGCAGACTGTGCGGCCAGAAGTCCCAGGAATGGATCAAGCACGCGCGAGGCGCGCCAGCGTACGGCCGTCAGGCCGCTGGAGTGGATGTCCAGCCTGCGCGCTCCACCG
>CALUTB010000070.1 GCA_944323575.1 uncultured Mailhella sp. | reverse complement strand
TTGCAGGCCGTGCTTGATGACATGGATAATGCCGCTGACGACACGCCTGTCATCGACTCTCGGAATGCCATGGGAACACGGAGTAGTTATAACAGGAAACTTTTGATTTCCATACCACCCACTGTACCGCCCGAGGTGCAATATTATCAAAGACTCTATGATATTCTGTGCGACTGAAAAAGAGAAAAAAGTAAGGGTTCATAAGAAATTAGCAACCTTATGAACCCTTGTGAGACAAACTAATGGTGGAGATGAAGAGATTTGAACTCTCGACCCCTGCCTTGCGAAGGCAATGCTCTCCCAGCTGAGCTACATCCCCATGCGTTGACATTGCGTCAACGGGAGAGACTTTAGAGAAGCCGAACGGGAATGTCAAGCGATATCTGCAAAGAGTTTCCAGATGAACGGAGACTGGACGTCACGGCTTCGGCAGTCGGTCCGGGACAACGCCGTATCTTTCCTGATCGCTCTGTCTGCAAGCAAGGCATGGCGAGGTGGCGGCAAGAAGATCTTGACGGGAAAGCATGCAGCTCTTTCCGGGCTGGTTGTACCCGGAAGCGTTTTCTGAAGAAGCCTCAGGCATATTTCGGAGAGTGGGTGTCATGCTGTCCGCCTCCGGCAGCGGCAGATGCTCGAGGATGCGAAAGGCGCTTTCGGCGGCATTTCTGCCGGAGACAATGGCTTCGAGCAGTCCCAGATGCTTTTTGTTTTTAACGCAGGCTCCTGCGGCAAACAGACGGTCGTTCACTTTGCCGTTTCGATCTGCAGGAAGCACGGCACCTCTGCCGCAGGCACAGAGAACGACGTCATGACTGTCGCAAAGTCGGGCAAGATCCGCCTGTCCTGTGGGGCAGGAGGTTTTTATGACGATACCGGACAGAGACAGAACGGCGATGATGCGTTCCATAATTTCCGCGGGAACAGGCGGAAATCCAGGTGCGTCGGATCCGGACTCGCGAAGCGGAGGATGAAGAAGCGTTATGCCGGCAACAGGTGCGGCTTCAAGGAGGGTGACGTCGAAGCCGTGTGCACGGAGCGACCATGCGGCCTGAAGCCCGGCAGGTCCTGAACCGATGACGACGGCGTTCCGTCCGGATCGAGGAAGGCCGGAAAGCGGTTGATGAAGAATGTCCGGATGCAGTGCTGCCAGATGGTTCATCAGAAGGGCTCCGGGAAAAGGATGCTGTTTCGGCAGGGCAGGGCAGGCATGTTCTGCTTCGGGATCACCGAGGAAGGCGAGCATGGCGCCGAAGGGAGTGATGTTGCTCCACCGCCTGCACGCCTCCATGTCCTTGCCGGCGTGGATCAGAGTCGCCATGCGTCGGTAGTCGGTTCCGAGCAGGGACGAGCTTTGGCAGGGAGCGGCAGGCATGGAGATCTGAGGATCGTCCCGACGTTGTGAACGATTACTGTTCAATAAGAAATCTCGGGGTGCTGTAAAGGTCATGGTGAACTTCTTTTGGATTCGGAGGTGACGGCTTTTCAGCCGGAGAAGACAGGGCGTGTCGAAGTCGTATGGAAGCGGACAAACGCCTTCTCCACCCATCTGTGCGGAACGGCGAAAAAGGCGTCGTCAGATCCGGAGCCGGGCGGCTTTGCTGCGGGAGCGGACGGAACGGTATGAGATCGTTTCAGCTTTGCGTCGTTTTCCCTGCAGTAGAGGGAAGGTTGCGTTTTCCGTTCAGCTGCAGGGGGTCGATACGTATCACGGTCGTATGCTCCAGCATGTGTTCCGGGACGGGGATCTCGCATCGGCTCTGAAATTTGGCTGCCAGTGCCGCCAGGGCCTTCTGTTTTTCTTCCCGGTCGGTGACGATTCGGGCAAAGCCTTCTCCGCAGAGACTTTCATAGCACGTCGTGGCCTTTTCTCTGTCGATTTTAAGAACGGTATGAATGGAGAAGCCGACGCGCGGATCTTTTTTCATGCAGTCCAGCTTGCGTCCCTCCATGGCGGAGTGAACGTAGAGGGCGCCGTTCATGAAGACGAAGTTCAGAGGAAGAACATAGGGGTACTCTTCCGCATGAAAGGCGACGGTTGCGACATCGGCCCGGTCGAGCATATCGTGGAAGAAGGTCGGGTCGGAACATTCTCTGTCTTTGCGTCTCATGGCAGACTCCTTGCAGAATGAAGATGGGGAAGACGGATTCGTTTTTCTGAAGATACGGACTTTTTGTCAATCGGCTGCAGAACCGAAGGAAATTCATGAAGCCGGAGAAGCGGCTTCCATGTGAGGCATCTCGACTGTGCCGCATCATCGGAAGAGAATTGCGGGGGAGTGACGCAGGTGACGGCATTCCTTCATATTTGCGGAAGGCTGCTTCAGAGGGTATGCTGTGTTGTCCGGCCTGAAAGCATCGTTTTTGAGGGACGGACTTGTATCATTGTCGCCGACATGAGGAGAAAATATATGATCGGAGCCATCATCGGTGATGTGGCGGGATCTCGCTTTGAGTGGAAAAATGATAAGGGAACGGATTTTGAGCTGTTCACGTCGGAATGCCATGTGACGGACGACTCCGTGATGACTCTGGCCATTGCTCAGGCCGTGCTTGAAAGCGGGAGCTGTCGGGAACGGCTGTCGGCGTGTGCCGTCGACACGATGAGAGCCTTCGGCAGGCACTGGGCAGGAGGATGTTACGGCGGCCGTTTTGCCCGCTGGCTGCATAGTGAGCATCCGGAACCGTACGGCAGCTACGGCAACGGTTCGGCCATGCGTGTCAGTGCCTGCGCATGGGCTGCGGAAACGCTGGAGGATGCTCTGGACATGGCCGGAAGGGTCACGGTCGTGACTCATGATCATCCTGAGGGCATACGTGGAGCCGAGGCAGTGACGGCGGCGATATGGTTTGCCCGTCAGGGGAATGCCCCTGAGATCATACGCAAGCGCATCTCGGAGTCATGGTACAGGCTGGACGCGACTCTGGATGAGCTTCGCCGGCGCGACAATACCGATGTCAGCTGTCAGGGAACCGTTCCTCTGGCTCTTGAGGCATTTCTGGAGTCGGAGAGCGTGGAGGATGCCGTGCGCAAGGCGATCTCTCTCGGCGGCGACAGCGATACGCTGGCAGCCATGGCTGGAAGCATGGCGGAAGCACGCTTTGGTGTGCCCGCGGAACTCAGAGCGCGGGTACTGCCGTATCTGGACAGGCCTCTGCTCGAAGTGCTTGACCGTTTCGAGCGGCGCTATCCGCCATTGCCGGCGGAACGGTCGTCCCGTCTTCCCCGATGATGCCGTGTCCGCGTTTTAACGGAAAACGGAGGGAAAGGAGCTGTCGACAAGGAGAAGACTGCGTCGCTTCTGCCTCCATGATCCGTCTTTCGTGTCATGCACGGACATAAAGTCCCGGTCGAAGCTCCGGAATGTCGCAGTACAGTATGCCCGTCATGCCGGGGTTCAGACGGTCCGTCTTTTCGCCTCTGTGATTTTCGAGTATGTAGGTGCCGGTACGAAGCTCCGGCCGCAGCATGCCGGGAAGAAGGAGGGAGGCACTGTTGCCGGCATTCCAGGGAGAGCGGACCTGGACCATCCAGCCTCCGTTCCGGACAGGTTCGATGAGACGGGCTACGACGGGATGCGGTCTGAAGTCCTCAGGCATCCGTTCCACGTACCGCTGCGGTAGAAAAAAGCCGGAACAGAGTGGTCGGGATGATGTGTGGAACAGCTCTCCGACAAAAGCATCTCCGTCCGTGTCGTCAACGTTCGTCTGTACGGACGCTCCGTTCAGGGCTGTGCGGTAGACATCTGTCACCTGCGCGACGTAACCGCCGCTTTTGGTTCTTCCTTCCAGTTTGAGCGCGGCAGGATGCATGCCCGCGATTTCGCGGATCCAGCGCACCAGGCAGAGATCCATGGGCGCCCATACGGCACTGAAATCCTCGCCCTGACAGACGTCGAGAAAAGGGCCGTCTCTGCGTACGCCTTCTTCGACCGTAAGCGTCATTCCCCGGTATTCGAAGCGGCAGGGCTGGGTGCAGAGTCCGAGATTGGCGGAGCGTCGGTTGGCCCATTCAGAGATGAGACAGTGTCCGGACAGGGACAGGCACATGGCTCCGTGAACGAAGATTTCGAAAGCCATGTCTGGAAATGCCCCGATGAGACGGCGCATGGATTCTCGATCCAGTTCCCGGGCCAGATTGATGCGCTTCACGCCGAAATCCTTCCAGAATTCCACGGCTGCGGCATTGACGGAGTGCGCCTGTGTGGAAAGATGCAGTTCCACCGACGGACAGAGCCTGCGTGAGAGGTGAATGACCCCGGGATCGGCGGCTATGAGTCCGTCGATGCCCAGATCCGGCAGGCTTTCCAGCTGCTCTTCCACCAGCGGCAGATGTTTGTCGAAGGGCATGGCGTTGAGGCAGTAATAGACACGCACGCCGGATCGGTGGGCAAACGCCACGGCTTCTGCCAGCTCGGGACCGTCGAATCCCTGACATTTGGCACGGAGGGAAAGGGCGCTGCCGCCGAGATAGACGGCATCTGCGCCGTAGAGAATGGCCGCTTCAAGCTGTTCGCGTCCGCCTGCGGGGGCGAGAAGTTCGGGAAGAACGTGTGTCATCATCATGGAGGGGTAAAGGTTGGAGAGGGGCGACAAAGGATAGAGGTATCCTGCCCCGGCCGGAAAGACAAGGGAAAGCTTCTGGACAAAAAACGTACCTGAGCTTAATTATGGCCGGTGCCGCAGGGGCGGCAAGGGAGAGTCATATGAAATATATTCGGACGATTCTTGTGTGTGCGCTGTGTATCTTTTCCGGGGCTGCGCCTGCCGCGGCCGCGGGAGCCTTCGGCATTGAACTCGGTTCGGACATCAGCCGGTACGGTCATGGTGAAAGTCCTGTTTCCGAACGCTGGAGGATCAGCATGTATGAGATCACGCCGCCTGTGCCCGATGCTCGCTTTGATACGTATGCCGTGGATACGTTCAATGGAAAGATCATAAGAATCATGGCTTCATCTCCCGACGACGGTACTGCGGATGCCTCGGAAACGTTGAACGTACTCGACGGCCTGAAGGACGAACTGATTTCCCGATACGGGGCTCCTTCCCTCAATGTGGAGGACGTGGAGGATGCCGGCGACGATCTTCGCGGATTTCTTGCGGATGAGGGTGGATTGGAAGTCCTTGAGTGGGATTTTACAGGAAGCGGGACATCGCCGGATAAGCCGGGAGCCGTCTATGTCTTTCTGGCGGGAACCGAAACGGAAAAGGGGCAGGCATCCTACTGCACGCTGTATCTGGAGAGTCGGGAGTATCCTGCGGTGAGTGATCTTGCGGATCAGATGGAACAGAAAGAAGCCGTCCGGCCCTGAACAGCGGAGTCATGTGAACAGTGACGTTTTTTTGAAAGCATGACGGCTGCGGACCGGAAAGGTTCTGTCCGCGACCACGGCAGGAGCGGTGCTTCCGTGGCCGGGACGGCGGGCGGAAGGAGGTTGACCTCTTACCGCATCGCACGGAGCGTCCCGTCCGTGGAAAACATATTCAGTCCGATCGGGAGAGGTGCATGGAAAGAGATATCGACGTTGTCCGTCGTGCATGGGGTTGTCTTCTGGGACAGATTGCCGGGGACTCCCTCGGCAGCCAGGTGGAATTCAAAAATGAGGCTGAGGTGCGCACGCTGTACCCTGCCGGCATGGACGATCTGGAAGGTAGCGCCCTGTACCGGACGCTGCCGGGACAGCCTACCGATGATTCGGAAATGGCCCTCGCTCTTGCCCGTACGCTTGCCGAAGACGGGCAGTTTCGTCCGGAGCGCATACGTGCCGCCTATGTGGACTGGCTCCGGAGCCATCCGGTGGATTTTGCCCATACGGTGTTCCGCGCCCTGCACGGCAAGCCCGATGGACGCAGCGAATCCAACTGTGCGCTCATGAGAGTCAGTCCTCTGGGAATATTCGGCGCATCTCTTGTTCCTGAAACGGCCCTTCCCTGTGACGACGGAGGCGAGCCGGACTGGAAAGGCGTCATTCTTGACGAAGGCATGAAACGGCTGGCTCTCTGGGCGACGGAGGAGGCCGGTCTGACTTCTCCGCATCCTCTGTGTCTCGCCGCCAGCGCGGCGTATGTCTCGGCTCTGGCCTACGGTGTGAGAAGCGGGTCTCGTCGTGGAATGCTGAACGTTGCCCTGACGGTGACGGAATATCTTCCGCTCTGGAATGAGGCTGTGAATGAAGAGGCCGCCCTGCGTGTGAAGAACTGTCTTGTCCTCGCGCAACAGAAACGCCCTGAGGATTATCAGAACGACATGAGTCATGTCCTTACGGCTCTTCACAACGGTTTCTGGCAGCTTCTGCATGCAGCTGATGCGGGCGAAGGCGTAAGGGACACCGTCATGATGGGAGGCGATGCTGCGGCCAACGGCGCCGTCGCCGGCGCGCTGCTTGGTGCGGCGCTGGATATCGACTCCTTCCCGGAGCAGTGGACGGATGCCGTGCTTGCATGTCGTCCGGCAGCGGACAGATCCGATGTTTCCCAGCCGAGACCGGAGACGTTCTGGCCCCTTGACTTCATGCCTCTGGCGGAGCGGCTGCTCGGCTGACGGCCTTTCTCCGCCATGCACGGGGACGGGGCGCTCTGCGGGGGTAGGCCCCTGTTGTCCGCAGAAAACGGATCATGGGGGGAAATCTGTGACATATGCGGTTCCGGAGCGTTACCGTACGTCGCCTCTGCCGAGAACCCTGTCGAAAAATTCCAGAAGTACGGAGACAAGACGGACGTGAACGGCTTCGCGAACTTCCGGCTCGACGCTGTTGCAGAGGGACGTGAGAGGCATGGCGGGATCGGATGCGGGACATTCCGTCTGCAGAGCCTGCGCGTCGGCGTGATGCAGCAGCATGTATTCCGGTCTGTCGTGCATCATGGCCACAAAGCGTTCCGCCTGCTCGGAAGGTCTGTTCCAGCGTTCCTTTTCCGCGCCGATGAAAAGGCACGGCAGATGAACGCCCGAAAGACTTTTTTCGTCGAAGAGCATGGAAAAGCCCGGAGAAACAAAGGCCATGGCCCTGAAGCGGCTGTCCGCCACGGGGATGTCGTGCGAGAGTGGCGGCAGAAGCGGAAGTACCACGGGGGGGGCGGGAATGGCCCGTGCATGGGCAAGGCGCAGCTGTCGCTGATGCGTCCGGGCAACGGCGTCGCTCAGACGACGGAAAAACTGTTCCCGGGATGTAAGGGCCGTGCGCAACATGACGGTTTTTTCCTCTCTTTCCAGCGTGCGGTGCTTCATGCTTGAAACAAGTTCGTCCATGCGGGTGGAGAGAAAGGGGGAACACCATGGACTTTCGGAAGGTCGCAGAAGTGCCCTGACATCGGGCGACAGTTCCTCATCGGCCATGGCAGGAGCCACCAGAAAGTTCTGAATGGAGTCGCCGGAGAGAGTCGACTGCTGAAGAGTCTGCGGGGCCGTCGGCATTGGCTGCGGCACCGGGATCGGAGGAACGGCATTGTCCGACCGCAGATCCCGCCCGATGCTTTCGGAAAGGGATTCCTCCCGTGATGCCGCACGCGGAACGGGTACGGGGGCCGGAGAGCCTGTGGGCGTCCGATCGGAGCCTTGACAGAAGTTGGGCCATGCATCGGGGGTCATTTCCCCTCCGGCAAGGAGCAGGCCTGCCGATGAGGGCAGACCGAAGCCGAGAAAGCCGATGCGTCCGGTATCGGCCTGCTTGCCGATCTGCGGATGTTCGAGAACGAGATCCAGAGCGGCCTTGAGCTGCAGCGCGCGTACGGGCAGTTCCCTGTCGGAGAACAGCAACCCCATGTCCTCGCCGTTGTCATGGTCGTGGGTCGGCGCCGCGACGATGAACCCATGCGAGGCCAGAGCCGCGGCAACGTCATGATGTGTCCATGCCGAGCCCGTGACGTCGTGGGAAAGAATGAGAACGGGCCAGGGGCCTTCCATGATCGGGGCGTTGCGGGCGGCCCGGAAAGTCCAGTCTCCTTCCTTCACCGTTCCGGACTTGCGCAGCGTCGGATACCAGACCCCCATATGAATCATGAGACGCTGCGCGGGCAGACTCGAAGAAAGCGTGCGGTAGCCCGCATAGACGGCCTGCTTGTTTTCTCTGGCCTCCGCACAGGGCGTGAGCGTGACTAGCGCCAGGACGCAGACAAGGCACCGACGTCTCAGACGACGCAGAGTGGTGAGGGTCAGGGAAACGGCGTTGGACAGCATGGCATGCGTCCCGCGAAAGCGGGTCAGTCGTCAGGCTTCGGGGTTTTCGCGGGGGGCGGCAAAGTCCACGGCATTGCCGAGCTGTTCGTGCGGTTCGGCAGCCTTGACTTCATTCCAGAGTTCGTCCTTGTCGTCGAGACTGAGTTCCTTGAAGTCGAGTCCCCGTTCGCGGGCGAGCGCCTCCATGCCTTCGAAGCGGGAGCGGAAGCGGTTGGCCGCGAAGTCCACGGCGTTGCCGGCTTTGACACCCATGCGGCGTCCGAGTTCCACAAGCGTGAACATCATGTCGCCGAGTTCGTGCTCCATGGCCTTGTCGCTGCCCGATGCTCTGGCATCCAGCAGTTCGAGCCATTCGGCCTCTACCTGACGTTCCACGTCCTCGTCGTCATCCCAGGTAAAGCCTGCGCCGGCAGCCTTGGCGTGCAGGCGATAGGCTTTGGTGAGCGGAGGCAGCCCGGAGGGAACCGAAGAAAGGATACCCTTTGAGCCTTCTCCTTCCGCTTCTTTTTCGGCCTTTTTGATGGCAGCCCAGTTTTTCATGAGTTCATCAATGCTTTCGCAGCGTTTTTCCTCAAAAACATGGGGATGGCGGCGGATCATCTTGTCGGCACCCATCTTGAGCGCATCGCCGAGGGAAAACTGTCCCGCAAGTTCGAAGCGGCGTGCCATGAGCAGGAGCACGAAAAGCAGGTCTCCCATTTCATCGCAGGCATGTCCGGGCTTGCCGGAGCGGATGGCGTCGACCAGTTCATGGCATTCTTCTATGAGATATTCGCACATGGATGCAGGAGTCTGTTCCCTGTCCCAGGGGCAGCCCTTTTCGGGATCGATGAGCTGGTTGATGACGTCCTGAAAACGAAGAAGCTGTTCCTGCTCGTTCATGATGAACTCCATGAAAATACGGCGCAACGCGCAGCATGATTGTTACAGTTGGGGGATATGCAGATCAAGGGAACCGGCAAGCGCCTGGATGAAGCGCATGAGCGGCGGCAGTACCTGCGAATGTCTGACAACGTCCACATCGGGCAGCAGTCTGATGGCGATGTAGCCTATGACACCTGCAAAAAGAAGGCCCTTGGCCAGACCTGCCAGCAGTCCGAGCATCCGGTCGATGCCTCCGGCAAAGGCGGATTCCAGCATTCTGTGCAGAGCCTGAGCCGCAAGTCCCACCGCCAGTATACCTGCCACGAAAAGCAGAGCCATGGAAAGCATGGGGGCAAAACCGTGGGAGACTCCGTACTTCGCAAGCATGGGAGCAAGCTGTGCGCTGAACGTGCGCGCAAGCACGATGCCGGCAGCCACACCGAGCAGGCCGGCGACCTCCTGAACAAGACCCCGGATCAGTCCCTTGATGCTGAAAAAAAGCAGAATGATTAGAAGTGCGGTATCAAGCAGGTTGATTTGAAGCATAGAACCTCGGTGATTCCTTGAAAAGAAGGTGTGTGACATTGTAGAGGATCGGACGAGGCTGTCAAGAAAAAGCCGTATCTCCGTCTCGAAGAAAGGATCGGTCAGCGTCTGCCGTCAACGTCCGGATCTGCCGTTCTTGCATAAAACAGGAAAAGAGAGGAAGATATTCCTCCTCCGGAGAAAGGGAAATGTGTTCAATCCCCTTCCGGCAATGCTGTTCTTCAGGAGAGCCAACATGAAGGAAACTTTGCAGGATATCAGAACACGGCGCAGCTGCCGCAAGTTTCAGTCCCGCCAAATAACAGATGAGGAGCTGAATGCCATTGTTGACGCCGGTACATGGGCTGCCACCGGTCATGGCGCGCAGTCTCCCGTGATGGTTGTCGTTCAGGACAAGGAAACCATAGCCGAACTTTCAAGAATGAATGCCTCCATTCTCGGCTCAGAAGGCGATCCGTTCTACGGCGCTCCCACGGTGGTGATCGTGCTCGCCGACAGATCAAGACCCACCTTCAGGGAAGACGGTACTCTGGTCATGGGCAATCTGATGCTGGCGGCTCATGCCGTGGGCGTCGGCTCCTGCTGGATTCATCGCGCCCGCGAGGAGTTCCAGTCCGAAGAAGGTCAGGCGCTGCTCAGAAAATGGGGCATCGAAGGTGACTATGAAGGCATAGGACATTGTGTTCTCGGCTATGCGGCGGAAAACGGTGAGGTCCTCGCCAAACCGCGCAAGGAACATTACGTCATTCGCGTATAGTTGAAGTTTTACTTGAAGAAAATGTTCGCCGGCGGTCAGAGCGGCCGTCTCTGCGTTTCCCGGCTGCGAACTTCCATCTAGGATGGAAGCGGCCGCAGATCGCCGCTGTGGAGAAAATATGAGTGAATCACGCCTGGGAACCGTAGGCATCGTCGTGGATGAACCTGAATCCGTGGCACGGATCAACGCAGTGCTGCATGAGTATGCCGACATCATTGTCGGAAGGCTTGGGATTCCCTATCGCACCCGCGGCGTTTCCATTATTGCGCTGGCCGTGGACGGAAGTATGGATGCCATTTCGGGCATGACCGGCAGACTTGGAAAACTTCAGGGCGTTTCCGTCAAGGCCGCCATTTCCAGAAGGTGACAGTATGGATGTGCAGAGCTGTCTTGCCGTCATCGGCAGCATGAACGAAGGGCGTCTTCCCGATGGAGATCGCCTGGCGGCTTTCATTGATGCCTGTGCGCCGCAGATGTTCTCGGGTTCCGTGCCGGAAGAGGCCGACGGCATGAGAGCGGCGTTTCTTGCCGAGGCAGGACTGAAATCCGATCCCCGGATCGAACACGGACGGACGGAGAAAAGAAAGGCACTGGATGAGGAAAGTGCCCGTCATGTTCGGGAAACGTTGTTTGAAGCTGCCCGCAGAAAAGCGCAGAAACATTTCGGCAACAGCATCTACATACGCGGGCTTATTGAAATTTCCAATATATGCCGGCAGAACTGCCGTTACTGCGGCATACGGGCCGGCAATGCGGAGGCGGAAAGGTACAGACTTTCTCCCGAACAGATACTGGCATGCTGCGAGCACGGCTACGGTCTTGGGTTCCGCACTTTTGTGCTTCAAGGTGGAGAGGATGCATGGTTCACGGATGAACGGCTTGCCGCACTGTTGCGCCGTATCAAGGCGGAATGGCCGGATTGTGCCGTGACTCTTTCCGTGGGAGAGAGATCGGAGGCCTCGTACCGTCTTCTCAGACAGGCCGGAGCCGACCGTTTTCTTCTTCGCCATGAAACCGCTGACCCCTGTCACTACGCCTTGCTCCACCCTGTGTCGCAGTCATGGAGTCATCGCATGGAGTGCCTCCGTTCCCTGAAGAAGTGCGGCTATCAGACCGGCGCGGGATTCATGGTCGGTTCTCCTTGGCAGACGACGGACTGTCTTGTGGAAGATGTGCGTTTTCTTTATCATTTTCAGCCGGAGATGGTGGGAATCGGCCCCTTCATTCCCCATGCCGGTACACCGTTCGCCCGTTTTCCATCAGGGGATGTGGAGCGCACCCTTGTGATGGTGGCGCTGGTACGCCTCATGCTTCCTTTCGCCATGCTTCCCTCGACCACGGCTCTCGGAACAGCGGCGGGCAATGGTCGGGAACGTGGCATCCTTGCGGGAGCCAATGTGCTTATGCCCAATCTTTCCCCGCGGGAGGCCCGGGCACGATACCGGCTTTACAACAACAAGTTGTCCGAAGGGGCGGAATGCGCTGACAACATAGAAGAACTCAAAGCCCGCATCCGGGCCGCAGGCTATGAGATCGTCGTTGACAGAGGGGATTTCAGGCAGTCCTGAACATATCCCGGTCAAAGGAAAAGGAGCGACAATGTCCGATACTCTCAACGATACGCCCCGTTCCGGGCGTCTGCACATAGGCATTTATGGCAGACGGAATGCAGGCAAGTCATCCCTTATCAATGCCGTGACCGGTCATGAGACCGCCATCGTCTCCGAAACGGCAGGCACGACCACGGATCCGGTATACAAGTCCATGGAAATTCATGGACTCGGTCCTTGTGTGCTTATCGATACCGCGGGCTTTGACGACAGCGGTCCGATGGGAGAGCTGCGTGTCGAAAAGACGCGTCAGGCTCTTGAGAAGACGGACATGGCCATTCTCGTGCTGTCCGGCGATGAGGATCTGACCGAGGAAAAGTTCTGGACGGATGCCTTCAGAAGTCGCAAGACACCGTTCGTCATCGTTCTCAACAAGGCGGATGCACTTGGCCCGGATGTCGTTGCAAAGCTGTCCGATCATATACAGAGCGTGCTCGGCAGCACTCCCGTGGTGGTAAGCGCCAGAGAGGGCACAAACATGGACGGGCTGAGGGAGGCGCTGCTTCGTCTCGTTCCGGCGGACTGGGGCAGGATGAATCTTACCGGCAGTCTCTGCGGTGAAGGCGACGTGGTCATGCTGGTCATGCCGCAGGACATTCAGGCGCCGCAGGGACGTCTTATCCTGCCGCAGGTACAGGTAACGAGGGAGCTTCTGGACAAGAAATGCATCATTGCAAGCTGTACGGCCGACAAGATACGTCAGACGCTGGAGGCGCTTGCAGAACCTCCGCATCTCATCATCACGGATTCCCAGGTCTTCGGAGAGGTTTGGAAGCACAAGCCAGAGCAGACTCTGCTGACCTCCTTTTCCATTCTCATGGCGGGCTACAAGGGCGATATCGAGGAATTTCTCAGAGGCGCGGAAGCCATCGACCGTCTGACCCTTCATTCCAAGGTCCTTATAGCAGAAGCCTGCACCCATGCTCCTCTTGATGAAGATATCGGCAGGGTGAAGATCCCCCGCAGACTGCGGGAGCGTTTCGGCGACTCACTGGACATAACCGTGGTGAGTGGAACGGATTTTCCCGCCGATCTGAAGCCGTATGATCTTGTCATTCACTGCGGAGCGTGCATGTTCAACCGGACCTACATGATGTCCCGGGTGCGCAGAGCCAGAGAGCAGGGCGTTCCGATGTGCAATTACGGTGTTGCTCTGGCCAAGCTGACGGGTATCCTCGACAAGGTCGTGCATGCCTGACAGGCGTTTTGCGATCAGGCTGTCCACCGGACTGAGGCGTCAGGAAGATCGGGAGACACTTTTCCTTAAAAAGGAAACAAAAAAGACTTGCCTTTTGGCAAAGGTACGGCTATAGTCCGATTCGTTGTCGGGATGTGGCTCAGTTTGGTAGAGTACAGCGTTCGGGACGCTGGGGTCGCTGGTTCAAATCCTGCCA
>CALUTB010000069.1 GCA_944323575.1 uncultured Mailhella sp. | reverse complement strand
CCGGGATGATAGTTCTTCTTGCGCATTTCCGGCAGCGCCACGGAACCCATGGTCACGGCCGTGGCCATGGAGTCGCCGCATACTGCAGCGAAACCGGTGCAGCCGGCAATGCCCGCTACGGCAAGGCCTCCGGGCAAACGACCGAGCCACATATTGGCGGAATAGAACAAGTCACGCGATATGCCGGAGTAGTAGGCGAACTCGCCCATAAGAATGAACAGGGGAATGACCGTGTAGGAGTATTCCGCACCCTTGGAGTATGCGGACTGCCCCAGCATGGAGAGCGCCGCCTCCGGATTGGGCTGAAGCAGCAGCAGTCCCAGACAACCCACAATTGCCATGGAAAGGCCTATAGGCATACCTATGAACAGCAGAACCATCATGAGAAGCATGGCCAGACCGCCGAGAGCTCCTGCGGAAATGCTGATTCCCACCAGCTTAAACCATACGGGAATGGTAAGAATGACGACGGCAATCAGAAGCGCCATGACGGCACCGGAGGTGTGTCCTTCGCGGAAACAGCGGCCAAGACATTCGAGAGCGTGCGCCAGCATGTACAGACCGAACAGAGCCAAACCCGCGGCGCACAGAACCATCACCGGCCAGATGTGCAGTTCAAGATCGAAGCTGACCTCGCCCACTTCATACTTGTTCATGGCGGCAATGACCATGCGCCATGCCAGCGCAAGCAGAACGGGAGTACCGGCACACCAGACAAAAGTTTCCAGCAGAAGGCGGGTACGTTCGGAAAGGTGATCCGTCACGAACGTGATGTTGATGTGCCCCTTGTCCGCCTGAATGCCGGCAAGGGCAAGAAAGGTGACGAGCGCCAAAGAAAATTCTTCGAGCTCATAGGCACCCAGCAGCGACCCGTGAACAACATATCGAAGAACGACATCCACGAAAACCGGAACCATCATTAATGCCATTACCAGCATGGCAATACGAAAAGCCCAGCGACTTATGGGGGCCAGTACCCTTTCCAAGCCGTGTCCTGCCGATTCCAACACATGCTCGGCCATTCTCAAACCTCCCAAAATAAAATAGCGGCTTCAGGGCGGCACGCCCCCCGAAAAACCTTTTTCTGACATAGAACACTTTAGAGGCTTGAGGAAAAAAGGCTATAGATAGAATTGACAAAAAATAAGAAAAAATTGATATATTATATTATATCAATGAGTTATAAGACATCCTCCATGAAACGGCAAAACGTCGTTTTTAATGCAACTCCTTGTTTCAAAAAGAGAATTCAGTCATCAGAAAACCTACTTCAGCCATGCGTAAAGGGTCTTACGACTCACCCCGAGGAGTCTTGCGGCCCGGCTTTTATTCCCGTCGCAGCGACGCAACGCCTCCTCAGCGCTGCGCATGCGTTCAGCTCTGTCCGTCTCCCCCTCCATCTCCGGTCCGCGTATGGGTTCCGTCAGTTTTCCGTCGGGCAGAAAAGAGCGACCAACGAGTTCCTCGCCGTCTTCCATGATGGCTGCCTCAAGAAGAACATGCTGTAATTCCCGTACGTTACCAGGCCATGAATGTCTTTTCAGACGCCTGAGAAAATTCCGGCTCAGCTTCCGGGCCGCACAGCCGTATTCCCGGCGTATCCGCTCCAGAAAATAGCGGGAAAGCACTTCCATGTCTTCCATCCTGCTTCTCAGAGGCGGTATGCGGATAAGTGCGGTACGCAGTCTGTAGAAAAGGTCTTCACGGAAAAGTCCCTCCTTGACCATGGACTCCAGATTGCGATTGGTGGCCGTGACAATGCGCACATCCACGGAAATATTCTTCCTGCCGCCAAGGCGCACGATTTCCTTCTGCTGCAGAGCCCGCAGAAGACAAACCTGCGCCTTGGGAGAAAGTTCCGCCACCTCATCCAGAAACAGCGTTCCTCCATGAGCCAGTTCGAACTTCCCGAGGCGGCGTTCCGAAGCGCCGGTAAAGGCGCCGCGCTCATGGCCGAAAAGCTCGCTTTCCACAAGGCTGTCGGGAATGGCGCCGCAGTTTACCGTAATGAACGGATGTTTGGCGCGCGGGCTCATGGCATGAATCATGGTGGCCGCAAGCTCCTTGCCGGAACCGGACTCACCTTCTATGCAGACACTCACGGGATATACGGCCACTCTTTTTATGATATGATAAAGCTCCTGCATGGCCGCACTGTTGCCTATGAAACTTGAAAATTCCTTTTCCGAGTCAGGAACAAAAACATCCCTTCGACGCACGTTCAGAAATTCACGGCATAGGTCCCGCATGACGTCGCGCACAGGAAAAAATTCTATGGCGCTGCCCGCGCCCATCCCCTGAATATCCGTCTGCTGATACAGCTGAAGCGTATCCTGAGCAGAAGTAATACCTCCTCCGTAGAAAAAACATATGGGCATGTCGCTATGACGAACTTCCCGTATGGCCTCCATAAAAATATTGGTCTGCCGTATGGCGTACTGAACACGGTCCTTTTTTTCCAGCGGAGCCACGTCGGAAAGCGTCCAGCCGACATTGAGTACCATGCCGTCCACCTGCGCGGCGGCAAACGTCCTTGCCGCATGCGCCGACGCGGCAAAACCGAAGGTGACGAATCCCTCCTCCCTCGCTTCTCCGAGCATGGCAGCCTCCGCCTCTTCCGAAAAGCCGCGTCTGCGCAGAAGTTCCATAAAAGCACCGATATTCAGACTGGCAGGAGGCCAGTTTATCACCCCGGCCACCCCAAGCGCCTTCAAGCGGGCAAAACGCTCCTTCAGGGGAATGGTCTCGCTCCCTGCAAACAGACCGGCCACCAGAGGCGTATCCGGACAGCTGGGCAAAATTTCACGACCTATGAGCTGCTCCACCTGTTCATTGGCGTTGCCGAACGGCAGAAACGAAGCCTGCGACACCACGCCCATGGCACGGTACACGCCCGCATTCAGCACCATGAGAAAAGGTATGCCTTCCTGCACGGCACTTCTGGCCGACAGCCCGAACCCCGGAACGCTGAAAACCAGCGGCTCCTGCCTCCAGTCTCTGCCGGTCAGCATCTCTCGCAGCCGCCCTGTCCGGGAAGTAAACATATTGCTATACAATTTTTTCCCCTAAGGTTACACTTTATGTTACCTTAAGGTAACATTTTCTTCTGTCCGGCTCAAGGTTTTTCGTAATTCTTCTCTGGAGGTGCCCCATGTCCCAACCGGAAGGAAAAGACATTCGCTCCCGCCTTCTGTCTCTGCAAAGAAGCGGGCACAGGCTCCAGGCCGTGCCCATGGCCGTGCGCGACCTGCCCCGGAAGCCGTCCCCGCAGACGGACATCGCCGTTCTCTGTCACGGCAGAAACAGGGAGGACGGCAGTTTCGACTGGCTCTACGCCTACCTTCCCAACGCCAACGCCAACGACGAAGTTCTTTCCGCCCCTACCCGTCCTTTCCTGCAATCCTGCGGAGAACACACCGTTCCCCTGGCAGGACTGTGCCCTGCAGACCCGTTCCATCACCCCGAAATTCTGCTGGACCGGGTCATGGAGGCCGGATTCCGCGGCGTACATAATTTCCCATCCACCTGCCTGCTGGACGGTTCCTTCCGCTCCACGCTGGAGCAGAATCACATGGGTTTCCACAAGGAAGTGAACTTCATGAAACTGGCCGTTTCCAGAGGCGTTTTCACCTTTGCCATGGTCTCAGGAAGCTCGGAAGCCCTGCTCATGCGCGATGCTGGCGTACAGGCCCTGGTCCTTGTGCCGGGAGTCTCCCTTCTGCTGCAGCACGACGGCCTGCGGCTGTATCGGGAAGAATGTCAGCGTACCCTGAGTCTGCTTCAGGACGATACGCTTTTCTTCTGCTGCTGGCCCGACAGGGCCGCTCATGCAGAGCTGGCATACTTCTTGCAGAAGATAAGTGGTTTCTACAGTTACCTGTCCCCGGAGGCGGCCCGATCTGACGGCTGAACCGGGGCCAACCCCTTATCTTCAAGGATACCGACATGGCCCAGATTTTCATCGTTGGAACATGCGATACGAAGTACGCCGAAATCATGTACGTCCAGAACGTCATCCGGGCGCAGGGCGGAGACACCTGCATTGTTGACGTCGGCGTTTTCGACAAGAATTTCCCTTCGTTTGAAGGTCGCGTCGTGCGTCTCAGGGAAGAGCGTCCCGACTTCTTCGACAACATCAACGACCGCGGCAAGGCTCTGGCCGAAATGGGTTCTCTTCTTGAGACCTTTCTTGTGGAACATCAGAACGAAATCGACGGCGTCATAGGCCTCGGCGGCTCCTGCAACACGGCCCTCGTCACCCGCGGCATGCGCCGCCTGCCCGTGGGGCTGCCCAAGGTCATGGTGTCCACCGTGGCTTCCGGCGATGTCGCCCCCTATGTGGGAGCCACCGACATCTGCATGATGCCATCCGTGGTGGACGTGCAGGGCCTGAACGTCATTTCCCGCAGAATTCTCGGCAACGCCGCAAACGCCATCATGGGTATGGCCGCCCACCCCGTACAGGCGGAAGAGGACCATCGCCGCCTCGTGGGTCTGACCATGTTCGGCGTGACCACACCCTGCGTGCAGCAGGTCTGCGCCATGCTTGATTCCGACTGCGAACCTCTGGTCTTCCACGCCACCGGCACGGGCGGCAAGTGCATGGAAAAGCTCATCGACTCCGGCATGATTCACGGCGTGCTCGACATCACGCTCACCGAAGTGTGCGACCTTATGATGGGCGGCATCATGAGCGCCGGGGAAGACCGCATAGGTGCGGTTATCCGCAGCAAGGTGCCCTGCGTGTTCAGCGTCGGTGCGCTGGACATGGTCAACTTCGCCGCCATGCCCACCGTTCCCGAACAGTACAAGAACCGCAATCTCTATGTGCACAACGAAAACGTCACGCTCATGCGCACCACCGTGGAAGAAAACGAACGCATGGGCCGCTGGATAGGCGAAAAGATCAACCAGTGTGAAGGCAGGGTACGCATGCTGCTGCCTGAAAAGGGCGTTTCCGCCATCGACGCCCCCGGCATGCCTTTCTATTCTCCCGAAGCCGACGAAGCTCTCTTCAAGGCTCTGGAAGAAACCGTGCGTCAGACGGAAAACCGGAAAATCATCCGCCTCCCCTATCACATCAATGATAAGGAATTCGCGCAAGCTCTCAAAAAGAACTTCGACGAAATTTCTGCCTAATCCTCAACATTCAGGAGCAAGACCATGAACAGCATGACCAGAAACGACATTCTCGCCCGTCTTCGTGCCAAAATAGCCCGCAAGGAACCCATCATCGGCGGCGGCGCCGGCACCGGCATTTCCGCCAAATGTGAAGAAGCCGGCGGAATCGACCTTATCGTCATCTACAACTCCGGACGCTACCGCATGGCCGGACGCGGCTCTCTGGCCGGTCTGCTCGCCTACGGCAACGCCAACGAAATCGTACTCGAACTGGCCCGCGAAGTGCTGCCCGTGGTCAAGAACGTGCCCGTCGTAGCCGGCATCAACGGTACCGACCCCTTCATCAACTGGGACAGCTTCCTGCGCCGCATCAAGGACGAAGGCTTCGCCGGCGTGCAGAACTTCCCTACCGTGGGCCTCATTGACGGTCTTTTCCGCGCCAATCTTGAAGAAACCGGCATGAGCTATCAGCTGGAAGTGGAAGCCGTGGCCAAAGCCCATCAGATGGACCTGCTCACCACCCCCTATGTCTTCTCCGCTGAAGACGCCAAGAACATGGCTCTGGCCGGCGCCGACATCCTCGTGCCTCACATGGGCCTGACCACCGCCGGCACCATCGGCGCGAAGACCGCCAAGACCCTTGACGAATGCATCCCGCTCATCAACGAATGGGTGGAAGCCGCCCGCTCCGTCCGTCCCGACATCATCTGCCTCTGCCACGGCGGCCCCATCGCCAACCCCGAAGATGCAGCCTATATCCTCCAGCACTGCAAGGGCATCCAGGGCTTCTACGGCGCCAGCAGCATGGAACGCCTGCCTACGGAAATCGCCATCAAGGAGCAGGTCCGCAAATTCGTTGACATCACATTCTAATCACAGGCTCCCCTTGCGGCAGGCCGCTGCCGGATCGAACTCTCTCCGGCGGCGGTCCCCGTGGAAAGCCTTCCCGAACGCATCACAAAACAAGGGGATGCAACGGAATCCCATGAAGAGCAGACCTGATTTCCATCCCCGCCCGCCTGCAGGAGAAACACATGTCAGATTTGCTCTCTTTCGTTACCGTTGACGATGTGGAAATCCAGTCTTTCAGATGGGGAAAAGCGCAACGACCGACCGATCCCGGAGTCACCGACTCCCAGTGCATTGTGAGCGGCATCGTCACACTCGCCCACGGCAGGAACATGCCCGTCACAATCATCCCGGCCGCTGCGAAAATCTGTTCATTCCCGAAGGCGGGAGAGAACAGATGACTGAATACGAAGACGGCAGCAGCGAGACCAGAAATGTTCACCCCGGAAACCATGATTTGCCATCAGCGCGGTCAGCATCACTCGACCCATACAACGTAGGAACGGGTACGCTGCGCATTCTGGCATGCCATGAATTTCCCCGACCGGAAGCCGCCCTGCGGGCAGCCCCCGGATGCACCGTCATTGCTCCCGGGAGCGCCTGATGCCCCAAAGACCTTCGGTCATGCCGGGGGTCTTCAACTATCATGCAGAAAAAAGTCTCCTGGCAAAACGTACTTCCCGTCTTTTCCGCCTCGTTGTGAAACATCATCCGTAACGACATCCCGTTTTTCCATGGACTGGATAGACGCCACTTTGATAACGCTTGAGCAGCACAGCCGGAAGGAGTGGAACGACATTTTCTCCAAAAGGGAATTTCAGCTCCATTTCTGCCTCGGTCTTCTGTTCCCCCAAAAGGAAAACATCTCCGCGCACCTGCCATCCCATATTCTCCTGACGGAACCAAGGTTTCAGCCGCACTTTCCTCCCGAGGAAGATTTCCCTTCCTGCATGTTTCTCGTCTGGTTCGACATGGAGGAATTCGCCTTTCTGCGCCCTCTGCTTTCCCTGCTGGTACAAAAAGGCAGAATCAAGCTCGTTGACCGCTCGCTGCAGGAAATCGCCGCTTCCCTGCTGCACCTGTGTCCCTCCCCTTCCTCCACGCTGCTCCGCAAGAAGTCCATGGAAAAGCTGCTTGAAGCCGCGCTCTATGCCATCACCTCTCATGTACTGGAGGAGGAGCCGCAGGATTCCAGCCATATCGTGCAAAAGGCCCTGAACTACATGCAGGCGAACGTCATGCGGAATCTTACTCTCCAGGAAGTCAGCCGGGTAAGCGGCGTCTCCCAGGAGCATTTCATCCGACTGTTCAAAAAGGAGCACAACAGCCCGCCCATGAAATACTTTGCGGAGCTCAGGCTGAGAAAATCCCTCGACCTGCTGCTCCGGGGCTTGTCCATCCACGACATCGCCTGCGAAATGAACTTCTACAACGAATCCTATTACTGCAAGGTATTCAAAAACACCTTCGGCATATCACCGGGCACCTACAAGAAAAACTACATACGTTCCCTGAAAAAAAGCGTTTCCGTTTCCGAGCAGCAGCTGCTGCTCACCTCACACCTTCTGACGGAATTCATCGATACCATGACGGACTTTTTCTTCGTGAAGGACAGCCGGTTCGTCACCATCGTCTGCAATCAGGCCTACAGCAGATTCGTGGGACTGCCGGTCAAGGACATCTGCGGGAAAACCGACTTTGCCCTCTTCCCTGAAAAGACCGCCACCTTCTTTCGCATGAGCGACAAACTCGTCGTCGATTCGGGCAAGGAAAAAACCTTCCGCAAATGGATAAACTATCCCGACGGCAGAAAATGTTTCATGGAGACCAGAAAAACTCCCTACTTCGGACCTTCGGGCAATATTCTCGGTCTGGTCTGCATCGGCAGACGCCTGTCTTCAAAGGAAAGGAACAGCGTGGTGATGGAGGATAAGGACCAGTCCGATCTCAGCGGCACCTAGTCTTCATGCGGAGCGAAGACATACGGATTTTCTCCATCGGAAAGCAGCCGGCCCTTCCTGCCCCTTCCCGGCCCGCCGCCGCACCACAAGACACGCAAACGGCTCATGAAGCGGGCGGAAGGCGACATCGCTGATACCTCCGGTGACGGAACGGCAAAGGCGGAGATGAGCACCACATGCACTCCTTCGGCGGAATAGAAGGGCTTGGCAAAATACGAACGTACGCCGCAGGAAATGAACATGGCCCAGTCTAATGAAATGCTCTTTGCCCATCCGGCAAAAAACCTGGACGCCATGCCGATGCGGAGGAAGCATCGGTCGCAGCGCATGCCTATTTTTCCACCTGCAAAGTCTGATGGAAAAAAAGCACAGGCAGAGCCATGAGCAGAAAGGATTTTCTGCACGGAATATTTCACCCTTCATCCAGAAACAGCGATCCTCCGTCTGCGTCTCGAAGCGAAACGCAGACCGGAGAGCCGGAACCAGATTACCTGTCCATGCCGTCACCCGGGTTTTCGGGCATCGTGCTGGACATGGAGGCTGCCCTCCTTGGAGGTGACTCCGCACACATACCGCGCAACGAAACGGCCGTGCTCGTCGTACAGGCCATGTACGGAAACGCGGCACAGGGAAAAAAGACTCCCGATCAGCTCAGGAGAAAGAGCGGACGCCCCTCGACTGAAACAAGGAGGATGTCTTAAGAGCAGCTTCCTTATCTTGAAGAGCACAAGCTCGTCAAAAGACGGAGAGAACCCATTCCCGCGCTCTTGAACCTTACCGCTGCTCATCTTCGCTGTGACCTGGTGGATTTTCCAGGACCCGCGGGGCTTCATGCGTTTCTACACTCCCTATGCAGGGGAGAACTACTGTCGCTGGCGGCTCATCCTCCTCATCTGGACGGCCTATGCCCTCGACTTCTGCCCCTTCAAAAAAGACTGGATCCGCAACGCTCATCCTCTGCAGAAGGGACTTGTGCTGGCCCTCATTTCCGTGGGCCCCATGATTTTCTTCATCCACGGCTTCTTTGAGGGCGTGTCCGACAACTTCGCCTTCGTCTGCTTCAATCCCGACCAGCTCCAGAAGCTCGGCCTCACGGAATTTTATTCCATCGAATACGCGGCGCAGGCCTGCATGATGTTCACGGTCATCGCCTCCCGAATAAGCCCCGCCCTCGAGGGACAGCCCTGGGCCAACGCCTCGCGTCCCGTGCGCGGATTCAGCCTCTGACTCGGCCCTTTCTGCCTCAGCAAGAACAAAATCCTTGGGGAATCCCGCTTTGTCTCGGACTTGACGGACCGTAACAGCGCATGGGACAGGCGTTCACTGAAAAAATAAACTCCCCATTGTCATGACCAAAATTTTCCGGAAGCCCACGAGCATAGCGGCTCATAGATACATGGGCAGTCTTTTTATTTTCAGCGGTTACGCCTCGAAGCGTGATAAATCCCCGGCAGCAGGAGGAAGTTCAGTTCGGTCTGCTATCTTTTTTCATTCATTTTTGTGCCGCACCGTGTCCGCACCGACCTCCATTTTTGTCCGCACACGCCATCGAACACATAGGATGCAGAAAAAATGATAGTGTTTGACATATCGTATTTATAGCACTTATTAGTTTTTCACAAAAAGTCTGTGAAAAGGCGGGAAAGTAAAATAGTTGCTTGAAAATGGCAACTGGTTGATCATTATGACATTGTTTTCTTCATATGAATCATGAGATGTTCAAATAATACAATCAGAAAAAAAACATACCGAAAAAAGCGGAACTGCGGTTACACCAAAAAAGCCCCTTCCGGAGAAGGGGCTTTTCACCGAACCGGGGATTGCCGGAACCGGCACTCCCCGAAAATGAGGAAGACAGAAACGGTCGGCCTCCTGTACGACAAAACGTACGACTCCGGCCCGCAGAACAGGGAAACCTGCCTGTCGATCCCGTACGGGCTCCTAGAGAACCTGATTGAGGAACTGCTGCAGTCTCGGGTGCTGCGGTCTTTCGAAGATTTCCTGCGGAGTGCCCACTTCGAGGATCTGTCCCTTGTCCATGAACACGACTACGTCCGCCACGGTACGGGCGAAGCCCATTTCGTGGGTCACGCAGATCATGGTCATGCCGTCGCGGGCCAGATTGACCATGACGTCCAGCACTTCGCCCACCATTTCCGGATCCAGAGCCGAGGTCGGTTCATCGAACAGCATGAGTTCGGGTTTCATGGCGAGCGCCCGGGCAATGGCCACGCGCTGCTGCTGACCGCCGGAAAGCATGGCGGGATAGACATTGGCCTTGTCGCTGATGCCTACCTTGTTCAGCAGTTCCAGAGCCAGTTCCTCGGCCTCCTTCCTGCCCATGCCGCGAAGCCGGCACGGAGCCATGGTAAGATTCTGGAGCACGGTTTTGTGGGGAAAAAGGTTGAACTGCTGGAACACCATGCCGAGGTTCTGACGGATCTTGTTGATGTCGTTCTTCGGATCGTTGACGTCGATGCCGTCCACGGAGATGAGTCCGCTGTTGATCTCCTCAAGCCTGTTGATGGAGCGCAGCAGCGTGGACTTGCCGGAACCGGACGGACCGATGATGACCACGCGCTGCCCCTGATAGACGTCCAGAGAGACATCCTGCAGAGCGGGCAGTTCCCCGAAGAACTTCCACACATGTTCGATGCGGATGATGGGTTCCGCGCTATTTGCGTTTGTCATAGTAGTTCAGCCTGGCTTCGAGAATGCTGACCGCCTTGGAGAGCAGCAGCGTAATGATGAGATAGATGAGGGCGATGACGGTATAGGTCTCGAAGTACAGATAGCTCTTGGCGGCGAAGCTGCGTCCGTACTGCATGAGGTCGGGCATGGCCATGACGGAAACCAGAGAGGTGTCCTTGAGCATGGCTATGCACTCGTTGCCCACGGGAGGCACGATGGTGCGCAGCGCCTGGGGAAGCACCACGAGGAGCATGGTCTGGACTTTGTTGAAGCCCAGAGAACGCGACGCCTCAGTCTGTCCCTTGGGAACGGCCATGATGCCGGCTCTGAACACTTCCCCCATGTAGGCGCCGTAGCAGAAGCTGATGGCGATGACGGCGGAGGTGAGTCCGCTGACCTGAAGGAATTTCGCCAGCGCGTAGTAGATGTAGAAAATCTGCACCAGCAGGGGGATGCCTCGTATCACTTCCACGTAGGTGGAGGCGATGAGGTTGATCACCCTGTTGTGCGAAAGTCTGCCGAGACCCGTGATGAGTCCGAGAGGAATGGCGCAGATGATGGAAAGAATCGTCACCTCGAACGTGACGACCAGCCCTTCCGGCAGGAAACGAAGGATTTCAAGGTAGGGATCGGGCCAGACGGTACAAAGCACCGCCAGCACGACCACCGCTCCCACCAGGGAAAGGGACCATGCGTTGACCAGTCCCCTCTTCTCGGAATCGGGCAGCACGAGGCCGCCCGCCGGAACCTCTATCTTTCCCTCCGGGGCGATGCCTGCCGGAAGAGCGTTTTCTTCATTCTCACGCATGATGTGCAATATCCTGGAAATGAATGTGAAGAGCCGGGACGAATGCCTTACTCGCCCATCCACTTGCGGATGAGTTCAGCCTCTATGCCCTTGGCGCGCACCGCGTCGATCCCCTTGTTCAGACGATCCACGAGATCCGTGCGCCCCTTTCTCACCACAAAGCCGAAGGACTCCGTGGCTTCCGTGCGGAAGGCAATGGAAAGATGATCCGTGAAGCCTTCCTTCTGGTTGGCATAGTAGAGAGCCACGGGGGAGTCGCAGATGACGGCGTCGATGCGGCCGTTGATAAGGTCCTGCATGGCGAGGCCCACATCGTCGTATTCGCGCAGGGTCATGTCCACGCCGCTCTTCCGGGCCACGAAGACGCCCGTAGTGCCGATCTGACCGCCGACGGTTCTGCCCTTGAGTGCCTCGAAGTTGGCGGCGGACTCGCCCTTCTTCACCACGACGATCTGCTGCACGTCATAATAGGGCTTGGAAAATTCAAAGGCGCGCTGACGTTCGGGCGTGATGGTGACGCCGGAAGCGATGACGTCATAATTGCCCGCGGCCACACCGGCAAAGATGCCGTCCCAAGCGATCATGCGGATTTCCACATCCAGACCGACCTCTTTGCCGATGGCCTGAATCATGTCGATGTCATAGCCGATGATGTTTTTGTCGTCATCGAGAAATTCCAGAGGCGGCCAGGTGGGATTGGTGGCAACGACGATCTTTTCCGCAGCGGCGGCGGAAGAACACAGAAGCGCAGGCAGCAGAAGGGCGCACAGAAGACGACGAAGCATGGATACTCCTTGCGGGCAAAAAGTACGGAAAAAAGGCTGAGTTATCAGCCTGCCTCATGTTCCTGCCGGCACGCGATCCGCAGTGACGCCTGCCGCCGGCACGGGAATCAAACAAATAATGCCTGCCAGTATGAAGGATAGAGGGGGCTCATGTCAAGAAAGCATCTTCGAACAATCCCGCCCCTGAGCAAATCCGGACGCGTCCTGGAAAGTCTGCGCCGCTCCTTTCGAAACAGCATGAGGTTTCTTCCTCTTTCCGCATCCGCCGGTGGAGAAAAAGGCTGCCCTCCGGAGAAGACAGCCTCATGGGCGACAGGCGCAGAAAAGCTATTCGAGTCCCAGCCTGCGGGCTATGCTCTGAGCGGCACGGCGTCCCGCTCCCATGGCCAGAATGACGGTGGCTGCGCCGGTCACGATGTCGCCGCCGGCGTAGACGTTGGGAATGGAGGTTTCTCCGTTCTCATCCACGGCGATGTAGCCTTTCTCCGTCAGCTTCAGGCCGGGCGTGCAATCCAGCATGAGAGGATTGGAGCGGGTGCCCAGAGCCACGATGGCGAGATCGGTTTCCTGAATGAAGTTCTGCCCTTCCACGGGACGCGGACGACGTCTGCCGGAAGCGTCGGGTTCTCCAAGCTCCATGCGCTGCAGTTCCACGCCGATCAGATGGTTCTCCTCGTCGGTGATGAAGCGCACGGGAGCGGACAGTTCGAGGAGGCTGACGCCCTCTTCCAGCGCGTGCTCGATCTCCTCGCCGCGGGCCGGCATTTCCGCGCGTGTACGGCGATACACGATGTGCACGCTTTCCGCGCCGAGACGAAGCGCCGTGCGGGCGGCGTCCATGGCCACGTTGCCGGCGCCGAACACGGTGACATGTCTGCCGGGAGCCACGGGCGTGTCATATTCCGGGAAGGAATGGGCCCGTCCGAGATTGACGCGGGTCAGATATTCGTTGGCGGAAAAGACGCCTATGCAGTTCTCGCCGGGAACACCAAGAAAATGCGGAAGGCCCGCGCCCACGCCGATGAACACGGCGTCGTATCCCTGCGCGAGCAGTCCGTCCACGGTCACGGTACGGCCGCCCACATGGTTGAGACGTATGTCCACGTTCATGGCTCTCAGGGCGTCAAGTTCATGAGCCACCACGTCCTTGGGCAGACGGAAGGCGGGAATGCCGTAGATGAGCACGCCGCCGGCCTCGTGCAGCCCCTCGAACATGGTCACGTCCACACCGAGACGGGCCAGATACCCCGCGCCCGTCACGGAAGAGGCCCCGGAGCCTATGCAGGCCACGCCGCGGCCGGTTCCTGCGACTCCGGGAGCCTTCTCGGGG
>CALUTB010000068.1 GCA_944323575.1 uncultured Mailhella sp. | reverse complement strand
TATGACCGTTGTGCCCACACGTTCTTTTCGGCCATTTGTCTCGCTGCCATTGTCATCTTTTATATTTAATGAGTCCTAAACCTAGGGCTTTTGTGAGTGCACTGCCTGAATAGTGTTGTCATTTGATTTTTGCCAAATGGCGATGCACCTGATATGGACTGCCGCTAGGAAAGAAGCAGTATTTTTGGCGTATCAGGTGGCAATTTCCCGCCAACTCTTCAATATCCCTCTTTTTTAAAAAAAATAATAATATGTGCTCATACAGGATGCCTTATTTTCAAAAGTGTCATGACATCGTGACAAATTTTATCGGTCTTGGGAGAGGGATCCCATCAATGATCGAGAGATTTTTTCAAGCAAACTGCTGAGCGCTGGCTGATTCATTCATATTCGTCCTACTATAGCATTAAAAAAGTAATAATCATACATAGTGTGTATCTTGTATTTATTTAGATTATCCACGTATTCGTACCATAAAAGTATTTGTATATTCAATTAGAAATAATGTATACTAATATATATTTTATAATAATTTATATAATATTTATGATTTAAAAAATCTATACATCATTATATATCAAAATTAAAAAATAAACGAAATAATCATAATAATGTTTTTTATGCCTGATAATAGAAAATAGGGATTTAGCCGTCATTTACCAGCGATATTACGAATATTGAAGAAAAATTCAGAGAGCTTTGACAAGCATCGCCAATACAGTGGCGGCAACTTTTGAATAGTTCCATTACTTCTTTTTCTCTTGGAGAAATTTTTATCTGGTATACATGCCTGTTACCTGTGAAAAAACGCTCTATCGTTTTCTGTAGGATTATTATTTACGGATAAGGTATTCTGAAATACGAGGTGATTATATATGGGCATTTTTGATCATATATGGGCGTAAAAACGGGCGTTTTAACCGGCATGTTTTAAATAACAATATGTTTTTATTATATTTCAATATTTGGCACGCTATTTGCAAATAGAAGGTATCTTCACAAGCGGATCGTAAGACATAATCAATTACCGTTCTTTTTAGCAGCAAAGGAGTGAGATTATGGCTGTAGAGTACCTTAAAAAGGCGAGCAAAACCCCGGAAAGCAACACCGCAGCAGCCCAGCAGGTCGTTACCGAAATGCTGGCTGAAATCCAGAAACGCAGAGAAGACGCAGTTCGTGAATATGCGTTGAAACTGGATAAATGGTCCGGCGACATCATCATGTCCGAGGCGGATATCGAAAAGGCAACCAAGGATATACCTGCTGCTATCAAGAGGGACATTGAGTTCGGCGCCAAGCAGGTTCATGACTTCGCCGTTGCCCAGCGCGAATCCATCAAGGACTTCTCCGTGGAGCTTTATCCCGGTGTGACCGCCGGACAGAAGGTTCTGCCCGTGAACGTGGTGGGCTGCTATGCTCCCGCCGGCCGCTATGCGCACATCGCTTCGGCCTACATGGGTGTGGCCACGGCCAAGGCCGCTGGCGTCAAGACCATTATCGCCTGCTCTTCTCCTTTCCGCGGCGGCGGTATGCATCCTTATCTTCTCTACGCATTCAAGGTGGCCGGTGCCGACATCATCATGACGCTGGGCGGAGTGCAGGCCATTGCCACCATGGCGTACGGTCTGTTTACCGGCAAGGAAGCCGACGTCGTCGTTGGTCCCGGCAACAAATTTGTGGCTGAAGCCAAGCGTACTCTGTTCGGCAAGGTGGGTATCGACGTCTTTGCCGGCCCTTCCGAAGTGGCCGTCATCGCCGACGAAACAGCTGACCCTGAAATCGTCGCCTATGACTTGGTCGGTCAGGCCGAACACGGTGTGGAATCTCCGGCATGGCTCATTACCACGAGCCGCGAACTGGCCGAAAAGGTCATGAAGCGCGTTCCCGAACTCGTCGCCACCCTGCCGCCTCTGGCCAAGGAAGCTGCGGGCAATGCTTGGCGCGACTATGGAGAAGTCATTCTCTGTTCCACCCGCGAGGAAGTCGTGGCCAAGTCCGACGAATATGCCCCCGAACATCTCGAAGTGCAGGCTGCCGACCATGCTTGGTGGCTTGACAACCTGACCTGCTACGGCTCCCTGTTCATGGGCGAAGAGACCACCGTGGCCTTCGGCGACAAGTGCAGCGGCCCGAACCATGTACTTCCCACCAAGCGTGCGGCCAAGTACTCCGGCGGTCTGTCGGTGCACAAGTTCATGAAGACTCTGACTTGGCAGGAAATGACTACCGATGCGGCTGTGCATATCGGCGGTGTGTCGGCCCGTATTTCCCGCCTCGAAGGCATGGAAGCCCACGCCCGTACCTGTGACGTGCGTCTTGCCAAGTATGCGCCCGGTCAGAAATTTGACCTCGGCGAACCGGTGAAGGACTAAATACGTTTCGGCGGTACGCCGTATCCTTGTCGGAACGGCGTACCGCCCGTGCACGAAGATACATAAAAGAGGGAAGGTTATGAATATTGCAGGGCTGTTTGACCTTACCGGTAAGACCGCACTGGTTACCGGCGGGAACTCCGGTATCGGAGAGGCCATGGCACGCGCTCTCGGTCTGTCGGGAGCAAAACTCGTCCTTGTAGCTCGGCGTGAAGCCGTACTGCAGGAAGCAGCCGAAAGATTTCGTGCAGAGGGCATCACCGCGGATATTTTACCTGCCGACCTTTCTTCTCCGGAAAGCGCCTTGGCGTGCGGCAAAAAGGCGCTGGATACCTTCGGTCCCATAGATATTCTCATCAATGCCGCCGGCGTCAATCTTCGTCAGCCGTTCATGGACATTACGCCGGACACATGGACACGTCAGATCACTCTGCATCTGACGGTTCCCTTTTTTCTTACGCAGGCACTGGCCCCGGCAATGGCTGAAAGAAACTGGGGGCGGATCATCAACATAGCCTCACTTCAGTCGTTCCGCGCTTTTGCCAACAGTGCGCCTTACGGGGCGGGCAAGGGCGGAATAGTGCAGCTTACCCGTGCCATTGCACAGGCTTGGTCGTCGCGGGGCATTACCTGCAATGCCGTAGGTCCCGGCTTTTTCCCCACTGCTCTGACCAAGCCGGTGTTCTCCGATCCGGAACTTTCGGCACGCAATGCGGCACAGACCTGCATAGGTCGCAACGGCGTTCTGGAAGATCTGTACGGATGCACGATTTTCCTGGCCAGCGAGGCATCCGCCTACATCACCGGACAGACCATCATGGTCGACGGAGGTTTTACTGCTCGGTAGAGTATTTTTGTAAGAGATTTTGCGAGCTTGTCGGCGTCATCGGATTGTCGTCTGGACAGAGCTCAGTGTTATCCGCAGGCCGGGCCGTTATTTCAAGTGTCCATAAGGAGTATTTTCATGAAAGCTCTTGTCTACACAAGTCCAGATGAAATTCAGGTTCAGGATTATCCAGATCCGCAGCCGGCTCCGGGAGAAGTCATCATCAAACTCAAAGCGTCCGGCATATGCGGCTCGGACATGCACGCCTATCACGGCCATGATCCCCGCCGCAAACCGGGCCTCGTCATGGGGCATGAAGCCGCCGGCGAAATATGGCACAGTTCATCCCCTCGTTTTTCCGTGGGGCAGAAGGTCACGGTAGATCCGCTCATTACCTGTGGTCACTGCTTCTACTGCCGCACGGGGCATGACAATCTGTGTGAAAACCGGGGCATGGTGGGCATGACCAGACCCGGCGCCTATGCCGAGTATATGTCCATTCCCGCCGCTTCCGTCATTCCTCTGCCCGACGACATGCCCTTCGTCATGGGTGCCGTGGCCGAACCGGCCGCCACCGTCGTTCATTCTCTCAACATTTCCATGCCCAAAATGCTCCGCCCCGTGCAGGAGCAGAAGGTTCTCATCATAGGCGGCGGTGCCATAGGCATGTTCATGGCCCTGCTGCTTGCATCCCTCGGTGTGCGTCACGTTCATCTTGCCGAAACCAATCCCCTGCGAAGGGCCGCCGCCGCTGAGCACACCAGCGCCAGGGTCTTCGATCCGGCGGCCCAGCCTCCTGAAGAAAGCGCCTATCAGTATGTGGTGGATGCGGTCGGTCGCAAGGTCACGCGCGACATGGCCGTCCATGCTCTGTGCCCCGGCGGCGTGCTCATGCACATCGGGTTGCAGGACTGGGCTACGGAAGTGAACATGCGCAAGATCACGCTTGCCGAAATGGTCGTATTGGGAACCTATACCTATACTTTCGCGGATCTTCAGGCCACGGTTGCCGCCCTGCACGAGGGCATATTCGGCGATCTTTCCTGGGTGGAACAGCGTCCCCTGGACGAAGGTCCGCAGGCATTCCGAGATCTCGCGGCCGGAAAGACTTCCGCCGCAAAAATAGTTCTGCTGCCGTGATCGGCGGCCGGGAAGGGAGGGGATGCCCTGCGGGGAATCCCTCCCGTATGTGTGGTGTATACTACGTCAAAAGACCTTAGCCAAAGGAGCCCAGGATGAAAAAACGTTTGTTTGCCTGTTTGACTGCCGTCTGCGTCGGTGGCGCGCTGCTGCTTTCGTCTCTTGCCTATGCCGCGGATAAGCCCGTTGTGCGTACCAGTGCCCAGCCCTGCCTGCACGGCATGGAGCTCTGGTATGCCGAAGAGGCCGGCTGGCTGAAGGATGCTCCTTTTGAAAGCGAATTTCTGTTCTTCCCCTCCGGCGGCGGACAGACCGAAGCTTTGGCTGCGGCTCAGTGGGACTGCGGCGCCATGGGTACCGTGCCCACCATGATGGCCAGTATGCGCTACGGCTACAAGCTCATAGGCATTTCCAACGTCGAATCCGAAACCAACGACCTGTGGGTACGCCCTGATTCTCCGCTTCTGAAGACCAAGGGCGCCAATCCCAAGTATCCCGACATCTACGGCACGGCCGAAGACTGGAAGGGCAAGAAGATTCTCGGCCCCTCCGTGACCACGGCTCACTATGCGCTTTCCGCCACCCTGAAGGCCTTGGGCCTTTCGGACAAGGACGTGAGCATCGTCGACATGGAACTCGGTCAGGCCATGACCGCGTTTAACGCCGGTGAAGGTGATATCATCATGCTGTGGGCTCCCCAGAGCTACATGGCCGAAGCGAGAGGCTGGAAGAAGGTATCTTCCGGCAGAGCCGCCAACGCCGTCATAGCCGGCGGCATAGGCGTGCGCAAGGAATTTGCGGAAGAACATCCCGATCTCGTGGTGGAATGGCTCGACGTGTATATGCGCGGCGTTGAAATGATGCGCGACAATCCCGCCGGCAGCGTTGATCCTCTGCTGTCCTACTTTACCGACTATTGCGGCCTCGAACTGAGCCGCGACATGGTGGAAAAAGAATTCAAGTATCGTGATCTGTTCAACGTCAGCGAACAGATTGCTGCTCTGGAAGATCCGAACAAGCTGCCCGCCTGGATGCGCGGCGTGGCCGACTTCATGCTTGCCCAGGGACGCATAAGCCAGAAGGAATATGATTCCTACGTCAATGCCAACTTCAACATCGATCCGTCGTTCATGAAGAAGCTGGCTGAGAAGCGTGCTGCCGCCGCCAAGTAACAGATTGAAGTCCGTCCGGGGCGGCATGCCGCCCCGGAGTTCCCGCCGCTACCGACAAGGTAAGGAGTCATTTTATGCAGGAAGTTTCCGACCGCAATAAAAATGTCCCTTCCCAGGCGTTGAATCTGGAAATTGAAAAAGCTAACTATTTTGTCTCGGCCGCGAGAGAAAACTGGATTTCTGTTGTTAGCTTCATAATGTTTATTCTCGCTTGGGAACTGATCTGCCGGTTTGAAATAATCGGTCCCTATCAGCTAGTTCCCCCTTCCCAGGTCGTTTCCCTTTTCATCGACAAGTTTTCCAACCCCAATCCTGACGGTGCTCTGCTGTATCAGCACGCCATCGCCAGCCTGAGCCTTGCTCTCGTCGGCTTCGTCGTTGCCGTCATCATCGGCGTGCCGCTTGGTCTGTTCATGGGATGGTATCCCGGTGTGAACATGGCCGTCCGTCCCCTGTTCGACGCCATACGTCCCATTCCTCCCATCGCGTGGATTCCCATTGCCATTCTCTGGCTGGGCATAGGAACTACGGCCAAGGCGTTCATCATCTTTCTGGCAGCCTTCGTTCCCTGCGTCATCAACGCGTATACGGGCATCAGGCTTACCAATCCCGTGCTTATCCGCGTGGCCAAGATATATGGAGCTTCCAACTGGGAAACGTTCCTTAAAATCGGTATTCCTTCGGCCATTCCCATGATTTTCACAGGGATGAAACTTTCCCTCAATGCCGCCTGGACAACGCTGGTGGCCGCGGAACTTCTGGCGGCTTCCATGGGCCTCGGGTACATGATTCAGCTCGGACGGCGTCTGGCCAGACCCGACATCATCATTGTGGGCATGCTCACCATCGGTTTCCTCGGTGCGCTCATGTCCTGGATACTGACCAAAATTGAAGCCCGCTTTGCTTCTTCCAGGAGGCTCACATGACTTTATCCAAACGCGGAATGGCGATCATTGCGCCTGTGGTGTCCATAGCCATATTCATTCTTCTGTGGGGACTTGTTTCCCTCAACGTGAGTGCGGACTTTCTGCCTTCGCCTCTGGCGGTACTCAAGGAAGGCATACGCCTGTTCCATGCCAAGATCAGCGGCACCAGTCTGATCGGTCATATAGGCTGGAGTCTGAGCCGCGTGCTCATCGCCTTTGGTCTGGCCATCGTGCTCGGTCTGCCCATCGGTCTGTACATGGGCTGGAGCCGTGTCTTTGAAAAGATCGTCTCTCCCATATTTGAAGTGCTGCGTCCCATTCCTCCCATTGCCTGGATACCCATCGCCATTCTCTGGCTGGGGGTGGCCGAAGGTTCCAAGATCTTCATCTGCTTCGTAGGCGCCTTCGTCATTATGATTCTCAATGCCTATACCGGCATGCGCTATGTTGATCCTCTGCTCATCGACGCGGCCAAGTCCTTCGGTGCCACGCGTACGCAGCAGTTCATCAACGTCGCCATTCCCGCCTGCATGCCTTCCATTTTCGCCGGAGTGCAGAACGCGCTTTCCATGTCCTGGATGTGTGTGCTTGCGGCAGAAATGGTCGGTGCCCGTCAGGGTGTAGGATTCATCATCATCCAGGGCATGGATCTGAACAAGCCCTCCATGATTCTCGTGGGTATGGTGATCATCGGTATAGTCGGATCCCTGCTTGCCGCGGCATTGCGCTGGATTGAAAGACTGCTTTGCCCCTGGCGCAGAGAATTGGTGTAGGAGGGGAGTACCATATGGCAAACGAGATTCACGATGGCAGACATGCCAAGGTCAAAATCGAGTGCGACAACCTTTCCAAGGCATTCCATGTGCCCGGTCAGGATAAGCTTCTGCATGTGCTGGACCGAGTTTCCCTGAAGGTTTACGAGAATGAATTTTTGGTCATTCTCGGCCCCGGTCAGAGCGGCAAGACGGTTCTGCTCAACTGCATAGCCGGCCTTATTGAACCGAGTGCCGGTGAAACCCGCATCGACGGCAGGCCCATTACGGGTCCCGGCCCGGATCGCGGCATGGTGTTCCAGCGCTATGCCCTGTTCCCCTGGAAAACTGTGGAGCACAACGTGGCCTTCGGTATGGCCGTGCGCGGCGTGCCTTTGAAGGAACGCCTGAGCATGGCGCATTACTACATCAAGATGGTGGGCTTGGAAGGCTTTGAAAAGGCCTATCCCGCGCAGCTTTCCGGCGGCATGAAGCAGCGTGTGAGCATAGCTCGCGCCTATGCCAACGATCCGGACATTCTGCTCATGGACGAGCCCTTCGGTGCGCTGGATGCCCAGACCCGCTACGCCATGGAACAGGAACTCAGAACCATTTGGGAAAAAGAGCGCCGCACGGTTCTTTTCGTTACCAACAACATAGAAGAAGCCATCTATCTCGGTGACCGCGTCGTTGTCATGTCGGCGTTGCCCGGCAGAGTTAAAACGGAATACCCCATAGATATTCCCGCACCGCGTAACTATACCGATCCGGCCTTCCTTGCCCTGCGCAAGAAGGTGTCCGACGATACGGAGCTGGTTCTCTAACAGTTCGGATACGCAGCGGGGCAGGAAACACACTCCTGCCGTATGGCGTTTCACAACTGTTCTTTCATCAACACCAGCTCACCAGGTTCAGGAGTCCCGTCATGCTTACAGGTAACTTAAAAGAATACTCGGAATCCAGGGAAGTCAAGGTATCGGTAAAGAATCTTACCAAATGCTATGGCGATCTGCTGGTGCTCAACGATATCAATTTCGACATCTACAAGGGAGAAATGCTCTGCATCGTCGGTCCTACCGGATGCGGCAAGACTACATTTCTCAACTGCCTTTCCCGCTTCATTCCCATTACGAATGGCTCCATTCTTGTAGACGGCGAACCCGCCGACCCCAAGATTCACAATATCGCCTTCGTGTTCCAGGAAGTTTCGGCCATTCCGTGGCTGACCGTCGAGGACAATATACGCTTCGGCCTGCGCATCAAACGTTTACCGGAAGACGAAATCGAAACGAGAGTCGAAAAAATGCTTGATATCGTGGGACTTCGGAAATACCGCACCTATTTCCCGCAGCAGCTCTCGGCCAGTATGGAACAGCGAGTCGTTATTGCTCGTAATTTCGCCATCAACCCTGATCTGCTTCTTATGGATGAGCCCTATGGTCAGCTCGATGTCAAGCTGCGTTACTACCTCGAAGATGAGCTTATGCGCATCTGGAAGGAACTGGGAAGTACCGTGGCGTTCATTACCCATAATATTGAGGAGGCCGTCTACCTAGCTGAACGTATTCTTATTCTTTCTCCCAAGCCTTGCACCATTCGTGAAGAAGTTATTGTGGATCTGCCGCGGCCACGTCGCTATGACGATCCCGAATTCGTCAAGATTCGTGATTATGTGACAGAACGCATCAAGTGGTGGTAATTTTATCCCGTATTTCATGTCTTGTATAAGATATAAAGCATGAGATGAATGACGCAACGTAATATCCCAAAGGAGGCAATCAATGTCCGTACAGTTTTTGGTCCATCAGGACGGCGACAGCGTCGGCGTCATCACGGTAGAGGGGATCAAGGCCGGTCAGGAACTGGAAGGCTGGGTCATGAAGGAAGACTACACGATTAAATTCAAGGTGCTCGATGATATTCCGATCGGACACAAAGTGGCTCTTAAAGATCTGAACGTGGGCGATACCGTCATCAAATATGGTGTGGATATCGGCAAGGTTGTGGCTCCCATCAAGAAGGGCGAACATCTGCATGTCCATAACGTCAAGACCAAGAGGTGGTAAATCATGGATCTCAAGAATACGAAAGTCATGGCCTATCGCCGCGAAAACGGTCGAGTCGGTGTACGCAGCCACGTCATCATCCTGCCCCTCGATGACCTTTCCAATGCCGCCTGCCTGGCTGTTGAAGCCGCGGTCAAGGGAACCATGGCTCTGCCGCATCATTATGGACGTCTTCAGTTCGGCGCCGACCTTGAACTGCATTTCCGTACTCTCATCGGCCTCGGTTGCAACCCCAACGTAGCCGGCGTCATCGTCATCGGTATTGAACCTGAATGGACCAAGGTTATTACCGACGGCATCGCCAAGACCGGCAAGCCCGTGTACGGCTTCTCCATTGAACAGCACGGCGACCACAACACCATTTGCGAAGCCTCCCGCAAGGCCAAGGAACTTGTTCAGTACGCCACCGAACAGCAGAGAGTGGAATGCTCCATCAATGAACTGTGGGTTTCCTGCAAGTGCGGCGAATCCGACACCACGTCCGGCATTGCTGCCAACCCCACGGTAGGTAACGCCTTCGACAAGCTGTATGAAAACGGAAATACGCTGTTCTTCGGTGAAACTTCGGAAATCACCGGCGGCGAACACCTCGTGGCCCAGCGTTGCCGCACGCCCGAAATCGCCAAGCAGTTCATGGACATGTGGAACGAGTACAATGATTTCATCATTGCCAACAAGACCAACGACCTGTCTGATTCTCAGCCCACCAAGGGCAATATTCTCGGCGGCCTGACCACCATTGAAGAAAAGGCCCTCGGCAATATTCAGAAAATCGGCAAGAAGTGCATGGTGGACGGCTGCCTTGATTACGCGGAAGCTCCCACGCATCCCGGTCTGTGGTTCATGAATTCTTCTTCCGCCGCTGCCGAAATGGTTACGCTGGTGGCCGCTGCCGGCGCCGTAGTTCACTTCTTCCCTACGGGCCAGGGCAACGTCATCGGCAACCCCATCGTGCCTGTCATCAAGATCTCCGCCAACCCCCGCACCATCCGTACCATGAGCGAACATATCGACGTGAACGTGAATCCGCTCATGCGACGTGAAATGAATCTGGATCAGGCCGGTGATCTTCTGCTTGAGATGATGGTCCGTACCGCCAACGGCCGCTTCACCAGCGCCGAGGCTCTGGGACATCGTGAAATCGTTATGACCAAGCTGTATCGCAGCGCATAACCTTTCTCTGAAGGTCTTTGTCTTTCATATGAAGAAAACGGCGGAACATTCTTGAGGGAAAGTTCCGCCGTCGGAGTTTTCAGAGTCATACCGTCATATCCGATGCATGCCGCCTGCAGACAGCAGGAAAACATATACGCAGAATGTTTTATAATCACTGTCTGTTTCATCGAGTCCGTTATTAATATTGCTTATATGAAAAAACAAGGCTGTTTCTGTGAATATTATGTTCTTTTATATGCCGATGAATGATGAAATATTTTTGGTGTTACCGGAGAATGTTTCCATGTCCGGGCGTTCCGGAACTACATAATAAATATGTGAGAGAACCGTGAGGAGTCTGGATTATATCATGACAAAACTGACATTTACCCCGTTGTATGCTCAGATAAAGTCTTCCATTCTGCACAGAATCGCAGCAAGAGAGTGGGGACCGGGAAGTTTTCTTCCCAGTGAAATGGCCCTTGCTGCCGAGTACGGAGTCAGTCAGGGTACCCTGCGCAAGGCACTGAACGAACTCACGCAGGAAAAAAGGCTGGTTCGCTTTCAGGGAAAAGGAACGGCCGTGGCCGTTCTCGATGCCGACAGCACCATGTTCCCCTTTTTCATGTTGTATGATGTGAAGGGCCACAGAGTATATCCTCTTTCCCGAACTACCGCCATTCAGCATGACGCGGCCAGCAGGGAAGAGGCATCGGCGCTCAACATAGCCCAGGGCAGTGAAGTCATACGCATTCACCGTATCCGGGTGCTGGATGAGCAGCCCGTCATTAATGAGTTTATTGTGCTGCCTGTTGCGAGGTTTCCGAATTTTACATGTAATCTCAACAAATTGCCCAATACCTTGTATGAGCAGTACTACCAGCGCTTCGGGGTTTTCGTCATAAAGGCGACGGAAGTGCTCCAGGCGGTTCTTGCTGATGCCCAGGATCAGAAATTTCTTCACCTCAAATATGAACTGCCGCTGCTTGAAGTGCAGAGAAAGGCTTTCGACATAGACGGAGCCGTTGTGGAATTTCGCCGCAGTCGCATCAATACGAGACATCATCAGTATCGTATTTGTCAGTAAGATGAATGAACGTCATACATGAATTATGATATAATTATTAAGCGTTATTAAATATTCGTCCCCTATATGGTCACTTATTAAATAGTATTCATCGCTGTCGGAGATCCGTGAAATGCAGACTGAGAATTTTCATAAGAAAGCTGATTATGTCATTAAACACTTGCTTTACAGCCTGAGTAGCAGCGTTTCCCGGACCAATTTTTGTAAAACGCTGTCTGCGGAGCTTTCTTCCGTTTTCAAGTTCGACAGACTTGCCATCAATCTTTATGATTCCGAAGGCGGAATGCTCTCCTATTTTACTTCCATTGAGGGCACCGTCATTAAATCTCTGTCTGCCAGTCGTCCTGCCGATCCGTTGAACACCGTGGCCGGCAAGGTCATTGCGGAGCGAAAGCCGGTGGTGATTACCGATCTGGCAAGTACTTTTTCCAGCATTATTCCGCATCCGCTCATGGAGGCCGGTCTGACCACGACCATGGCTTTCCCACTTATGCTGAACAACAGAATATTCGCTACTCTTCACTGTTCCTTTTTGAAACAGCCTACAGATCTTTTTGCCATTACCAATTTTCTGACGGAAATTTCTCCCGCCATAGCGAGCTGTCTCGGTGTCATTCTTGCCGCTCAGTTTGCGCCGGGTGCATCCATGCAGCAGGAAAAGAGAAAATCTTCTCCGAAAATATCCGGCTCCAGGCATGAGAAGAGTCATTTTTTCTACCACAACTCTTCCATGCAGCATGTCATGAAGCAGGTGTTGTCCATAGCCCGGTTCAATATCCCCGTGCTCATTGTCGGTGAAAGCGGAACAGGCAAATCCATGCTTGCCCGCGAGATTCACCTGAGAAGTCCGCGTCGCGGCAACGCTTTTGTCAAGGTCAACTGTCCTTCTCTTTCCCCCACGCTGTTTGAAAGCGAACTGTTCGGCCACTGCAAGGGAGCGTTTACCGGCGCCGAGGAAAAGCGCATAGGCCGCCTGGAAATGGCGCAGAAAGGAACACTGTTTTTGGATGAAATCGGTGATCTGAGCAAGGACATGCAGAGCAAGCTGTTGCAGGTTCTGGAAGACTCGACCTTCGAGCGCGTGGGTGAAAGTACATCGCAGAAAGTGGACGTCAGATTCATTGCGGCGACCAATATAGACATAGACAAGGCCATAAGAATGGGAGCGTTTCGCTCTGATCTTTTTTACCGACTTTCAAGCTATGTGCTTACCATTCCTCCGTTGAGAGAACGCAAGGACGAAATTCCGTATCTTGTGAGAGAAATCGTCTCACAGCTGTCTGAAAAATATGCCATCCCTCCTGTGCCCATGAATGTGCTGTTCGCCAAGGACATCATGAAGATATTCCAGGAATGGGGATGGCCCGGCAATATACGGGAATTGCGGAATGTGCTTTTGCACATCATGCTTTCTTACAGTGAGACGAAAACTGTTAATAGCAAGGAAATCAATGAAATGGTACGCGGCAGGGTCGCGTATGACGAAAGCGCGGACAAGGGGTCTGCGGAGCGGGATTCCATGTCCGACCGGTTGAAAACTCTTGCGGAAATGGAACGCGATCATATTCTTCAGGCACTGAAGAAGAGCGGCGGAAAGCTGGGGGGAGAATACGGAGCGGCATCGCTGCTGGGTATTAACCGTTCCACGTTGCAGCATAGAATGAGAAAGCTGGGTATTTATACGGCAGACCGGCAGGCCGAAGATCTACCTTCGGCATGATATGATTCTGAAGAAAAGCGCAGAGCCTTTTTTCCGCGTTTTTTCTTTTTACCCTTCAGAATATTGAGAGAGCGGAAGCGACCGACGAAACAGAAAACCTCCGATAAGCGGGTAGACCACAAAAAAGTTATACCTAAAAAACATCTTTTCGATAAGACGGAGTTGTTCAGGATCCTTCCACATCAAAAAAGGTGTTTTTATGGCGAAAGAACAAAATCTGGCATATACGAAATAGCTGTGTAGGTACCATATTGTCTTCACTCACAAGTATAGGAGAAAAGTAAGTATCCCCCGGCAACGTCGGGGGATACTTACTTTTAATTTCGGCTCTTGCCTAGATTCAGGACTCATTAAATATAAAAGATGACAATGGCAGCGAGACAAATGGCCGAAAAGAACGTGTGTGCACAACGGTCAT